>PKYW01000093.1 GCA_003132805.1 Candidatus Dormiibacterota bacterium | reverse complement strand
GCGCCGGACTGGCCGAGGTCGGCGAGTGCACGGTCGAGCTCTGGATCCGAATCGACGCGCACCGTCCCTGACGCACCCGCGGCGGCGCGAGGCTTGAGGATGACCGGGTAACCGACCTGCGCGGCGAAGGCTCGGACCTCCGCGGCGCTGGTCGCTCCCATCGACCGTGCCGTCCGGATCCCGACGGCGCGCAGCGCCTCTTTCATGGCCGGCTTGTCCCGACAGAGATAGGCGGTGCGCACCGACGTCCCCGGGATACCGCAGGCTTCGCGAGCCTGGGCTGCGGCCATGGTGTGCGACTCGATCGTCGATTCGAGCGCATCGACCCAGACCTTGCTCTGAGCGAACCGCACCGCTTCGATGAGCGCGCCCACGTCGGTGACGTTGGGGATCTGCTCGTAGTGCAGCATCCAGCCGCGCAGGTCGGCGTCGAGCCAGTCTGCCGGGCGCTCGCCGATGCCGATCACATTCGCGCCCGCCTCGGCGAGACCGCGCACGAACTCGCGCTGATTCGGGGGGAAGGCTGGCTCCACGAAGATGACGTTCACGCGCAGATCCTACCCGCTGGGTCCCGACCCGCCCCTCGCCGCCTGACTAGACTCGCCAGACCCCCATGCCGAATGCGGTCTTCGTTGCCCCCTTTCTGCTCCCGGCCACGGTGCGTTTCGTGGCCGCGGCGGCGTCGTTGCCGGACGTCCGTCTCGGGGTGATCAGCCAGGATCCCGAGGACAGACTTCCGGAGGAGGTTCGCGCCGCGCTCGCCGGTCACTACCGCGTCTCCGACGGCACCGACGCGCAGCAGATCGCCGATGCGACCCGGGTGATGGCGCGCCACCTCGGCAGCGTCGATTGCCTGGTTGGCATGCTCGAGCAGTTGCAGGTTCCCCTCGGCGAGGTGCGCGACGCGCTCGGCATCCCGGGAATGGGCGCCGAGGTCGCGTACAACTTCCGCGACAAGGCACGCATGAAGACCGTCTTCGAGACACACGGGGTGCCTTGCGCCCGGCACCGGCTGGTGCACTCGGGCGCCGAGGCACGGGCAGCGGCAACCGAGCTCGGCTATCCCCTGGTCGCGAAACCCCCTGCCGGCGCCGGGGCTCGCTCCACCTTCCGGCTCGACAACGACTCGCAGCTCGAGAGCTGGCTGCAGGCGGATCCTCCCGGCGAGGTCCACCCGGTGCTCCTCGAGCAGATGGTCATCGGCGCCGAGCACAGCTTCGACAGCGTGCTCATGAACGGCGAGCTGGTCTGGCACTCCATCTCGCGCTACCTCCCCACTCCCCTCGAGGTGCTCGAGAACCCATGGATCCAGTGGGCGGTGCTGCTCCCGCGTGACATCTCCGGTCCCGAGTTCGATCCCATTCGCGTCGACGGGGTCAAGGGCCTGCGCGCGCTCGGTCTGCGCACCGGTCTCACCCACATGGAATGGTTCCGGCGGTCGAACGGCGAGATCGCCATCAGCGAGGTGGCGGCGAGACCGCCGGGCGCGCAGTTCACGTCCTTGCTCTCGTATGCGCACGACGTCGACATGTACGCGGCATGGGCGCGTCTGGAGATCTTCGACGAGTTCTCGCCGCCGGAACGCCGCTACGCCGTCGGCGCCGCGTACCTGCGCGGCCAGGGCAGCGGCACGGTGGTCGGCGTCCACGGGCTCGAGGTCCTCCAGCGGGAATTCGGCGACATCGTCGTCGAGGCGCAGCTGCCGGGAGTGGGCCAGCAGTCATCGGGCACCTACGAGGGTGAGGGCCATGTGATCCTCCGCCACCCGGACACCGCTGTCGTCGAGGCGGGACTGCGCCGCGTGGTCGAGGTGGCGCGCGTCGAGCTTGGAGGCGCGTCGTGACCGCCACCGTGCTGATGATCTCGCCCGGTTACCCGGCGGAGATGCCCTTCTTCACGCGGGGCCTTGCGCGCGCCGGCGCGCAGGTGATCGGCGCGGGCGACCAGCAAGTGTCCGCGCTCCCGGACATGGCCCGCGACAATCTCGCCGCCTACTGGCAGATCCCGTCATTCGCCTACGAGGACGCGATCGTGCACGACGTCGTGCAGCGCGCCGCCGGAATCCACATCGACCACGTCGCCTCACTCTGGGAGCCGACCATGGTGCTCGCTGCGCGGATTCGCGAGGCTCTCGGCGTTCCCGGGATGACTGTCGAGCAGACCATCCCCTTTCGCGACAAGGAGCGCATGAAGCAGGTGCTCGATGCCGCGGGAATCCGCACGCCACACCATTACCGCTGCACCACCGCCACCGAGGTTCGCAACGCGGCCGAGCGTATCGGCTATCCGATCATCGTCAAACCGATTGCAGGCGCAGGGTCAGCCGATACCTATCGTGTCGACGGCGAAGTTGTGCTCGACAGTGTCATCCCCAAGCTCGTGTGGATCGATGAGGTGAGCGTCGAGGAGTTCGTCGAGGCCTCCGAGTACACGTACGACACCATCTGCGCCGGCGGCGAGGTGCTCTTCGACAACGTCGCCTGGTACCGGCCGCGGCCGTTGATCGCGCGCCAGCTCGAGTGGATCAGCCCAGTGACGATGGTAGTGCGCGACATCGACGCGCCCGAACTCTCGAGCGGCCGGGCCATGGGCCGCGACGTGCTGCGCGCGCTCGGATTTCGCGACGGATTCACCCACATGGAGTGGTACCGGCGCGACAACGGCGAGGTGGTTTTCGGCGAGATCGGCGCGCGCCCACCCGGCGCTCGCACAGTCGACGTGATGAATTTCGCCAACGACCTCGACCTGTTCCAGCAGTGGGCCGAGGCGCTCATCCACGGTCGCTTCTCAGAGCCGATCGAGCGCCGTTACAACGCGGCGTCCATCTTCAAGCGTGCGCAGGGGCAAGGCAGGATCACGCACATCGACGGGCTCTCGCGATTGCTGTCGGACTACGACGAGTGGGTGTGCGCGATCGACCTGCTGCCCATCGGTGCGCCGCGTCGCGACTGGTTGATGACGCTCATCTCCGACGGGATGGTGATCGTCAGACACCCCGACCTGAGCTCGTGCATCGAGATCGCGGATCGGTTCGCGACCGAGCTGCAGCTCTACGCGTACTAACGAGGTACAGCGCGCCGTCGCATCGTCACCGGCGGGACCGGGCGCGCCCCCATTGCCTCTGCGTTCGCACGGATCTTCGCAAGGGTCTGGATGACCTGCTCGCGTTCAGCCTCGCTTACCCGCTCAGTCCGCGGCGCCGACGACCTGCTTGCCCACCGCCTCGAGCACCGCGGAACGCGGCGCAGGTATGTCGGCGTGTAACTCGGCGATCAGGCTGTCGACGACATCGACGAGCGAGCCACCCGCCTCGACGACCTCGCGCTGGCGGATGTAGCTCGATCCCCGCTCCATGATGTCGAGAGCGCCACGCAACTCGTTCGTGCAACTGAGCCGCGTCGCAATCGGAGTGAGATCCTCGACGAGCTCGCGGATCGCCTGGCGCAGCGGCACGGTGGTGCCGCCCTCGTCGACGATGATCGAGGCGTCGAGGCCGTGCCGGGCCGCACGCCACTTGTTTTCCCGGACCAACCACGCGCGCGGCGTCGGCAGCGTGTACCCACGATCGATCATGACGTCGAACTGGTGCACGAGGCACTGGCTCAGGGCCGCGACGACACCGACTTCGCGCAGTGTCGGGATGCCGTCGCACACGCGAATCTCGACGGTGCCGAAGCCCGGATGAGGACGGATGTCCCACCACACCTCGCGGATCGTCTTTATGGTGTGCGACGAGATGAGCGTGTCCATCAGCTGCTCGAACTGCGGCCAGCCGCTCAGGATCCACGGCGGACCCGCCGTCGGCAGCCCCTCGAAGACCTTGGAACGCCACGACGCCATCCCCGTGTCATGGCGCATCCAGTACGGGCTCGATGCCGAGAGCGCGAGGAAGTGCGGGATGTAGGCGGACAGCGCGTTGACCATCGCGATCGCCTTCTCACCGCTGCGGACCCCGACGTGGACGTGGATGCCGAAGATCTGCATCTGCTTTGCCGGCCACTGCATGTCGTTGACCAGCCGTTGGTAGCGTGGGTCCGGGCTGATCTCCTGGAGGGAGGGGTCGCTGAAGGGATGCGTGCCCGAGCAGATCAGCTCGAGGTTGCGCGGCTCGGTGCGCTCGCGAAGCTCGGCCATGGTCGCAGCCAGGTCGGCCTTCACCTCCGCGGCGGTCTCACAGATACCCGTGATGATCTCGACCGTCGACTGAAGCAGCTCCTTCTTGGCCTTGGGATGGCCCGCCTCACCGTGCCCGGCGTTCATCTCGCCGAGGATCTCGTGGGCGCCGCTCACCAGCTCGCGCGTGTCGCGGTTGATGAGCTCCAGCTCCATCTCCACGCCCACAGTCGGTCTGGGGCTGGAGACGAACTCGATGTGGGTCATGGGTGATCCACTCTACGCCGCGGCCGCGCGCTGGTCATGAGCCCACGCCGCCAGGAGGCCGCGAAAATGCGCGATGAACTGTTCGTGCTCGTGCGCCGGAAACGTGTTGCGGACGGTCTCGACGATGATCCGGTCGAAGTCCGGGCTCTCCACCCACGCCACCGACAGCTCGTCGATGTGCGCGAGGTGCTGCGCGCAGAAGTCGCGATACCGCTCGACGTCGAGCTGCTTGTCGGCGAGCTTGCGGTAGCCAGCGAGCTTCTCCTCGTAGCTGAGGTCCGCACGGTCGGCGATGGCGTAATACGCCTCGGTGTTGAGGTCGACCGTCTGCAGTCGTCCGGTGACACAGCAGAACACCACCCACTTCAGCAGGCTGCGAATCGCCCACGGAAAGTAATAGTGGAGGCTCGTGAGCGCGAGGTCCGGGGTCGCATTGGCGTAGTCGATGGGATACACGTTGTCGCCATGAATCAACGTCTCGCAACTGTTGAGCTCCCACCGGAAGAAGGCATTGACGGTGCGCAGAATGGAGAGCACCTCCTCGCCCGCGCGCGGCGTGAGAAAGCTGTGGTCGACGGAATACCGATCGTGCATCGGTTTCTCGGGGTGGAAGTTGAGCACGATCGACTCCGCGCCGATGCCGAGGCTGCGCGCAAATGCGTCGTATCCATCCACCGCCGCCTGGAGGTGCATCAGCCGCAGCTCGGATTCGTCGTATGCTCGATAGAGGGTCTCGGCGTTCTCGATGCGTGAAACGCCGACCCATGCGCCGCCGTCGAACGGCTTCATGTACAGCGGCATACCCACCGCTTGCGCCACTGCCTCGAGGTCGAAATAGCGCAGGTATCGCTCCGCCGTGCGTTGGAATCGAGGGTTGTCCGGTGGCGTCTTGTTGGGCAGCATCCACGTCTCCGGAACCTTGAGCCCGAGGCGGATCATCGCGCAGTACGCCGCGTGCTTCTCCATCGCCTGGAACGTGAACGGGTTGTTGAGCAGATGAACGCGGTCCATCAGCACGACCTTCTTCAACCACTCGCGGGGCATCGGGTACCACCAGCCGAGGCGGTCGATCACCAGCGAATGGCGTGGCTTCATGCGCAGGTCGAAGGGCTCGATGGTCATCCGCTCGGTGGTGAAACGATGAGTCTCGCCGCCTTCGCGCACCGAGAGATCGGCCCGTCCCAGCAGCGCCTCGAACGCGGCCGGCCAGTCCTCCTCGACCCCGAGCAACATGCCGATGAGATGGGTGCGTGCCATCGTGGATGGGAGTATGCGATCCCCCACACACAAAGTGCAGACCCGGCCAGGTCAGCGTCGAGCGGCGCCGCGCCCCTTCGTGCGAGGCGGCACGGTCGGAGCCTCCGTCTCGCGCTGCTCGAGCTGGGCCTCGAGCTGCAGGGTGCGGTGAAACGCCGCCCAGACCGAATCGCTGATCACCGTTCGGAATCCACCGCGCTCCAGCTCATAGAGCGCCTCGGCAGACGTCCCGCCCGGCGACGTCACCATGTCGCGCAGCTGGGCGACGTGCTTGCCACTCTGGAGCGCGAATTCGGCACTCCCCTGCATGGTGTCGAGCACCAGCTCCCGGGCCACGTGGCGCGGAAATCCGAGATGAACAGCAGCGTCGGTCAGCGCTTCGATGAACAGGAAGATGTACGTCGGTCCGGTCCCGCTCACCGCGGTCGCCATCGCGACCTGGCGCTCGTCGTGCACTTCGAACTCGCGCCCGAGCGCACTCAGCATCGCCCGGGTGCGAGCCTTGCCGGTTTCGTCGACGCTCTCGGTCCCGTACCAGACGGTGACCCCGCGGCCGATCTGCGCGGGCGTGTTCGGCATGCAGCGCACCACCGCCGGATGGTCGAGGCCCTCGGCAAGCGCCGTCGTGCTCGCGCCCGCGATGATGCTGATGAGCAACTGCGCCGGCTGCAGCGAGCCTCGTAACTCCGCCATCACCCCGCGGAGCATCTGCGGTTTCACCCCGAGCAGGACCACATCCGTGTCCTTGGCGGCCTCGACATTCAGCTCGGCCACGTTGACGTGATAGGTCGCGGCGAGCTCCTTACGGCGGGCAGCGCGTGGATGCGTGCAGATGATGTCGCGCGCCGGTACGAGGTCGCGCTCGAGCAGGCCTGCCAGCATCGCCTCGGCCATCACGCCGACGCCGACGATGCCGAGATGGATCCCTCGCAGGCTGTCATCAACCATGTGACCGCAAACCTTACCGCCAACCTTTCACCGGCGGGTTCAGCGGGCCGTGCCATGATCGCTGGAGATGAGTCAGCTTCCCCCCGGCGGGGACGACCAGCCCCCGGTCTATCAATGGCTTCCGGACAGCTCGGTCACCACCACCGGCGATAGCGCTCCCTGGCTCCCGCCACCGCCACCGACGCGCCCGGCGCCGCCCGAGCAGCACAGCCCCACCGCTCCGCGACAGCAGCGACGACGCCGCGAGGGTGCCGCGGGCGGCATTGTGGCGGGCCTGCTCGCCTTCCTGAAGTACGGGCTGGTTTTGGTCAAGTTCGGCACTTTCGGACCGACCCTGCTCACCATGATCATCGCGATCTGGTTCTACACGCTCTTCTTCGGGCCGGCATTCGCGATCGGCATTGTCGTCCTCATCCTGGTCCATGAGCTCGGCCATTTCATCGTTGCGCGATGGATGGGTCTCCCCGCTCGCCTGCCTATCTTCATCGGCCCGCTCGGCGCGGTCACCAGCCTGCGCGGCGTGCCGGCCAACGCCGGGAAGTCGGGCGTCATCGCGCTCGCCGGACCGGCACTCGGCACGCTCGCGGCGTTGCTCTGCTTCGTGCTCGCCGGGGCGGCAGACCCCGGTAACGTTCGCTACCTGCTGCTCGCGCTCGCGTACTTCGGCTGCTTCCTGAATCTCATCAACCTGATCCCGGTGGGCTTTCTCGACGGCGCCAAGGTGGCCGACGCCATTCCCAAGTGGATGAACGTGCTCGGCCTCCTGGTGGTTGCCGCGGTGGTCCTGTTCTTCGGCAACCCGATCGGGCTGATCTTTCTCATCCTTGGCATCTTCCACACCATCGGCCGGTTCCGGCGGAGCGGCCAGACGCCGGACCCAAACCAGCTAGCGGCCTCTCGCCGCCTCGGGCTCGGCGCAGCGTACGTCGCGATCCTGCTCATTGCCGCAGCGGGCATGTCGATCGCCAACACCGCGATCGTCAACAGCAACACCGTCCCCGGCGTCAATCAGAGCACCGGAACGACGGTTCTCTAGGCCTTCGGCGTCGGGGTCGCCGCTGACGCAGGCGCCTCGCAGAGCGGGAAGGGGAACGCCACCGAGTTGTACAGCGACGAGAACACGTCGACCTGGGCGCTTGTCTGATAGTTGAAGCCGATGAGCACGGCGTGTGTCGAATCCAGAGCGAGGCGCACCTCCGCATACAGCGGCTGTCGTGGGACTGGCAGCGGTGCCGGCGTCGCGCCGGTGTACGACGTCTCCTTCGTGTAGTAGCCGAGCGTGCCGGTATAGCCACACACGACGATCGGCGTCACGCTCGTCGCGAGGTATCCGGGCAATCCCGCCGCCCCGAAGGTCTTGAGGCTGGCGGCGGTCTCGAGCACAGCGCTGTCCGCGGTCCCCTGCTGCGGGACGAACAGGGTTCCGAACGACTCCTGCTGGAAACCCCAGGTCTGCGGATAGAGCGCGGTGAACCCGTCAGCTTCGGAGTAGGTGTTGAACGTTCCAGCCGCGGTCAGCGTCGGATCGGCCACAACCCACCCTGCGAGCGTGGCGCCCTGGACGTGGAACCAGCCTCCCCCGCCGCTTTCATACGCGATGACGCTGAACGACCTGCCCTGGGAGAAGCCGCCGATCACATTGCCGGACACGAGCGCAGGGGCGGAGTGGACTCGCAGCCCGAGTGGGCTGAGCACCGTCCGGGTGGTGCCGATGATCTGGGGTGTCGGGCTCGGTGTGGCGATCACCGCAACGGTCGGAGTGGACGTGGGAGTGCGCGACGAGCTCGGTGGCGCTCCGCCGCAAGCCGCAAGGAGCGAGATCGCACCCGTCACGAACGCCGCGACGGCCGATGCCGGGACGCCGGCTCGGGTCAGGCGGCGAGCACGTGCAGGCATCCCGCCACCGAAGCGGCGATTGCTCGAAGGTCGTAGCCGCCCTCGAGAAGCCATAAGGATCGGCCTTCGCAGTACGTCTCGGCGAAGGTGCGCACGCGCTCTGCGGTCGCCGAGTAGGTCTCGTCCTCCAGACTCAACTCGGCGAGCGGATCGTCGCGATGGGCGTCGAAGCCGGCGCTGACGACCACCAGATCCGGATGGAACGCGGTCATCTCAGGCAGCACCACCTCGTCGAACAGCTCGAGCCAGCGCGCGCCCTGGGTTCCCGGCGGGACCGGGACATTCACCGTGGTGCCGGACGCACCGGGATCGCCGCGATCCGACGCGTGTCCGGTGCCCGGGTACCAGGGGAACTGGTGCAGCGATGTGTACAGGACTGTCGGATCCGCATAGAAGATGTCCTGGGTGCCGTTGCCGTGATGCACGTCGATATCGACGATGGCGACGCGCTCGGCGCCGGCTTTCTGGGCGGTGCGCACTGCGATCGCGGCGTTGTTGAAGAGACAGAACCCCATCGGAAGAAATGGGGTTGCGTGGTGCCCGGGCGGACGGACGAGCGCGAACGCGGACCGCGCCTCTCCTTGCATCAGCGCGTCAGCGGCACGGGCCGCACAGGCTGCGGCATTCAGCGCCACGACGTACGAGTCCTCGGTGCAGTACGTGTCGGGGTCGAACCAGCCGCCGCCCCTCACCGCCAGGCCCTCGACCTTACGCACCTCGTCCTCGGAGTGGACCATGAGCGGAAGGTCGCGACGCCCCGCCGGAGCGTCGAGCCAGGGCAGCGCGGCGAGCTGGTCATCCGCCGCGATGCCGTCGAGGATCGCGAAGACCCGGTCCGGCCGCTCCGGGTGGCCCGGGCTCGCATGCGCGGCCTGGTCATCGTTGCGGATCAACACGAGCGGGACGGTCACACGTGTGCAACCGCCGCGCGGACCTCCTCGATACGTTTGTGGAACATCGCCGCGGCGGCGGCAGCACCCTCGGGCGCCGCCGCAATCCCCCGGCTCACCGAGACGATGATGCCGCGACCGCTGGCATCGAGCCCAGCGCTGACCGAATCCTCGAGCGCTCCGCCCTGGGCGCCGACCCCGGGGAGGAGCAATGGGGCGTCTGGAGCCGCAGCGCGGACAGCGGCCACCGCGTCGGGCCGGGTCGCGCCGACGACAAAGCCAACACTCCCGCCCGGGTCCCAGCCGAGCCCGAGCTCGACGATGCGGGCGCTCACCGTCATGCCGGACTCGAGGCGTGCGTCGAGCAGGTCGACGGCCCCGGGATTGCTGCTCCGTGCGATCAGCAGCGCGCCGCGATTCTCGCGCTGGAGAAACGGGAGCACCGAGTCGCTGCCGAGCAATGGATTGACCGTCACGCAGTCGGCGCCGAGGACGTCGAAGAGCGCTCGTGCATATGCCTCTGCGGTGTTGCCCATGTCGCTACGCTTGGCGTCGAGGATCAGGATTCGATCGTCGGGAATGCGGCTGCGCAGACGCTCGAGGATCGCGTACCCGGCGGATCCCATCTGCTCGAAGAACGCCAGGTTCGGTTTGAACGCGCAGACCTGCTCGATGGTCTCGTCGACGATCTCTAGGCAGCGACGCTCGGCGTCCGCGGCACTGGCAAAACCGTCGGGGTCGAGGCCGCAGCAGAGGAGCGATCCGGAAGCTTCGACGCACGCGTCCAGGCGTGCGACGAATGTCACGGCGCTACCAGACCTCCCTCGACGTGCTCGGCTGGATCGCTCCCTGGTCCGCACGTGGCGAGTACGGCATCTCGATGCGATCCTTGTACTTCGAGGCGCACTTCGGACACACGCGAGCCATCCTGCCGTCGAGGATCACCGCGGCGAGGCGGAAGATCGGTGTCTCCTCTCCGTCGCAGTCGCACCGCGCTGTCACCGCCATCAGTACAGCGATATTGCCACGGACGCGACCCTAACCGGCAGCCGGAAGTACAACGGCGCTTGCCGGACGTGGTGGCGGCACCCTCCGGGAGAGCCGGGCGCGCTCGCTGATGTGGCGCACCATCTCCACCGCCTCCGCCTCGTCGCGACAGCGGGCTGACGCCTGCCACCGCCGTCCGGCGGTATCGACATCGACCGTGGCCACGTGAAAGGCGCGTTGCAGCGGTCCGGATTTGAGGCGCACGCTCTGCACCTTCACCAGGGGAACGATGATCGTCGACTTCTGCACGCGACCGGTCCGCGCGTAGACGTAGCGCTGCCCAAACCACGCGGCGAGAAAGTGGAACGACAGCGGCGCCTTGAAGCGCGCTCGCGGCGGCGGCCCCGCCTCGGGCGGTGGATTCGGATGCGCATCGGGCATGACCCTCGCGAGCAACCAGAGCGCCTGCTCGCGTGACGCCACCGGGATGAGCGTCCTCGCGACCTGCTGGGCATCGCGGTCCGCCTCGCGGGACACGCTCTGCCGTGCCACGTCGACCTCGAGCCGTGCCCACCCGAAGGCTCGCCAGAAAAAGGGCTCGACGACTCGGACCGCCTGGATACGCCCGTACGGAATGGTCTCGTGGCGGCGCTGCAGCAGCCCTCGATCGAGCCGCACGCCATCACCAGCCTCGCTGATGGCGAAATCGAAGTCCTCATTGAAGGCACGCGCCACTCCCAGCGCGCTGATCACGAAGACGGTCACCGCACTCCCGAGCGCGCCCGCCCCGACCAGCGGTGCGGCAGCGATCGCGGCGACCGCCACGACGGCGATGAGCACCGGGGCGAGCACCTGCGAGCGCATCAGGAGGGCCGGGAGCAGCAGCCCGTTCTGCACATGGAGCAGTGGCAGCGCCATCGGCTCCGGCGTTCCCACCTCGAGGCCGTGCGCGAGTGCGAGCAGGCGGGCTCGAACCACGGGCGCCTGGGCTGCGGTGAGGTACGCCAGGCGTCCATGCTCGGCGCCCCGCCCGGCCGACACCACGCGCACCTCGGCAAGACCGAGAAACCGGCCCGAGAGTGGGGAGATCACGTCGACGGCCTGGATCCGCGACAAGGGAATCCGCAACGACTGGCGGCGGATGAACCCCGTCTCGATCTGGAGGTTGCCGTCGGCGATCCTCCAGCGGGTCACCAGCCAGGAGATGAACCCGCCGATGCCGCCGAGGGCGAGCAGCACGATGTAGATGATCACCGACACCGGCAGCCCGTCGTCATGGTGGAGCACAGGCTGCTCAGCGATGGACGGAACCGCCACCACGACCACGCCGATGAGCACCCTGCCAAAGCGCACGATCGGCGAGAGCGGATGCAGGCGTCGCCAGTGCTCGCCCACCTCCATTTTTCCGGACTCTTGGGGGTCCGCCGGGGCGAGTGGCGGAGGCATGACGCTCATAGGCCGGTGGCTCTGGCCTCCCCCACCATCGCCAGCCGGTCGCGGAGCGCGTCGGCATCGGCACGGAGCAGCCCAGGGATGCGCGCGTCTGTCGCCGCCGCCGCGGTGTGCAGCTGCACCGTCGCGAGGCCGAAGGCGCGATCGATCGGTCCGGCGGTGACGTCGATGAACTGCATGCGTCCGTACGGAACGACTGACACGTGCCGGAACATCAGGCCACGGGTCACGATCAGGTCGTCCTCACGTTCCGCGTATCCCCAGGAGCGGTACCGCCCGCGCTCCACGAGCCACGCGGTGCAGGCGGTCAGCGCCACGACCACCGGGAGCAGGTCGGCGGTGGTCACACTGACCAGCAGCGCAAGCACGAGTGACGCGATGAAGACCGGTCCCCAGAAGATCGCAAGCTGGGTCTGCCGGGCAAGCCAGAAACGTGGCGACAGCCGCTTCAGCTCTCCGGGGCCAACGATCTGCTGGGTCACAACAGTTGTCACGTCATTCCACGATAGACTGAAGTCAGGAGAACGGAGATGGCCTCAATCAAAGATGGGCTCGCTGCCCTCTTCAGGCGTCTCGAGCGCCGGCTCGGGATCGATCGCGAAGGCCGCACCGTATGGGTCTGGCTGATGCCTCCCGGCATCGGCCTCGCCAGTGCTGTGCTGGTTGCTTTCATGCCCGGGATCCCGGACAACCTGAGCTGGATTGCGCGGCTACCGTTCTCGTTGTTCGCGCTGATCACCATGACCCTGATCGCGTCGATCTACCTCATCACCTTCGACAACGATCACAACCAGCAGGCGGCGACCGACGACGATCCGGGTCGCGGCGATGACGGCCCCGAGAAGCCACCGACTCGGCCCGATATGCCACCGCCACCATGGATCACCGCCATCCGAAAGGTCGACAAGGTTCCACCGGACGACGGCGTTCGTGTCGAGGAGAGTCCCCAGCGCGAACAGGTCCCCGCCGGGGCGCATCGGTAATTAGCCGGCGTCTCTCACAGGGAGCAGGATCGCCGACCGATGGCCGGGGTCGTGCCAGATCTCCTGGTCGGCGCTGTGCATGCTGACCGCGGTGGCGAGCGGCTCTCCCCCGCCGAGGTTGCGAGCGAACCTGGGGTGCGCTCCGCTGGAAACCTGAACCCGAAGGCGATGCCCGCGCCGGAAAACGTGGGCGGCGGGCCAGAGCGACACCTCGACCATCGCCACGCCTTCCGTCGTCCGTCGCCACGACCCGGGACTGAGGCGCACCAACCCGTCGCAGAGGTTGACCGACTTTCCCGACGGCTCCACGTCACAGAGCCTGACGAAGAAATCAGTGTTCTCGAGGGTCGAGCGCACGTGGAGCTCTGCGGTGATCGGCCCGATCACCTCGAGGTCGCGTACCAGCGCCGCGCTGCTGAAGACGAGGACGTCGCTGCGCCGCTCGAGGGCGCGGTTGTCGCGTGGTCCGCCCGCCCGGCCGAGCAGGCTGCCCCCGACTGAAGGGGTCGGATCGGACGGGTCGTAGCGGTACCGATCCGGAGCGGAGCTCTCCGGAGCGCGAGGGTGGAGTACGCCATGGGCGTGCAGGTGCCAGCGCACGGTGCGCACGGGCGGCGGCCACTCGTCGACCTCGACCCAACGCCGCGCTCCGCCGATGAACAGGCGGACCCGCGAGCGTTGCTCTGTGGCACCTCGATCGAGCAGATGCGTGCCGAACCAGTCGAGCGCGTCGCGCAGGCCCTCCCCGGCAACGCCGGGATCGGTGTGCTTCCAGGGACCGATGGTCAACCGGACGTCGCGGTCCGCGTCGCGCAGCGCGGCATAGTCCGCGAGTTGGGCGGGCAGGAACATGTCGTACCAGCCGGTCACCATCGTGACCGGGACCGTGAGTGAGCCGAGATCGCGGTCGAACGCAACGGGTGACCAGAAGGCGTCATCGTCGATGCGGGCAAGCCAGTCCTGGTAGAAGCCGGAGCGAGCGCCGGTCACCGCGCTGTCGGCCTCGCCGAGCGGGAGGGTCATGAGGCCACGCGCCATTTGCCTGCGCGCGGCGAGCTGCTCGCGGAGCTGCGGGCGTCCAGTCCGACGCTGACCGGCCAGCAGGGCCAGCCACCGCAATGTGCTCTCCAGCGAGAAGGTCTCTCCCGGATAGGTGAACGCACGCACCCGCGCGGACGAGATCGGCGCCGCCATGGCTCGCAACGACGCAGGCGGGTCGGTGGCAACCGCCCACTGCACGATCCCGAGATAGCTCGGCCCCGCCATCGCCAGCTTCCCGGAGAACCAGGTCTGCTCCTCGATCCAGGCGAGCGTGGCGAGCCCGTCCATGCGCTCATTTCGATAGGCGTCGAACTCACCATCCGAGCCGCCCGTCCCGCGACAGCTCTGCAGGATCACCTGGTACCCGCGCTCCGCGAAGAGCCGCGCCGCGAGCGCCCAGACCGTGCCGCGACCGTAAGGGCTGCGCATCACGATAACCGGCCCGCTACCGCCTCCACGGGGCCAGTACCGATCGGTGAGCAGGCTGATCCCGTCCGGCATGGTGACCGGAACGTCGCGCCGGACCTTGATATCGCGCGTTTGTGCAGGTGGAATCCTGCCGAGCAGTGCGGCCGCGCGAGTGGCGAGGGTCATCGTGCCCGACCCATGACGCGTCGGTCAGTCGCAGGCGGAGACGATGTCGAGGCCCGCGCTGACCGCATTGGTGAACTGGTCACTGACGACCACGACGCTTCGCCCGGCGCGCGCCAGCAAGGACCCGGCGACCGACGCCCGATACCCCGCGGCGCAGTGCACCCAGATCCTGCCGGCTGGGACTTCGTCGATGCGGTCGGGAAGCTCGTGGAGCGGGATGTGCATCGCACCCGCGAGATGACCCTCGCGCCACTCACGGCCGAGACGCACGTCCACCACGACCTCGCCGGGAGCGCCGATGAAGGGCTTGAGCTCGCCGAAGCCGACGATCGGGTACGACCCGGTCGCCAGGCCGGCCCACACGTCCTCGCCGTGCTCACCCTCCGTGAGGCCACAGGCCGCGATCCTGTCAATGCCGATCCGAGCCAGGGCGCGGCGCGCCGACGCGAGGTCATCCGGAGACCGGCCGAGCAGGCTCAGCGGGCTCCCCCAGGGAAGCAGCCAGCCGAGGTACGTGGTCAGCGGGTCGGTCAGCTCGAAGGCGAGTGTTCCGACCAGGTGGCGCCCGGCGAACTCGCGACGGTCGCGCAGGTCGATCACCCATTCGCCGGCCCGAGCTCGCTCGGCGAGCTCACGAGCGTCGCTGATCGGGGGCAACTCGAGGTCGGCCTTTGCTGCTCCCTCGCGGTTTCTCGGTCCGATGTACGCGTAGTAGCGCGGAAAGGCATCGAGCCCCGACACCAGACGGGTGACGAACGCATCCTCGTCCATGAGCAGCGCAGGGTTCTCGGCACGCTGGTGACGGGCATCGGCCGTGTCGGCCGCTCCCACGGGGAATCCGGCCGAACAGAGGCTGCCGAACCCGTGGGTGGGCAGGATCGCCGCGTCATCGGGAAGTTCGGCGGACAGCCGGCGGGCCGATTGATGCTGGAGATGGCTGAGGCGATCGGTCACCCATGGACCGGAGAGGTCGGTGCGACCGACCGAGCCGAGGAGCAGCGAGCCGCCAGTGAACGCGGCGACAGGCAGCCCGTCCTCCTCCAGGAGGTACGTCATGTGGGTGGCCGTATGCCCAGGCGTGTGCCGGGCCAGCAGGTCCGCGCCGCCCAGCGCAATCCGCTCGCCGTCGGCGATGGCCTGGCGCGAGTAGCCCACCGTCTCGCCCCCCGGGATGACGAGCGTGGCACCGGTCACACGCGCCAGCTCGGGGCCTCCCGAGACGTAGTCGTTGTGGATGTGGGTCTCGACGATGTGCGTGAGCCGCGCGCCCCGATCCGAGAGCACGGCGAGCACGCGATCGATGTCACGCTGCGGATCGACGACGACTGCCCCCGGACCGGCGAAGATGACGTAGCTTCGGTCGCCCAGCTCTGGCGTTTCGATGGTAGCGATGTCCGCGGGCACCCCCGAACGATCCCACATGCACGGGCGAATGGGCTGAGTTGACCGTTCTCCGCAGGTTCTGCCAGTGTTGGTCGAAGCCCATGCGCCAGCTCACCAGCCTCGACGCACAGTTCCTCGCGCTCGAGACGCCGCGAATCCACGGTCACGTGACCGGTGTGCTCGTGCTCGACCCCTCCACCGCTCCGGGAGGAACCCTCAGCCTTGGCGACCTCCAGAAGCTGATCCTCGACCGCCTGCCGCTGATCCCGATCTTCAAGTGGCGCCTCGCCGAGGTCCCCTTCGGGCTCGACTTCGGCTACTGGGTGACCGACCCCGATTTCGACATCGACTTCCACGTCCGCGAGCTGGCCCTCGTGACGCCGGGTTCGATGGCCCAGCTCGAGGAACAGGTGGCGCGCATCTTCTCGCGTCCCCTTGACCGCAGCCGGCCGCTCTGGGAGATCTATCTCATCCACGGGCTCGAGCACGGCCGGGTGGCGCTCATGACCAAGGTGCACCACGCCGTGATCGACGGACTTTCCGGCGCCGAGATCCTGGGATCGTTGCTCGATCTCACTCCAGAGGGCCGTCCCGCTCCAGAGCCGGTGCACGGCGGACCCGATCGGATGCCCACCCAGTTGGAGATGCTCGCGCGAGGCCTGATGGGCATTCCCCACTACCCGCTGCGCCTGCTCCGCTCGCTGCCTGCCGCACTCCCCAACTTCGAAGAGGTGGGCATCTTCAGCATCCTGCCCGGCGCCGGCCTGGTCGGCGCCGCCGGACGGCGGCTCCAGGCGGCGCTCAAACGCAGTCCCGTGGTGAGCGGACGCAAGCTCTCCACTCCCCCACACACGTCCTTCAACGGTCGCATCTCCGCACACCGGCGCATCGTCTTCGGACGGCTCCCGCTTGATGCTGTCAAAGACGTCAAGAACATGCACGGCGTCACCGTCAACGACGTGGTCGTGTCGATCTGTGCCGGCACGGTCCGCCGCTGGCTGCAGAAGCATCGTGAGCTCGGCAAGGAACCGCTGATCGCGCAGATCCCGGTGTCGGTGCGCAGCCCTGAGCAGCAGGGCACGTTCGGCAATCGGATCCTGCTCGTGGGCGTCGAGCTGCACACCGAGATCGCCGATCCGGTCGATCGCCTCCGCGCAACCCACGAGTCGCTCGCCGAGATGAAGCAGCGCAACGAGTTGTTGCCCGCGTCGCTGCTCCAGGACGCCAACAACTTCATCCCGCCCGCGCTGTTCACGCGAGCCGCACAGCTCACGTTTGCATGGACGAGTAACCCGCGCCTGCGGCCGACCTGGAACCTCGTGGTCTCCAACGTGCCGGGGCCGCAGATTCCCCTGTACTGCGCGGGCGCGCTGCTGGAGGCCATCTACCCGGTCTCAGTGATCATGGACGGGCTGGGTCTCAACATCACGGTGCTGAGCTACAACGGGAGCCTCGACGTCGGCATCGTCGCCGACCGCGACGTCATGGCTGACGTGGGCACCATGACCGGCTGGCTTGCCGACGAGCTCGAAGCGCTCGCCGTTCCCCAGTTCCCGGAGCGACCGGCCCACGCGGCGGTGCGACCACGGCGGCGGCGGACGCGCGCCGCAGCCAAACCCCGGCCCGCGTAGCGCCGGGGCTGCACCGGACGTCGAGTGCCCGAGTCGCCAGACCCTGTCGAGCTTGCTCGCGAGCTCGCCGACGATGTGCTGTTTCCCGGGGCGCTCGGGGCTGACGCTGCCGAGATCGTCCCGATCGATCGCCTCGACCGGCTCGCCGCAGCCGGGTTCTACGGTCTCGCGGGGCCTGAGCACGCCGGGGGCATGGGTGTCGATTTCGCAACGGCGCTCGAGGTCATCGAGATCATCGCCTCCGGCTGCCTGACCACCGCGTTTGTCTGGATCCAGCACCACGGCGCCGTCCGGGCCGTTGACGAGGCGCGGCCGGCGCTTCGCGACGCCTGGCTCGCCCGGCTCTGCAGCGGCGCCGTCCGTGCGGGCGTCGCCTTTTCCGGGCTGCGCCGGCCGGGTCCACCGATCCTCACCACGGAGGCCGAGGGCGACGGCTGGCGCTTCAACGGATTCGCGCCCTGGGTCACCGGGTGGGGTCGGGTGAACGTGATTCGCGCGGCAGCGCGGCGTGATGACGGCGACATTGTCTGGGCACTCGTCGATGCGACCGCCGGACCCACCCTTCGTGCCGAGCCGCTCCGCCTCGCGGCGGTGAACGCGAGCGCAACCGTCACCGTCAGCTTCGACCACCACCTCGTCCCGGCTGACCGCGTGATCTCGATCCAGCGCTTTGATGAGTGGCAGGCGGCGGACCGGGCAAACCTCCGTCTCAACGGGTCGCTCGCTCTGGGCGTGGCCCGCCGATGCGCCGCGCTCCTGGAAAGCGACCCGCTCGCCACCGAGCTCGTCGAGTGCCGGCGCGCCCTCGACATGGCGACACCCGACTCGATGCCGGAGCAGCGAGCTCGCGCGTCACAACTTGCGCTCCGAGCGGCCACGACGCTGGTGGTCTCGGGAGGCGGCCGCTCGATCACCATGGATCACCATGCGCAGCGTCTCGCCCGCGAGGCGCTGTTCCTGCTCGTCTTCGGGCAGACACCGGCCATCAAAGCCGCGCAATTGCACCGGCTCTATGATGGTTCGCATGGCTGAAGAACAAGTCGCCTGGACCGCCGTCAAGACCGGTGAGGCTGTCGTGACGAGCGATGGAACCAATATCGGCAAGGTCGTGGAGGTCGCCGCCCTCGCCAGCGAGGACATCTTTCACGGCATCGTTTTCGAGCACGCCCACAGCCGCAAGCACTATCTGGCGCCCGCCGCGGACATCGAGCGGATCACCACCGAGGCGGTGCACCTCTCGGTCACCAAGGACCAGGCGGACCAGTACGAGGAGTTCCAGCAACTCCACATCTCCCGCCTCGGGCTGACCGGGGTCTTCCGGTGGAAGCACTTCGGCTGGAAGGACTCGAACGAGTGAGCGACAGGATCATCGGCCCGGAAACCCCTGGGGAACAGATCGACCGCGCTGCGGGGGACTGAACCGGGCCGGGCTACCATGGCGCCGATGCTCCAGACGAGCGCCCGGGGCCGGCGTTGAAGCGGATCCTCATCACCGGGGCGGGTGGTTCGCCGTCGACCAACTTCGTCCGGTCGCTACGCCTTGCCCCCGAGCCCTTCGACCTCGTGGGCACCGACGCCGACGAGTTCCTGCTCATGCGCGCCGAAACTGACAGCCGGTACCTCGTGCCACTCGCGAGTGACCCTGCCTACCTCGAGGTGCTGAACGACATCATCGACGAGGAGCGCGTGGATCTCGTCCATGCGCAGAACGACGCCGAGGTGCGGTTCCTCTCGGACCATCGAGCCGATGTGCACGCCCGAACCTTCCTGCCGTCAGCTGAGACAGTCGTCATCTGCCAGGATAAATTTCGCTCCTACGAGCGCTGGCACGCTGCCGGCCTGACAGTGCCGGAGACCGTGGTCATGCACAGTGAGGCCGACCTGCGCAGCGCCTTCACCGACTTCGGCGGCCACATGTGGCTTCGCGATTCCACCGGCGCCGGGGGCCGGGGCGCGCTCCCTGTCCACGACCTCGACACCGCACGGTCATGGCTCGACCTCCGCCAGGGTTGGGGGAGCTACACGGCTTCCGAACTGCTCGAGCCCCAGACGATCACCTGGATGTCAATCTGGCACCAGGGCGAATTGGTGCTCGCGCAAGGACGCAAGCGGCTCTACTGGGAGCTTTCGAAGGTCTCGCAATCGGGCGTCACTGGCGCGACCGGCGCGGCGATCACGGTGTCGGACCCGCAGGTGGACGAGATCGCCATGGCGGCCGTGCTCGCCATCGATCCCGAACCCGATGCGCTGTTCGGCGTCGACCTCACGTACGACAGCAGCGGCATCCCCAATCCGACCGAGATCAACATCGGGCGCTTCTTCACCACCCACCTGTTCTTTACCGAGCTCGGCGTGAACATGCCCTACGTCTTCGTGAAGCTCGCCTGCGACGAACCGCTGCCCGAAATACCGCAGAAGCTCAACCCGGCGCAGCCGGGGATGGTGTGGATCCGCGGCATGGACTTCGAGCCCGTCCTGGTGCCCATGTCCGACATCGAGTCGCAGCGCGACGATCTCGAGCGGCGGAGACAGAAGCTGCGCGCATGAGAGTGCTGCTCACCGGCGCCTCCGGGTTCCTCGGACGGCGGGTTGCGGAGCTCCTGGCCGGAGGTGGCCACGAGGTGATGTCGATCGGCCGCTCGGCGACGGCTCCACTCGTGCCGAGGGCCACGCACATCGTCGCGGACCTCACCGACGCCACGCAGGTCGACCGCGCAGCCCGCACGGCCGGCGAGGTGGATTCGATCCTCCATCTCGCGGCGCTGGTACCCAGAAACGCCGCCGAGGATCAGGCGACGACGGCGTTTGCCGCCAACCTGATGGGCTCGGTGCATCTCTTCAGCGCTTTCGGCCGCCCAGGGCAGGCGAACGTCTTCGCGAGCACCGCCGAGGTCTACGGCTTGCCCAAGGGGCACGAACCCATCAGTGAGGACACCATCGTGCGGCCGCTGAGCTGGTACGCCGCGAGCAAGGCCGCAGCCGAGACGTATTGCCGGACGCTGGAGCGCCATGAGGAGATGCGCATCGCGATCCTTCGCTTCACGGTCCTTTACGGTGCCGGCGACATGATCCAGCGAGCAATCCCGAACTTCGTCGGGAGCGTGGTGCGGCACGAGCCGATCCGCATCTTCGGGGGCGAGGAGCTGCGCGACTACCTGCACGTGGACGACGCTGCCCAGGCCGTCGTGGTCGCGTGGGAGCGGCGGCTCTCGGGGACCTACAACGTCGGTTCCGGGGCCGGGATCTCGGTACGAGATGCCGCCGGCGCCGTGCTCCGTCTCGCCGGTGGGAGTTCGGCGCTCGAGCAGCATCCTCGACAGAAACCCGCGGCTGATATCGTGCTCGACGTCACGCGGTTCCGCGAGGCGACCGGGCTCTCACCGGCTCGCGTTTTTCCAGACGGGTTGGAGGAGCAGATTGCCAGCGCAGCGGCCGCCGACGCTCGTCTTTGACCTCGACGGCACACTGCTCGACGTGTCGGCCCGGCACCACCACGTCTACAGCACGGTGTGCACATCGCTCGGCGGTCAACCACTCGACCGCGCTACCTACTGGCGGATGAAGCGCCAGCGCATCGGGTGGCCGGAGATCCTCGTCGCGAGCGGGCTTCCCTATACCGACGTCTCGGAGTTCGAGGTGAAGTTCGTCGAGCTCATCGAGCTGCCGGACAATCTCGGCTTTGACGTCCTGTTTCCCGACACCATCCCGGTGCTCACCCGTCTCGCGGCAACCTACCGCTGCGCGCTGGTGTCGCTCCGCTCCTCACCGACGGCATTGCGCGCACAGCTCGCGGTGTTCGCGCTCACTCCTTTCTTCGACGTCATCGAGACGGCGCCCGGCGGCGCCGATCATGCGTTCCAGAAGGCGCGATTGATCCGCAAGGTCGTGGCAGACGACGACCCCGGCGTGGTCATCGGTGACAGCGAAGCCGACGTGGCCGCTGCGAGCGCGCTCGGCTACACATCGATCGCGGTGTCCTCGGGCATCCGCGATCGCGACGTCCTGGAACGCGACAATCCCACGTACCTTGTCGATGATATCGGCCACGTCGAGGACGCCCTGCGACGCGCGAAACTCCTCTGAGATGACGCTGCGCGCTAACGGCGAGGCGCCGTTCGGGGTGCTCATGCACCGGCAGCTCAAGCTCATTCATCAGATGCTGCGCAGCGATCTCGCGGTGTGCCGGGAGCTGGCGAGTGACATCGCCTCGGGCGCGCCGGCCGCGGCGATCACCGAGCAGATCGCGGCGCTGCAGACGCGGAGCCCCATCTGGACGCTGCGGGTCAACTGCCTGTATCACTGCATGGTCGTGCATGCGCACCACGGGCACGAGGACGCAGACATGTTTCCCGCGCTGCGGCGTTCGAATCCGGAGCTGACTGTGGTCGTCGACAAGCTCGAGGCTGATCACCGAGCCATCTCCCGGCTGCTCGACGACGTCGAGGAGTCGGCCAAGGAGCTCGATGACGCCGAGGCCAACCCGGCACGTCAGCGCCTGGTGACTGCGCTTGGGCGGCTCGCGGAAGACCTCTTCACGCATCTCGAATTCGAAGAGGAATCGATCGCCACGACCATGCGAGCGTGGGAGGAGTGGCCCTAGGCTTCGGGCTGGTCCGGCGCGGCGAGCACGATCCGACGTTGGGTGAATTCGCTTGGTGTGTCACCGGTATTGACGGTCGCGGTGGGCTCGATGAGCAGCACCTCGGCGCCGTCCGGCGACACAGGTTGGTGGTCCACTCCGCGCGGGACGACGTACAGGTCACCGGGCTCGAGGTCGACATCCCCGGCGTCCATACGGATCGTCAGCTTGCCGGTGAGCACCAGGAACAACTCGTCGGTCTCCGGATGGCTGTGACGGGTGAACTCGTCCCCAAGCCCTTTGGCGACGCGGACGTCGTAGTCGTTGATGGTGGCGACGGTGCGCGGCGCCCACGGCTCGGTGAAGGTCGCGAGCACGGCGGCGAGATTGATGACGCTCATGTGCCGAGCTTACTTGCCTCGGTCCTGGGCCTTGTGCACGCGATCGATCTCGTCGAGTCGGGGGTCACGTCCAGGCCGTACGCGAGGGCGCGTCACCGCAGCCGTTCGCTGAGATACGCAAGCGCCAGCGGATACCGATAGTCGATGCCCATGTGGGTCGCGTCGAACAGCTCGAACTGCACGTCGGTGACACCGATCTTGGCAAGCTCGTCGCGAAATCCGACCGCGGCCAGGTCGAGATACCAGTCATCGCGCGTCCCGGCGTCGATCCACACCGCCCGCTGAGTCCGCAGCGCGTCAGCATATCTCGGGACCATGCGCACCGGGTCCCACGCAAGCCACCGCGCCCACACGTCGTCACGCAGCCGCCCGGTCTTCGAGTCGAAGGGCAGCTCCGGAGTTCCGTCGTCGCGTGCTGAGAAGCAGGCGGCGACACCAAGAATCATCACGAGGACGTGATCACCCTCCTTGGTAAAGGCGATACGTGACTGAAAATCCTTCCACCAGGCGAGGATGTCGCCGTCGTACTCACGCAGGAAGCGGACCGCCTTGGCGAAGTCCGGCACGTAGCAGCACTCGTACATTCCGTCGCCGGCGTGCGTGGCGAGGCCCCCGAACAGATCGGGACGCAGCATCGGCGTGATCATCGCGCCGAAGCCCCCGCTCGACTTTCCCATGATGCCGCGGTGGGCTGCGCCGGCCATGGTGCGGTAATGCTCGTCGACGAAGGGCACGATCTCGTCGCACAGGTAGGTGTGATATCGGCCTGTACCGGGAGAGTCGACGAACTGCGAACCACCGTACGCAGTCCATGCGTCGACGTAGACCACGATGCAGGGCGATGCTTCGCCGCTCGCGATGATTCGATCCACCGCCGCGGGGAACCCCTCGCGAAAGGGACTGCGATTCCACCACATCACCGCCTGGCCCGTGTATCCCTGGATGACGTACACCGACGGATAACGCTCCTCGGAGCTGCCGTACCCCGGCGGCGTGTACACCCACAGTGGCCGAATCGTCGGATCGCCGAGGTGATTGCCCGCAAGCGCATGCGATTCGATGACGTGTTCAGTGACCCGGCCGGTCAGGTGTTGCTGCCACCATTGCGCGGGTCCCGGGCCGCTTTCCGAGCCGGTGGGGTCGATCGTGGTCATCACAGTCCCCTTCTGATGAACGGGCCTCTCGCTCGACGCGAGGCGATGCTACGCGCCCAGCGGGAGCGAACCGCTAGCCTGAGATCGGCACTCTCCCGACATGGAGGTTCGACATGCTGCATCGCCGTCTCGGTAAGGAAGGACCAACCGTCTCGTCAGTCGGGCTCGGGGCGATGAGCTTCGCCGGCATCTACGGAGATGCTGAGGACGCGGAGTCCATCGCAACCATTTCCCGCGCACTCGAGCTCGGGATCACCTTCATCGACACCGCCAATGTCTACGGATCCGGGCACAGCGAAGAAGTGGTCGGCCGGGCGATCGCGGGTCGCCGTGCCGATGTCGTGCTCGCCACGAAATTCGGCGGCGGGGGTGTCTCCGGCCTCGGCAGGCGTGACAAGGTGCGTCCGGCGCTCGAGGAGAGCCTCGCCCGCCTCGGGACCGACTACGTCGATCTCTACTACCTGCATCGCGTCGATCCGACGACGCCCATCGAGGAGACCGTCGGCGCGATGGCCGAGCTGGTCGCAGCGGGGCTGGTCCGCTACCTCGGGCTGTCCGAGGCCGCGCCGGAGACCATCCGGCGGGCGCATGCGACGCATCCGATCACCGCCCTCCAGACCGAGTACTCGCTGTTCAGCCGCGAGCCTGAAGACGAGATCCTCCCGGCGACGCGCGAGCTCGGCATTGGATTCGTCGCCTACAGCCCGCTGGGCCGGGGGATGCTCACCGGCCAGTTCCAGCGCCTCGAGGACCTCCCACCCGACGACTGGAGGCGGAGCGTGCCGCGCTGGCAGGAGGAGAACTTCGAGCAGAACGTTCGCATCGTCGCCGGCCTCGAGGAGATCGCGCGACGACATGGCATCAGTGCGGCGCAGCTCGCCCTCGCGTGGGTGCTCCATCAGGGCGACGACATCGTGCCGATCCCGGGGACTCGCCGGCGCGTGAATCTCGAGGCCAACGCTGCGGCCGCCGACGTGTCGCTGAGCGCCGATGACGTCGCCGAGATCGAGGCGGTGGCCTCGCCCGACAGGGTGGCCGGCGCCCGCGGCGCCGATGCCTACATGGCCCGTGTCAACGCGTGACCCGATCCGCATTTGACCATGGCACCTCCAAAGTGGTGTCATGCGCCCGAGAGCAACACAAGGGGGTCAAGCCCATGCGCGCAGTTCGATTGACCGTGGCCACCGCAACGCTTGGATTGGCGTCGATGGGCGTCGGAGCGTTCGCAGCCGTTCCGGCTGCGGCAACGATCGCAATCCAACCGGATATCGCCATGTCCCGGCTCATCTCGACGGGCGCCCCGCCCACCACGGCCCAGTGTGTGGCGGAGTTCCAGGTCCCCTGCTACAGCCCCAACCAGATCGAGCAGGCCTACAACCTCGCGCCGCTCTACGCCAAGGGGTACAACGGAGCCGGCAAGACCATCGTCATCGTGGATTCGTTCGGATCGACCACCGTCCGGCGCGACCTCGCGGTGTTCGACAAGGCGTTCCATCTCCCGGCGCCGCCGTCGTTCAAGATCATCCAGCCGGCGGGGCCGGTGACCACGGCGGACCCCGGTTGGGCCGGCGAGACGGACCTCGACGTCGAGTACTCGCACGCGATCGCGCCCGGCGCGAACATCCTGCTGGTCGAGACCCCGACCTCCGAGAACGAGGGGCGCACCGGCTTCCCGCAGATCGAGGAGGCTGAGAACTACGTCATCAACCATCACCTCGGCGACGTGATCAGCCAGAGCTTCAGCGCCACCGAGGAGACCTTCCCGACCAGGCAGGCGCTCACCTCGCTGCGCGGGGCATACATCAACGCAGCCAAGAACAACGTCACCGTCAATACCGCCACGGGAGACTCGGGTGCGGCTGATGTTGGATTCCTGGGCAATTACTACTACACGTACCCGGTGACGTCGTGGCCCGACTCGGATCCGTTGGTCACCGGCGTCGGCGGCACGCAGTTGCACCTGAATGCCAAGGGCAACCACACCGCCCCCGACAACGTCTGGAACGACACGTATAACGTGGCGACCAACGAGTTCATCTTCGGCGACGCGGGGCCGAATCCCCTGGCCGGTGGCGGTGGCAAGTCGATCTACTTCTCGCGCCCCAGCTACCAGAACAGTGTTGCCTCCGTCGTCGGCTCGCAGCGCGGCGTGCCTGACATCAGCATGAGCGGTGCCTGCAACGGCGCGGCGATCATGTACCAGAGCTTCCCCGGCGGCGGCCCGCCAGGCTTCTACGAGGTCTGCGGTACTAGTGAGGCAACCCCGCTGTTCTCCGGCATCGTGGCGATCGCCGACCAGTACGCGGGACATGACCTCGGTGTCATCAACCCGGCGCTGTACAAGCTCTCGCAGGCTGGAGCACCGGGCATCGTCGACGTCACCAAGGGCAACAACACCGTGACCTTCACGCAGGACACGACCCACACGGTGGTCGGGTTCAAGGCGCTCCCCGGGTATGACCTCGCGAGCGGGGTCGGGACCGTGAACGCGGCGCTCTTCGTTCCGGAGCTGGCTGCCGCCGGCTGACCTTCCTGGGGCGTAGTTCTATCAGGGCCTCGGCGATACGACATCGGTATCGCCGGGGCCCTCTTCCCATAGCATTGAGGTCCGCTGGATTGCCGCAGCGTTGACGCGGCCAGGCTTCGATGCTCGTTCCATCCCCCGCCCAGCATGGGATCGCTGATGACAGATTTCGCCATCTCCGCGCAGCACCTGGCTCGATCCTTCGGTGAGACCCGTGCGCTGGTGGACGTCAGCCTCGACATCCCGGCAGGCAGCGTGTGCGCACTGCTCGGTCGCAACGGAGCCGGCAAGACCACCACCGTGCGGATCCTCACCACCCTGCTCGATCCCGACGGCGGTCATGCCCAGGTGGCCGGCTTCGACATCGCCTCGCAGGCTGATCGCGTGCGCGAGCGGATTGGCGTCACCGGCCAGACGGCCACCATGGACGAGTTACTGACCGGGCACGAGAACCTCGAGATCATCGGCCGCTTCTCGCACCTCGGCGCGGCGGTCTCGGGGCAACGCGCCGACGAGCTGCTCGAGCAGTTCGATCTCGTTGACGCGGGAACGATGCTCGTGAAGAAGTACTCGGGCGGCATGCGCCGGCGGCTCGATCTCGCCGCGAGCCTGATCGCCAACCCCGAGGTGCTGTTCCTCGACGAACCCACCACCGGCCTTGACCCGGTCGCTCGGAGCGAGATGTGGGCGGCGATCCGCAACCTGGTCGCGCGTGGCACGACCGTCCTGCTCACGACCCAGTACCTCGATGAGGCCGATCAGCTGGCCGACACGATCGTGGTGGTCGACAGGGGTCTCGTTGTTGCCGAAGGAACACCGGAGCAACTCAAGGCGTCAATTGGCAGGCCGAGCGTCGTGGTGACGCTGGTCGACGCGGACCAGGCGGCCCTCGAGAAGGTGCGTGCCGCGCTCGGCACGGACGCGGTGATCCGGGGTCGGTCGGTGAGTGCTCCGGCAGCGGACGGTCTGGAAACGCTTGCCGCGGTCGTCACCAGGCTCGAGGAGCTCGGGGTGCCGGTCCACGAGGTGGGCCTCGAGCACCCCAGTCTCGACGAGGTCTTCAGCACCGTGACCCATCGGCTTGGCGACCACAGTCCCGACGCTCCTGCGGCGGTCCCCGCATGAGCGCGGTCGCATTGCCCCGGCAGAGTTCCGTGCAGCGCGGTCTTGTCGACGCCTATAACGCCACGCGCCGGTACCTGATCAGGGGAAAGCGACAGCCCGACATCATCTTTGGGAGCGTCCTGTTCCCGGTCATCTTCGTCGTGCTGTTCGGCTACGTGTTCGGCAGTTCGATCAGTGTTCCGGGGGGCAACTACCACTCCTACCTGATGTCCGGACTCTTTGCACAGTCGACGCTGTTCGCGTCGAGCCAGGTCGCTGTCGCGGTGGCAACCGACATGAACGAGGGCGTCATCGACCGCTTCAAGACGCTGCCGATCGCGCGATCCTCGATTCTCATCGGACGTTCGGTCTCGACGATCGTGCTTGGTCTGCCGGCACTGGGCGTGATGATCCTGTGCGCACTCGCCGTTGGATGGCGTCCCGAGAACGGCATCTTTGATGCGATCCTTGGCTTCCTGCTGATCGAGCTGTTCGCGTTTGCCCTGAGCTGGCTTGGCATCCTGGCGGGACTGATCGCGAAGTCGTCGCAGGCGGCCGACGTCATCTCGAGCATCCCCGTCTTCCTGCTCGGCTTCGTCTCGAACGTTTTCGTCGATACCTCGAAGATGCCGGTCTGGTTGCGTGACTTCGCCGACTGGAATCCGGTTTCGGCCGTGGTCGCCGCGGGTCGCAATCTCTTCGGCAACACGATCGGACCACCACCGTCCGGGGTCTGGTCGCTCGAGCACCCGGAGATCACCACCATCGGGCTCGCGCTCATCATCATCGTCGTGTTCATCCCGATCTGCGTGCGCCGCTACAGCCGGACGTCTCGCTGAGCGCGCATTTGGTCCCACTGACTAATCTGACTCCGTCGTCACTGTTGTTGTAAGGAGCGATGTCATGACCGTCGAAAGTAGTGCCAGCGCAACGTGGGAAGGCAGTCTGGTCAGTGGGAAGGGCACTGTCCGCCCCGCGAGTGGTGCGTTCCCTGAGCTCACGCTGACCTGGAACCAACGTGCCGAATCGCGCGCGAGCGGCACGAGCCCCGAGGAACTGATCGCCGCAGCCCACGCGAGTTGCTTTTCCATGGCGCTGGCCAACGGGCTCGCCGGCGCGGGTCACCCGCCGGAGCGGCTGGACACCACCGCGAAGGTGACGTTCGGTGCCCCCGAGGGCATTACGGGGATTCATCTCATCGCCAAGGGAAAGGTGCCGGGAATCGACGCGGCGGTGTTCACTGCGGCAGTCGAGGATGCGAAGGCGAACTGTCCGGTCTCGAAGGCACTTGCAGCAGTGCCCGTCACCGCGGAGGCCACGCTGGAGCTGTAGCGCAGGCGCAGCGACGCCGTCTCTATGCTCGGGCCGTGACCGAGATGGCTCAGGAGTTGATCGGGCGCCACGCGGAGATCGAGCGCCTCGACACACTCGTGAATCGCCTTCACGAGGGAGGCGGCGCGCTCGTCATCAGCGGAGAAGCCGGCATCGGAAAGACCGCGGTGCTTGGTCACGTGCGTCACCAAGCCCACCCCGTCGGCTTCACCGTGCTCGCGACGGCCGGAGCGGAGTCTGAGGCGGAGCTTGGGTTCGCAGGGCTGCACCAACTCCTCTTCCCCATCATCCGTGCGCTCGACCTCCTGCCCGACGCGCAGCGCATGGCGCTCGAGGCTGCGTTCGGAGTAGCGGCAGACGTCGACCCCGATCCGTTTCGAGTTGCTATGGCTGCATTCCGGCTCATCAGCGATGCCGCCGACGCCAATCCCGTGGTCCTGCTCGTCGACGATGCGCACTGGCTCGACCGGCCGAGCATTGGCGTGCTCACGTTCATCGCCCGGCGCCTGGAGCACGTACCCATGGCGCTCGTCGCAACGGTGCGATCCGGATACACCGCTCCGTTCAAGGACGCTCGATTGCCGATCGTTGAGCTGAGTCGCCTGAGCGCCGGCGATGCAGGGACGCTGCTCGACCGCAACACACCTGGGCTGCACCCGGTGTCTCGTGCCCGGGTTCTCGCCGAAGCCGCCGGCAACCCGCTTGCGCTGGTCGAATTGCCGCGCACCGCTTCCTTCTCGGCGGCTTCGCCGGATCGCCTTGTCCCGGCGCCGACCACCCTCAACGCCCGGCTCGAGCAAGCATTCGCCACGAGCCTTCGCGACCTCAGCGATGAGTGCCGCCTCGCTCTGCTCGCAGCCGCGCTCGACAGCCGCGCATCGCTCGACGAGATCGTCGAGTCGGCGACGCTGGTGCAAGGGTCACCGGTGTCGACCGATGCGCTCGAGCCCGCGGTCGACGCAGAGTTGATCGACCTGCGCGCCGGTGTCGTGCACTATCGGCACCCGTTGATCCGCTCGGCGGTTCGTCAGGCTGCGCCGCCACTCCAGGTGCTCGCCATGTACAGCGCACTTGCAGCAGTTGTCCACGACGCTGAACGCCGGCTCTGGCACCGCGCCATGGTGGCCACGGGCAGCGACGAGGATGTCGCGGTAGCGCTCGAAGAGCATGCACGGGCGTCGGTCCGCCGTGGTGCGGTTGCAGTCGCCGGCGCGGCCCTCGAGCGCGCGGCCGCACTGAGCGTGGAGCCACGGATGCGGGCCGAGCGATTGCTGGCTGCTGCTGAAGCCGCGTACGAGTTAGGCCTCGTTGACGATGCCCGACGGTTGCTCCAGCAGATCAGCCTCCCCGACCTCGGCAGGAGTGCAGCAGCGCGTCTCGCATGGCTGAACGAGGTGATCAGCGGCGACGTTTGGTTTGAGACGGGCGCGACGAAGACGTTCGTGACGCTCGCCCGTGAGATTGCCGAGAGCGGCGACGCCGACATGGCGCTGCGGTCGTTGCTGCCGATCGCGCATCGCTGCTGGTGGACCGGTCCCCAAGTCCGCACCCGGCGGTATCTCGTGGATGCAGCAAAACAGCTCGGCACCAGCGACGACGATCCGCGACTTCTCGCGGTGATCGCCATGGCTGACCCTGAAAGCGAGGGACGAGGGGTTCTCAAACAGGCCTCACGCCTCCGGCGCGCTCAGCTGGCGGATGCGGTGGACAGGATGCTCGTCGGCATCGCAACGGAGAAGTCGGGCGATTTTGCGACCGGCGCGCGCTTGCTCGCCGGCGCGGTGGATGACCTCCGCACCCAGGTGCGACTTGGACCGTTGACGCAGGCGCTCGTGCACTACGCGTGGACCGCAACGCAAACCGGTGATTGGAGTGCTGCCGTGACGGCCGGTGAGGAGGCGGCGTCCTTAGCGCGCGACACGGGCCAGCCGCAGTACGGGGTCGCCGGCGAGCTGATGGCTGCATACGCCAGGGCATTGTTCGGAAACGCGCCCGACCTCGACGGCATGCTCGCCGCGTCCGAACGCAGGGTACTGTCCATCAAGAGCACTCCGTTGTTGACAACCGCACACCTCGCTCGCGGAGCGGCAGCGCTTGGTGAGGCGCGCTACGACGATGCGTTCCGCTTTCTCTGGCCGGTCTTCGATGAGAACGACGACGCCTTCCATCGCTTCATGCGGTGGAACGCGATACTCGACATCGCCGAAGCCGCGGCGCGAAGCGGGCATGCTGAAAGTCTCGGCCCGGTGATTGCCGACCTCGAAGAAGTCGCGACACAGAGCAACGCGCCTCTTCTCTGCCTCGAACTGGCGTGCGCGAGACCACTCCTCGCTCCTGATGGCGACGCTGCACTGCTCTTCGCCGCGGCACTCGCGAACGATCTGTCGCCATACCCATTCCTGCTGGCTCGGACGCTGTTCTCGTTTGGGAGCTGGCTGCGCCGTCAGCGACGCAGCGCCGACTCGCGCGAACCATTGCGTCGCAGCATGGAGCTGTTCGACGTGCTCGGCGCGACGTCCTGGGGAAAGCGAACCCGACAGGAGCTCCGCGCCACTGGTGAAACCGTCGGCCCTCGGACGCCGGATGCCCGCGACCGTCTCTCGGCGCAGGAGCTCCAGATCGCTCGACTCGCGGCCGGGGGCCTGTCGAATCGAGAAATCGGCGAGCGACTCTTCCTGTCGCATCGCACGATCGGGTCCCATCTGTATCGCATCTATCCCAAGCTCGGCATCACCGGACGCGGTCAGCTGCGCGAGAGCCTCGCGAGCGCCATCGGCGACTGAAGATTCAGTCGTCCTACTCAAGCGAAGCATCGTTCGTCGCTCCCAGCATCGTGGTCAGCAGACCCCGATACGAGGAGACTCCGTTGAGCGACAAGCCAAACGTTGTACTGGTCCATGGCGCGTGGGCCGATGGATCGAGCTGGAGCGGAGTGATCGAATCGCTGCAGGCGAAAGGCTACGAGGTCACCGCGCCGCAGTTCCCGGAGAGCTCGCTCGCCAACGATGTCGCGCGACTCCGCCAGGTGCTCGTGCGCCAGAGTGGGCCAACTGTGGTTGCCGGTCACTCCTACGGCGGACATATCATGACGGCACTCGGCCCGGAACACCCGAACGTCGCGGCGCTCGTGTACATCGCCGCTTTCGGACTCGACCAGGGAGAGTCGCTCGGCGCACTCCTCGGTGCCGGGCCGCCGACGGCGGCGCTGGCGCACCTGGCCGTTGACGAGCAAGGCTTCGGCTGGATACCTCGTGAAGACTTCGTGGCGCACTTCGCCGGCGACGTTGACTCCGTGAAGGCTAACGTCATGTATGCCGTTCAACAGCCGATCTCGCTGACCACGTTCGAGGACGTCATGGGAGAGCCGGCGTGGAAGTCCTTGCCGTCGTGGTATCTCGTCGCCACCGATGACGAGGCGATTCCACCCGATGCTGAGCGCATGTTCGCCAAGCGCATGGGCGCGACCACCATCGAAGTCCCCTCCAGTCACGTCGCGATGGTGTCTCACCCGAACGAGGTCGTGCAGCTCATCGAGGCCGCAGCCGCTGCGGTCGGTGGCGCCGGCAATGAGCAACTCGCGGGCAGCGCCCAACGCCCGGCGTGAGCTGAGCACCCAGGAGAAGTACAGACATGCCGATGATCGATGTATACGCCGCGTCGGGAACGTTCAAGGACCGCAAGACGCTCGCCCGCGATCTCGCCGCGGCGGTGATGCGCTGGGAGGGCGTCCCGGAGATTCCACTGTTCAAGGACAACACTGCAGCATTCATCCACGAGCTTCCAGCCGACGCGATCTCAGACGTGTCGAGTAGCGGTCGCCACATCCGCGTGCAGGTGCTCACCCCGGCGGGCGTGCTGAACCGGGACAAGCAGTTGGGCGTGGTCAAGGAGCTGACGGAGATTGTCGTCGCGGCGGCCGGTGACCCCGGCCTTGCGCCGCTCACGTGGGTGCTGATCGTGGAGTCGCCTGATGGTGGCTGGGGAATCGCCGGCCACGCGAACACCGGCGCTGACATTGCCAACCTGGCGCGACAGGCGCTCACCGGTGGCTCTGGTTAGCGTCAGCTCCGCAGTCGCAGATGCCTAACGCGGCCAGTTGAGGTCGATCACCACTGGCGCGTGGTCTGACGGCAAGGTTCCCTTGCGAGCATCGCGATCGATGTACGCATCCGTCACCGCCGGCGCGACTCCATGGTCCAGCAGCACGAGGTCGATCCGCATGCCGAGACCCTTGTGGAAGTTCCCGGCGCGGTAGTCCCAGTAGGTGAACGGCCGTCCCTTGAAGGCGCGAGGGTGGATGTCGTCGAGCCCCAGGCTGGTGAGCGCGACGAGCGCCTCGCGCTCCTTCGCGCTGACGTGCGTCGAACCGATGAACGCGGCGGGGTCCCAGACATCATCGTCGGTTGGCGCGATGTTGAAGTCGCCGCACACAACCAGCGGCGGCGACGTCGGCTTCGATGCGAGCAATGCCGCGCGAAGCGCCGCCAGCCAGTTCAGCTTGTACGCGTAGTGATCACTGTCAAGCGTTCGGCCGTTCGGCACGTACACCGTCCAGACACGGAGTTCGCCGCAGGTCGCGCTCATCGCCCGAGCCTCCGCTTGCGGAAACCCCGGCTGTCCGTCGAAGCCGCGCGCAACATCGCCCATCCCGACGCGCGAGATGATCGCCACGCCGTTCCATCGCCCCTCCCCGTGCAGCGCAACCTCGTACCCGAGCGCCTCCACTTCCGCACGCGGAAAGGCGTCATCCGCGATCTTGGTCTCCTGCAGGCAGAGGATGTCGGGGCTGCTCTTTTCCAGCCAGTCGACCAGTCGAGGCAGCCGCACAACGACGGAGTTCACGTTCCAGGTTGCCAGGCGCATCGGGCAAAGGATAGGTCGGCGGCTCGGTGACCCGATGGGCACCGACGGCACATCAGAGCCGGAGCCCTGCCTCGAGCCGCGCCATGCCCTGATCGAGCAGGGCCGCGAGGTTGACCGTCGGGTCGTCAATGACAGCGAACATCACCGCCATTGCCACACCGACGACCGCACCCGCCGTGGTCAGCACATCCATGTCGTCCGCGCGGCGGTGGGTTCTCTCGGCGAGGACTTCCGCAAGCAGGCGCATCGCCTGGCCGAACTGATCCAGCATCGCCGCTCGCAGCTCGGGAACGGAGAGGATGAGATGCATCCGCTCCGTCTGTTCTTCGACGTCCTGCGGTGACAGCCGTGCGAACGCCTCGTTGAAGGCGCGTCGCAGCGCCTGAATCGGGCTCAGCTCCGGCGGTTGACTCTGAAAGGCGGCGACGATGATCGGATCGAAGTCGTCCGTGAGCACCACATCGGCCTTGGTCGGGAAATAGCGAAAGAAGGTGCTCTCGGAAATCTCGATCTCATCGATGATCTGCTGCACGGTGGTCGCTTCGTAGCCCTGCGTGATGAAGAGGTGCAGCGCCTGTGCGCGGATCGCCTCGCGGGTCCGCTCCTTCTTCCGCTCGCGCAGTCCCGCGGTGCGCAGCTCAGCGGACGCCGGCAAGCTCATGCTCCTGCTCGGGTTCCACACGCTGATTGTCCTGCATCGCGTTGGCGCGCGGCAGGAACAGCAGCGTGAGCAGCATGCCGACGACCGCAATCCCCGCCGAAACGAGCAGCGCAACGTCCATGCCGTCGACGAAGGCGGCGCGCACCGAGTGGAGCAGGCCTGCCGACCCGATCTGTTGCGCGACCGCAACGCCGCCGAAGACGCTCTGCCGGATTGCCGCGGCTGCCGGGGCCGCGATCCCCGCCAGCGCCAGGTGCGACAGGTAGATCGAGCTCAGCACGCTGCCGAGGATTGCGGTCCCAAAGGGGCCACCGACCTTGTTCACCGCTTGCAGCACCGCCGATCCGACACCGCTGCGCTCCTCGGAGAGCTCGACCAGGGCCGCCGAGGTAGACGTGGAGAGAGCCAGACCCATCCCGACACCGATGATCGCCATCCAGCCGGCCACAAAGACGGTGCTCGAGCTGACCCCCGTGGTTGCCCCGATGAGCAGTCCGATGGCGATGAGCACGAACCCGGCGGAAGCCGTCAACTTGGCGCCGATCAGCTTGACCACCCGATCCGAGGGAATCGCGCCGACGATCAGGCCCGCGATCACCGGCAGGAGCCGCAGACCCGAGCCCATCGCATCGGTGCCGATCACCCCCTGGAAATACTGGGGCAACGTGAAGAGCACCCCGATCATCGACAACACAGCGATGGCCGCGAGGATCACCCCCCACGTGAACGACGCCGAGCCGAACAGCGAGAGGTCGAGCAGCGGCTGGCCGCCGGGGCGGCGGTTGAGGCGCCGTTCCCACGCAAAGAAGCCCACCAGCACCACCACGCCGCCGGCCATCGCCAGGATCGCTACCGCATCGGTCCAGCCGTCCTGTCCCGCGGCGATCAGGCCGTAGGTGAGCGCAACGAGGCCGGCGACCGACAGGGCAACCCCAACCAAGTCGATCCCCGGACGCTCGGACGCCCGAGACTCGGGCACGAGCGTCGCCAGGGCGATCAGGCCAATCACCGCGACCGGAACGTTGATGAGGAAGACCCATCCCCACCAGAAATTCGTGAGGAGCCAGCCACCGAGGATGGGACCGATCGGGAGTGCCAGGAAGTTGGCGGCAGCCCAGATACCGACGGCCTTGGGGCGCTCCTCCTTGGTGAAGAGCACGGTGAGCGAGGAGATCGCCATCACGATGACGCCCGAGCCGGCCAACCCGAGGAGGACACGAGCTGCCAGGAACTCCGTCACCGAGGTTGACAGGGCGCATGCCAGCGATCCCAGGCCGAACAGGCCGAGCGCGATGAGCAGCACCTTCTTGTGGCCGTACCGGTCACCGAGCAGCCCGGCCGGGAGCATCGCCGCCGCCAGCACCAGCAGGTATCCAGACGAGAACCACTGCAGGTCCGACTCCGACGCGTGCAACGCCTTGGCCAGGGTCGGCAGCGCGACGCTGAGGACCGTCCCATCGAGGCCGACGGCCAGGACACCCATGCTCACCGCGGCGAGCGCCCACCACCTCCGCGCACCTGTGGTCTTCATGACAGCTACCTTAATCTGATGGTTCCCTCCTCATGATGGTAACACGCACGAAAGACGCGCTGGTCGCACCTATGAGTCCCACCACCCCCCGGCGTATCCTCCCCTGCACGCGTCCGAGCATTGGCCGAGGTGGAACGGATGACAACGAAGTTCTTGCTGGCGGAAGACGATCTACCGTCGCACTGGTACAACATCCTCGCGGACGTCCCGGAGCCGCTCGGGGCCTTCCTGAGCCCGCGGACGCTCGAGCCGCTCACGCCACCCGATCTCACCCCGATCTTCCCCATGGCGATCATCGGGCAGGAGGTGTCAGCCGAGCGCTGGATCGAGATCCCCGACCGGGTCCGGGACATCTACAAGATGTGGCGCCCGACACCGCTGTATCGCGCCACGCGTCTGGAAAAGGCGCTCGACACCCCCGCACGGATCTTCTACAAGTACGAGGGCACGTCTCCTGCGGGATCGCACAAGCCCAACACCGCTGTGGCGCAGGCGTACTACAACGCCGAGGAGGGCATCAAGCGCCTGACGACGGAGACCGGCGCCGGCCAGTGGGGCTCAGCACTCGCCTTCGCCGGCGGCCTGTTCGGCCTCGAGGTCATGGTCTACATGGTCAAGGTCTCGTACGAGCAGAAGCCCTACCGCCGCGCGCTCATGGAGACCTGGGGCGCCAGGGTCCTCCCCTCCCCGACCGACCAGACCGAATTCGGCCGCAGCGTGCTGGCGAAGGAGCCCGAGTCGCCTGGCAGCCTCGGCATCGCCATCTCCGAGGCCGTCGAGGATGCCGCCACCCGCGACGACAGTCACTACTCGCTCGGATCGGTCGTCAACCACGTCCTGCTTCATCAGACCGTGATCGGGCAGGAGGCCCAGAAACAGATGGAGATGGCCGACGCCTATCCCGATGTTGTGATCGGGTGCGTCGGCGGCGGATCCAACTTCGCCGGCCTCGCGTACCCCTTCCTGGCGGATCGCCTCGCCGGCAAGACCAATACGCGATTCATCGCTGCCGAACCGGCCGCGTGTCCGACGCTGACGCGGGGTCTCTACGCATACGACTTCGGTGACACCGCCGGGATGGGCCCGGTCGTTCCGATGTACACGCTCGGGCACAACTTCATTCCCGACACGATCCACGCCGGTGGGCTGCGCTATCACGGGGATGCGCCTTCGCTCTGCCTGCTCGTCAAGAACGGATTCATCGAAGCGCGCGCGTACAAGCAGAATGAATGCTTCGCAGAAGCGGTGCGCTTTGCGCGCAGTGAGGGGATCCTGCCGGCGCCCGAGCCATCGCATGCGCTCCGTGCGGTCGCGCAAGAGGCTGCCGCGGCACGCGAGGCGGGAGATTCGCGCGTGATTCTCTTCAATCTCTCCGGCCACGGACACTTCGATCTCGGCGCCTACGACGCGTACTTCGCCGGCAAGCTCCAGGATGTCGAGCTCCCGCAGGAACGACTCGACACCGCGCTCGCCGAGCTGCCGAAAGTGCCCGCCGGAGCCGCGTAGCCTTCGCGTCCGACCCCGACTCGACCGGCGACTTCGCCCTCAGGCGTCGAGCGTGGCGCGCACGTGGTCCGGCAGGTCCGCGGCAACAAACGGCTTCGACACCCGGTGGATCCCACGCTGCACCACGCCCTGCGAGGTGATCACCGACTCGGGTATCCGAAGAGCGCCTCTGCCTGCGAATTCACGAACAGGATGGTGCCGTCGGCCACGACCGCGACCACCGCATCCGGAACCGCCTCGAGGAAGGTCGCAAAGAGCGCACCGCCGGTCGGCGCGCTGCTCGCGGCGAGGGTCACGCCCCGGAGCTTTCGGGAGTTCCTCGTGTATCCGTCTCGGTCGGTGGCGGGGTGCGACTGACCCCGTCGGCTCTGGCGCGCTTCGCCTTCTCGACTCGATTCGCCGAGATCATCCGGGTCATGAGCTCACCAAAACCTACCTCGGGCGGGAGGGGATCCTGCCTGGGTGTCGTCTGACGGCCGGTCATGACGTGGTGTTGCCTGGAAGCATTCCCCCACCCTGGGCCTTCCTGGCCGATACGCCGCACGAACGCCGACGTCGGCACAGGCTCGGCTCAGAAGCGTTGCAATCTGCGCGATTGCGACGTTCCCGGCC
>PKYW01000039.1:2936-24888 GCA_003132805.1 Candidatus Dormiibacterota bacterium | reverse complement strand
CAAGAGGAGGCGTCCGCGCACGCTCGCCACCAGTAGTGCCCATGATGGTCGGATGCCGACCTACAGCGACGAGGGAATCGTGCTTCGCCGCATCGACTACGGTGAGTCAGACCGCATCCTCACCGTGCTGACGCTCGAGCACGGCAAGATCGGCGTCATCGCTCGAGGCGTGCGCAAGAGTCAGAGCCGGCTCGCGTCGCGTACCGACCTGTTCACGCGCAGCCGGATGCAGCTCGCGCGCGGACGCGGCGAGCTCGACGTGCTCACCCAGGCGGAGACGGTTGCGGCAACCCCGCTGCGCAGCGACGCGCGTCGCGCCGCCTGCGCCTCGTTGTGCGCCGAGCTCACCGACCGCGTCCTCGAAAGTCATCACGCGGATCCCGAGATCTACGCGCTCGTTGCGGGCGCGCTGACCGCGTGCGCCGACCCGGAGCGCGATCCTCGCGCCGCAATCGTGTGGTTCGCGCGCCGCATGGTGGACCGGCTCGGATACGCCCCTCAGCTGGTGGAGTGCGTCAGCTGCGAACGCCGCCTCCCCGAGGAAACGGCCTGGTTCAGCGCCCCGGGCGGCGGACTGCTCTGCGTGCGCTGCGCCCCGGGTGACCCCGAGGCGGTGGAGTGCGCGGTGCGAGTCATCAAGGTGCTGCGCGCCGCCGCCGACGGCGACGAGGAGCTGTGGCTGCGGCTCCGCCTCGACACCGCGACGCTCCAGACACTCGAGCGCATCGTCGAGTCCGAGCTTGCGTATCACCTCGATCGCCGGCTGCGGTCGATCGATGTGCTCCGGGCGATCGAGGGGCGGGGTGCCGTGAGGGTGCCGGTAGACTGACCCGCCATGGCCCAAGAGCAATCCCAGGACGGCCTGGCGCATTCGGACGTCATCGAGAAGCTCGTCTCGCTGAGCAAGCAGCGCGGCTTTGTCTACCCGTCGAGCGAGATCTACGGCGGCCTCAACGCCGTCTACGATTTCGGCCCGCTCGGGGTCCGGCTCCGCCGCAACATTCGCGAGCGCTGGTGGCAATCGATGGTGGATCTTCGCGATGACGTCGAGGGCATCGAGACAGCGATCCTCATGAATCCCGAGGTGTGGGTCGCGAGTGGCCACGTCGCCGGCTTCACCGATCCGCTGGTGGACTGCACCGGTCCGTGCAAGAAGCGCTGGCGCGAGGATCATCTCGGCGATGAGCGTCTCGCGCGCGGCAAGCCGGCCGACGCGCCCGGATGCCCGGAGTGCGGCGGCGTCCTGACCGAGGCACGCCAGTTCAACCTCATGTTCAAGACCTTCATCGGTCCCGTCGAGGAGGATGCCGCGCAGATCTGGCTCCGCCCGGAGACGGCGCAGGGCATGTTCGTGAACTTTGCCAACGTGGTGAACTCCACGCGGCGGCGCCTGCCGTTCGGTATCGCGCAGCAGGGCAAGGGATTTCGCAACGAGATCTCGCCCGGCAACTTCGTCTTCCGGCTGCGCGAGTTCGAGCTGATGGAGATGGAGTATTTCTGCAAGCCGGGGAGTGACCGCGAGCTGCACGAGTACTGGTGCGCGGAACGGTTCCGGTGGCACGTCGACGTCATGGGTGTGCGCAAGGCGAATCTCCGGCTCCGTCCACACGCCAAGGAAGAGCTCTCCCACTACAGCTCTGCGACCAGTGACATCGAGTACCGGTATCCCTTCGGATGGGGCGAGCTCGAAGGCGTCGCGGATCGCACCGACTTCGACCTCAAGACGCACATGGAGCACAGCGGGCGCGACCTCTCGTATTTCGACCCGGAAACCAACGAGCGCTACATCCCCTACGTCATCGAACCGGCGGTGAGCACCGACCGCATCTTCATCACACTGCTCGTCGACGCCTACGACGAGGAGGAGGTGCGTGGCGAGAAGCGCGTCGTGCTGCACCTCCATCCCGACGTGGCGCCGGTGCAGGTCGCGGTGTTACCGCTCAGCAAGAAAGCCGAGCTCGTCGAACCGGCGCGGCGAATCGAGCATGGCCTCCGGCCTCATTTCTCGACCATGTATGACGAGACGCAGGCGATCGGACGTCGCTATCGCCGTCAAGACGAGATCGGTACGCCGCTGGCGATCACGTTCGACTTCGACTCGCTCACCGACCACTCGGTGACCATCCGCGAGCGTGATGGCATGACCCAGGTCCGCGTGCCCATCGAGGGGCTGGATCGGGCGATCCACGATCAGCTCGAGACCGGGCGCACGCGAGCGCGCGAACGTGCCAACGGCGGGCACGACGCGTAGCATCCCGCCGTGGTGAGTGCTCGCAGCGACACCGACGCGGTGGCTGCCGGTGTGCTCGACCTGCTGGCGCTCGGCGACGCGCCTGACCTCGACGCGGTGCTCGAGCGGATCGTCCGGGCGGCGCGTCGCCAGGTCTCGGCGCGATACGGCGCAATCGGGGTGCCGGACGGTCGCGGTGGTTTCGCGAGGTTCGTGACGTCAGGGATCAGTGAGCGTGTGGCAGCGACAATCGGCGAGCTGCCGCGGACTCACGGCGTGCTCGGGGCCCTGCTCGAGGAAGGCCCCATCCTGCTCGACGACATCCGCGAGCATCCACGCTTCTCGTACTACCCCGCTCATCACCCGACGCTGACGGACTTCCTCGGTGTGCCCATCAAGCACCGAGGGAACGTCCTCGGCAATCTCTTCGTCAGTGGGCACCGTTCCGGTCACTTCACAAAAGCGGATGCGCGCAGGCTGGAAACCCTTGCGGCATATGCGGGAGTCGCGATCGCGAATGCCGAGCTCTATGCGCAGTCGCAGCGGCTCGCAGTCGTCGAGGAGCGCAACCGGGTTGCGCGGGAATTGCACGACGCCGCAACGCAGACGCTCTTTAGCCTGGTACTGGCCGCCCGCGCTGCAGCGCTGTCTACCCGCGACGAGGAAGCGCGCAACTCGCTGCTGGAATTCGAGCAGCGAACCACATCAGCACTTCAGGAGCTGCGCGGACTCGTGCACGCACTTCGTCCGAAGAGCCTCGAACGTGACGGTCTCGCAGCCACGCTCGCCGACCACGCCGAGGCACTGCGCACCAGCGGGGCGCGCGTGGTGGTCGATGCCGCCGAGGGCGTCCGGCTTCCGCTCGACACCGAGCACGCGCTGCTGCGCATCGCACAGGAAGCGCTCCACAACGCGATGCGTCACGCGGCTGGGTCGTCGGTGCACGTGACCCTGCGCGCAGGGACGAAGACGGTGACGCTGCGCATCCACGACGATGGCCCGGGCTTCGACCTGCAAGCGCTGTCACACACGCGGCGGGGTGTCGGCCTCACCAGCATGCGCGAACGCGCAAACGAGATCGGCGCACGTCTGGTGATCCGAACACGACCGGGCGGCGGGACGACGGTCACGGTCAGCGTCCCGTCGGCGTGAGCGCATGAACCCACCCATCCGGCTCCTCATCGTCGACGACCACTCGGTGGTGCGCGAAGGGCTGCGTGCCTTCCTCCGTCTGCAGGATGGCATCGAGGTCGTTGGCGAGGCGGCGAGCGCTGACGACGCGATCCGTGTCGCCGGCGCGTCGTCGCCCGACGTGGTCCTGCTCGACCTCGTGATGCCCCAGGGCGATGGGATCGGCGCCATCCGCCGGTTGCTCGAGGCCGCGCCCGGCGTGCGCGTGCTCGTTCTCACGAGCTTTGCCGACGACTCGCAGATCTTCGCGGCGATCGCTGCCGGTGCCGCCGGCTATCTGCTCAAGGATGTGGACCCGCAGGCGCTGGCCGACGGGATACAGGACGTGTACGCCGGACGCCCGGCGCTCGATGCGTCGGTCGCTGCGCGGCTGATGCACCGCAGCGGATCGCCGCGCCAGGGGCACAGCGATCTCACCGCCCGTGAGCGTGACGTGCTCGGGTTGATCGTCGAAGGGCTCGCCAACAAGCAGATCGCGCAGCGACTCGGCATCGGCGAGAAGACGATCAAGACCCACGTGAGCCGCGTGCTCGCCAAGCTCGGCGTGGCCGACCGGACCCAGGCCGCGGTGCTCGCCATCCGGGAGCGCCTCGTCGACTGAGAGGTCCGCCCAATGACGGACCCGCGACTGCGGCATCCGGTGGACGCGCTCGGCGCTATGCGCGCGCAGGATTGAGGGCATGGGAACACTGTCCGGAACCACCGTCATGATCACGGGCGCCTCCAGAGGGCTGGGGCGGGCGCTTGCCCGAGCGGCTGCTCGCGAAGGGGCCGCGCTTGCGATCTGCGCTCGTGGCGGAGACGCGCTCGAGGCCGTCGCCGAGGAATGTCGCGCCAACAGCGTTGAGGTGCTGGCGGTGCTCGCCGACATCGCGGACGCCTCCGATGTGGAGCGCTTCGCGGCCACGGCGCTGGAGCGCTTCGGGGGCATCGACGTTCTGGTCAACAACGCGGCCGAGCTCGGTCCGCTGCCGCTGCCGCAGCTCACCGACGCGCCGTCGAGCGCTCTTGAGCACGTGTTGCAGGCCAATGTGCTCGGACCGCTGCGCCTCACCCAGGCCGTGATCGGCGGGATGCTGCTGCGCAACCACGGGCTCGTCGTCAACATCAGCACGGACGCCGCGCTCATCGGATTCGAGGGGCTCGGCCTGTACAGCGCCTCCAAGGCGGCGCTCGACGCGCTGACGCGGAGCTGGTCGGCGGAGCTGCAACGGACCAAGGTGCGGGTGATCAGCGTCGACCCCGGCGACATGCACACGGCGATGCACATGGCCGCCGACCCGGAGGCCAACCCGGCGGACCTGCTCCTTCCCGAGGACGTCGCCGAGCGGTTGCTCAGGCTCCTGGTCGGCCGCCTCCCGGAGGCCGACCGCATTGAAGCAGCGAGCCTCGCATGATCTCCCCACCACGCGAACTCCGCGCCTCGCTGCCCGCCGAATTGCGCGGCATGCGCCGCGATGGTGCACGACTCTGCGTCGTCGAGCGGGAGAGCCACCGGATCATGCATACAACCGTCGCTCACCTCGGCGAGTACCTCGCATCCGGCGACCTGCTCGTCGTCAACTCGAGCCGGACGCTGCCGGCCGCGCTGCGGGTCGACCGCGACGGCGCGGCGCAGGTGCAGCTCCGCCCGGGCGCGCTCCGCGACCACGAGTGGGACGCGCTGGCGGTGGAGACCGCGCCGCCCCACCGCAATGTCCCGCTCGAGCCGGGCGAGCTGCTCCGCGCGCCGGGTGGGCTGCGCTTCCGCGTCCTCGAGCCGCGCTCCGACGCCCCGCTGCTGTGGCGGATGGCCGTCGAGAGCGGCGACCCGATGCGAACCCTGCTCAGCGCCGGCGAGCCGATCCGGTACTCGTACGTGCCCGACCCGGTCCCGCTCGAGCACTACCAGACGGTCTACGCAGGCACGCCCGGTTCGGTCGAGACACCGTCGGCCGGCCGCCACCTGACCTGGGAGCTGCTCAGCGACCTGCGCCGTCAGGGCGTCGAGGTCACCGACATCGTGCTCCACTGCGGGCTGAGCTCCTTCCAGGACGACGACGTCGACCTCGACAAGCCGCTCATCGAGGAGCGCTTCGCCATCCGCGAGGACGCCGCGGTGCGCATCAACCGCGCATCGCGAGTGATCGCGGTTGGCACGAGCGTCATCCGCACGCTGGAGACCGCAGCCGACGCCGGCGGAGACGTGCAACCCATGAGTGGATGGACCCACCTGGTGATCACCCCGGCGACCCGCCTGCGCGCCGTCGACGCACTGCTCACCGGATTGCACGAGCCCCCGGCGACGCACCTCGACATGCTCGGCGCGCTGCTCGACGTGAGCCTGCTGGAGCGCGCATATGCCGAAGTCCGCGAGCGCCGCTATCTGTGGCACGAGTTCGGCGACGCGATGCTGATCCTCTAGGCCGCTGCCTGGTTTCTGACATGATCCCGTCGGCCCCAACGGCGGGCTCCAGGTAACCAGGAGTGTGTGATGTCTGAGCTTTTGATCCTCGAGTTCGAGGGATTCGGCGCCAAAGACTACGAGCAGGTCAACGAACTGCTCGGGATCAACGCGGAGACCGGTGAGGGTGAGTGGCCTGCCGGGCTGCATACGCACCTGGCCGGTCCGACCGAGGGCGGCGGATGGATCGTCGTCGAGGTCTGGGAGTCCCAGGAGGACCAGGACGACTTCATGAAGACCCGCCTCGGTCCGGCGCTGGGCCAGGCCGGAGTCACCGGGCCGCCCAAGCGTGCGGAGTGGAGCAAGACCAAGGCGCATCGCACTCCGAAGAAGCCGTCCAAAAAGGCCGGGTAACCCTCAGCAGACCTCGCATGCGGCGGGGTGCGTCACGGGCGTTCGGCCCCGTGGCGGCCCGATGCTACGCTCACGCCTTGCGAGCGCATCAACCACCACGATGAGGTCTGGCCAATGGCGGTAGGCACCCGGGGCAAGAAGTCGTCCAGGACTCCGGCAAGAAAGACAGCGGCGCGGAAGACATCCGCGCGGAGCACCGGGTCGCAGAACGGCGCCGTGGCGCGCGCCCACAAGTGGGTGTACAGCTTCAACGAAGGCAGCGCGTCGATGCGCGACCTGCTGGGTGGCAAGGGTGCGGGTGTCGCGGAGATGACCAGGGCCGGCCTGCCCGTCCCGCCTGGTTTCACGATCACCACCGAGGCCTGCAATGCCTTCTACACGAAGGGCGCGAAATTCCCGGACGGTCTCTGGGAACAGGTTGAGAAGGCGCTCAAGGTCGTCGAGAAGACCACCGGCAAGGGGTTCGGCGACCCGCGCAATCCGCTGCTCGTCAGCGTGCGCAGCGGTGCCAAGTTCTCGATGCCGGGGATGATGGACACGGTCCTCAACCTCGGCCTGAACTCGGCGACGCTCGAGGGACTCGCCAAGCTCACCAAGGACCGGCGTTTCGCGCTCGATGCGCAGCGCCGTTTCATCCAGCTCTTCAGCAAGATCGTCCTCGGAATTGACGGGCAGCTGTTCGAGGATGCGCTCGACGACATCAAGAAGCGCAAGAAGGCGAAGACCGATGCCGACCTCAGCGCGCCGGCGCTCGAGGAGTTGATCGTCGAGTACCGCGCGATCGTCAAGCGCCATTCGAAGACGGGCTTTCCCGAGGAACCGATGGAGCAGCTGCGTGCCGCGATCGGGGCTGTGTTCGAGTCGTGGAACAACAAGCGCGCGACGGATTACCGCAACTACAACCGCATCCCGCACGACCTCGGCACCGCGGTCAACGTGCAATCGATGGTGTTCGGCAACATGGGTGATGACTCCGGAACCGGTGTCGCATTCACGCGTGATCCGTCCACCGGTGAGAAGAAGCTGTACGGCGAGTACCTCACCAACGCGCAGGGTGAGGACGTCGTCGCCGGCATCCGCACGCCCAAGCCGATCGCCGCGATGGCGACCGATCTTCCCAAGGCGTACAAGCAATTCGAGCAGATCGCGCGCAAGCTCGAGAAGCACTACCGCGACGTGCAGGACATGGAGTTCACCATCGAGCGCGGCACGCTGTACATGCTGCAGACACGCAGCGGCAAGCGCACCGCTGAGGCTGCGGTGAAGATCGCGGTCGACATGGTGCGCGAGCGGCTCATCACCAAGCGCGAAGCTGTGCTCCGTGTCGAGCCAGGACAGGTTGATCAACTCCTCCATCGCCGCATCGATCCGAAGGCGAAGATCAACGTGCTCGCGACCGGGCTCGCCGCATCACCCGGCGCCGCGTACGGCAAGGCCGTGTTCGACGCGGATCGGGCCGAGGAGCTGGCCAAGAAGGGCGAGAAGGTCATCCTCGTGCGCATCGAGACCAACCCGGACGACGTGCACGGCATGATCGCCGCCGAAGGAGTCCTCACATCGCGCGGCGGACGTACCTCGCATGCGGCGGTGGTCGCGCGAGGCATGGGCAAGCCGTGCGTTGCCGGCGCCGAGTCGGTGCAGGTGGACCTGGTCAAGCGCCAGTTCACCGCAGGCGGGACGAAGATCAAGGAGGGCGAGCCCTTCACGATCGACGGCTCCACGGGCAACGTGATCGAGGGCCAGGTCCCCATGCTCGACGCGGAGATCTCGGGCGAGCTCGAGGAGATCCTGCGCTGGGCGGACTCGTTCCGCCGCCTCGAGGTGTGGGCGAACGGTGACTATCCGCACGACGCGGTGCGCGCNNCGCACCGAGCACATGTTCATGCAGCAGGAACGCCTTCCCATCGTGCAGAAGATGATTCTCGCGCCCACCGAGAAGGAGCGCCGCATCGAGCTGGCGAAGCTGCTCCCGATGCAGCGCGACGACTTCCACGGCATCCTCAAGGCGATGCACGGGCTGCCCGTGATCATCCGGCTCATCGATCCGCCGTTGCACGAGTTTCTTCCCTCGCTCGAGGAGCTTCTGGTGGAGGTCACGCGCGCGCAGGCGCTCGGTAAGCCGGAGAAGTCGTACCGCGACAAGGTGAAACTCCTCGCCGAGGTGCAGAACCTGCACGAGCAGAACCCGATGCTGGGCCTGCGTGGATGCCGGCTCGGTCTGCTGTTCCCGGAAATCATCGAGATGCAGACGCGCGCGATCATCGAGGCAGCGGTCAGCCTTAAGAAAGAGCGCATCGATGTGCGCCCGGAGATCATGGTGCCGCTGGTCGGCACGCTCGAGGAGTTGCGCAGGACTCGCGAGGTGATCGACCGCGTTGCGCAGGAAGTGTTCAAGGAAACCAAGACGAAGGTGACGTACCTGGTCGGCACCATGATCGAGGTGCCTCGCGCCGCGCTGACAGCAGGGCAGATCGCGCAGTCCGCCGACTTCTTCTCGTTCGGCACCAACGATCTGACTCAGATGACGTTCGGTGTGTCGCGTGACGACGCCGAGGGCAAGTTCCTGCTCCGCTACGTGGAGGAGAAGATCCTGCCGCGCAATCCGTTCGAGACCCTCGATCGCGACGGGATCGGGCGGCTCATGCGTTTCGCGGTGGAGGAGGGGCGTGCCGTGCGTCCATCCTTGAGCGTCGGCATCTGCGGCGAGCACGGCGGCGACGCGGATTCCATCGCCCTCTGCGAGGAGCTGGGACTCGACTACGTCTCCTGCTCACCGTTCCGGGTGCCCGCCGCACGCATGGCGGCCGCGCATGCCCGCCTGGCACGGGTGGAGCGAGATCGCTGAGGACCCAGGTGACTGAGCACGTCCGGATCCGCAAGATCGCGACGCGAAGCGGGCGGCCGGAGATGCTGGACGACGGTCACGTCGTCGAAGGCGACGAGCTCTCGCCACCGACACCTGGAATGCCATATGCCGTGCGCCGTACCGTGACCGAACATACGGACGCACCGGAAGTGTTCGCGACATCGCCGGTGCGCGCGGTGATCACCGAGCAACTCGGCGGGATTGTGTTGCTCACGGACAATTCGAAATATGCGATCGAGGTCGTCGGACGCTAGGAAACCAGGTAACGGATTACTTGCGATGACCCACGTGGGATATCGTTTCGCCTACTCTTCATAGTGATGTCCTGGCCGCAGACACCCATGCCCGCAGCGACCACTACCGCGCCGGGTGCCGAGCCATATCTTCCCGTGGAGGAAGTGGCACAAAGGTTGGATCTCCCGCTCGGTATTCTGCTTCGACGCGTCGAGGCGGGTGACGTCCCTTCGCGGCGCGAGGAGGGTCCTGATGGCGTGCGATACCTGGTCCGACTTGGCGATCTCGGCATCGAGAGCCCGGTGAGCGACGGCGTCGCAGCCGCGGAGCCACCGCCGCCACCCCCGGCTGCGGTCGAAGCCCCGGCCGATCAGTCGGCGAGCGTCGACGTGGTGGGCACGGCACAGACGTCGTCCTGGCCTGACAAGGTTGTCCCCCCTCCCGCCGAGGAGCTCGCCGCAGAGGCGCAGACCTCCCACGGCCGGGGCGGATCGATGATCGAGGTGGGCTCGAACGAGCCCCGCCGCGACGTCGCCTCGATGACCTCGCTCGATCCACGCGAGCTCGTGGCCGGCCTCCTCGACCGCTGGGAGCGGACGCTCGAACAGCGCATCTACTCCGAGCAGCGGCAGCGCTTCGAATCCGAGCTGAACGCCCGTCAGAACCTGGTCAAGCAGCTCCAGCTGGAGCTGCAGACCGCTCGCGCCGAGCACGCGGCCGCCCAGGCCGAGAAGGATCGCCGCCTCGCCGATCGGGATCGCCGGATCAGCGAGCTCGAGGCTGGCTCGCCCGACCCGCAGGATGCCGCGGGCAGGCGCCGCCGCTGGTTCTTCAGCCGCTAGCGAGCGGTCGAGGCTGGCGGGCCATGGCTGGGGACGCTGTCGCGGAGGTCAAGTCGCGGCTTGATCTCGTCGAGGTCATCGGGGGGTACGTCACCCTGCATCGCAGCGGGCGTGAGCTGACCGGGCTCTGCCCGTTCCACGCCGAGAAGACGCCGTCCTTCTCGGTCAACCCGGAGCGCCAGGTCTGGTACTGCCACGGCTGTACCAAGGGCGGCGATCTCTTCCAGTTCATCGAGCAGATCGAGCGGATCGACTTCCGCCAGGCGCTGGAGATGCTCGCCGACCGAGCGGGCGTCGAGCTGGAGAGCGGGCCGAACGCGGATCGCGGCGCCGGGCGCAGGCGGCGGCGGTCGATTGAGCTCAACGGCAAGGCGCAGGCGTACTACCAGCACGTGCTCTGGGCGACCCAGGCCGGCGAACGAGGGCGAGCGCTGCTCGGCGACCGCGGCATCGAGGAGCAGCTGGCGCGTCTGTTCGGCATCGGGTTCGCCCCGGCGGGCGGCGCCGGTGAGGACGCTCTTGCGCGCTATCTGACCGGCAAGGGCGGCGCGACGGTCGAGGAGGTCGTCGAGGCAGGGCTCGCTCACCCGCCCGGGCGAGGCAGGACCCGTGATCGCTTCCGGGATCGCCTCGTCTTCCCCATCCGCGACGAACGAGGCGAGGTGCTCGGCTTCGGTGCCCGGGCCCTCGGTGATGCCAAACCCAAGTACCTGAACAGCCCGGACTCCGCCGCGTACCACAAGTCGGCGGCGATCTTCGGCATCGACCTCGCCCGAACGGCGATCGCGGCCAAGCACGCCGCGGTGATCGTGGAGGGGTATTTCGACGTCATCGCGGCCCATGCGGCAGGCGTCGAGCACACGGTCGCGAGCAGCGGGACGGCGCTGACTCGCGAGCAGGTGCACAGCCTTGGCCGGATCGCGGAGACGCTCATCCTCTGCTTCGACGGCGACGAGGCCGGACGGGTTGCCGCCACCCGCGCGGTGGACGTCATCGCCGCCGAGGGCGTCCAGGCGCGGATCTGCCGGCTTCCGGCCGGATTCAAGGATCCGGACGAGCTGGTCCGCAGCGACCCTGCCGCCTTCGCCCAGGCGATCGACGAGTCGCCCGCAGCGTGGCAGGTGCTCCTCGACGCCGCCCTGGGCTCCGGCGAGGGCGGCAGCGTCGATGCGCGGCGGGCGGCGGCGGAACGAGCGGTTTCCGTGCTTGCGCGGATCCCGGAGGCGACCACGCGCGAGCTGTATCTCCAGCAAGCCGCCCGGCGCCTGGACATCGGGGCGCGGTCGCTGAGCACCGACCTGGCGAACTCGATGCGAGACGGAGCCCGCCGGCTCCCCAGGATCCGCGTCGCCGCCCCTGCGGAGATCTCGGCCGAGGCTGCGGATGAATCGGAGCCGGTCGAGCCGGACGAGCCGATGCCGCCCTGGGAGGCGCAGCTCGCGCGCGTCGTGATGATCCGGCCCGAGCTTGCGGCGGCGCTCAGGTCAGACAACGGCCTGGGGCCGGACGAGTTCACCAACCCGACCGCCCGGCGCATCTACGACGCCGCGTCGAGCGACCCGGCGGGATTCACGTTGCGGAAGCTCAGTAGCTTGGACCAGCGTCGGGCGGCCGGCCTCCTGGTCCGGGAGGTGCCCGAATTCGCCGACGAGGCCGAGCCGCAGGCGATCAAGCAGCTGATGGCCGACTGCGTCCGGCTCATCCACGAGGAGAGCGTGCGGCGCGCGCTGGTGAGCATCTCGACCGAGATGCATCGCGCCCGGGACGAGGGCCGAACTGCCGACGCGGACGCGCTCGCGGCCAAGCTCAGCCGGCTGGCGGCGGATGCGCCCCATCTGCGTCGTACTCTGGCAGTCCGCTGATCGGAGATCCGGTCGCGCGCGGGTGGACGCGCATGTTTGATCCGAAGGCTGCCGAGCCACCATCTTGCTCGTGCCCGCGTGGAACTTCCCTCTATTCGATCGCCCGAATTGGAACACGCAGACGGCTTCCACAATTATTGTGGGCACTGTCGTTTGTACCGATCGCCCGGCGGACCCTGCACAGCGGGCGTCAGCACGCGCCGCGTGAGACAGAGTTGAGATGAGCACAGCAACCACCACGAGATCCAGGGCAGCGACCCTTCCGCCGCCTTCCGGGGCTGATTTGCTGGTCTCCGCCGCCGAGGCGCTGATCATCAAGGGCAAGGACCACGGATATCTCACGCCCGACGACATCCTCGCGGCCTTCCCTGAGATCGATGTCGAACCCGATCATCTGGAACGGATCTTCCACGTCTTCCGTGAGATGGGGATCGAGGTCAGCGACGGCGACAAGGACTTCGAGACCGTCGACGAGATCGACGAGGAGCTCATCGCCAAGGCCGAGGCGATCGACTCCGTCTCCCTGGACGACCCGGTACGCATGTACCTCAAGGAGATCGGCCGTGTCGCGCTCCTCAAGGCCGAGCAGGAGGTGCACTACGCAAAGCTGATCGAGCAGGGCGACGAAGAGGCGAAGAACCAGCTCACCGAAGCCAACCTGCGTCTTGTGGTCAGCATTGCCAAGAAGTACATCGGCCGCGGCATGTCCTTCCTCGACCTGATCCAGGAAGGCAACATGGGGCTGATCCGCGCCGTCGAGAAGTTCGACTACCACAAGGGCTACAAGTTCTCGACGTACGCCACGTGGTGGATCCGTCAGGCGATCACGCGCGCGATCGCCGACCAGGCGCGAACCATCCGCATCCCCGTGCACATGGTCGAGACCATCAACAAGCTCGTCCGTGTCTCGCGGCGTTTGCTCCAGGAGCTGGGACGCGAGCCCAACGACGAGGAGATCGCCGACGAGATGGGGATCACTCCCGAGAAAGTTCGCGAGATCACCAAGGTCTCGCAGGACCCGGTCTCGCTGGAAACCCCGATCGGCGAGGAAGAGGATTCGCACCTCGGCGACTTTGTCGAGGACAAAGAGGCCACGGCACCGTCCGATGCGGCATCGCTGACGATGTTGCGCACCGAGGTGGAGGACATCCTCGACACGCTGACGCCGCGCGAACGTCGCGTGCTCCAGCTCAGGTTCGGCCTCATCGACGGTCACCAGCGCACCCTCGAAGAGGTGGGCAAGCGTTTCGGCGTCACCCGCGAGCGCATCCGTCAGATCGAGGCGAAAGCGCTGCGCAAGCTGCGCCATCCCTCGCGGTCCAAGAAGCTCAAGGACTACCTCGAGTAGACCGCGCGGCTCGGTCGCCGGCGGTGACGAATCGTGATCGTGAAGGCACGGTGCGTCACGGCAGGTAGACTTGAGTCATGATCCGGGTTAGCTCAGCGGTAGAGCAGGCGGCTGTTAACCGCAAGGCCACTGGTTCGAATCCAGTACCCGGAGCGTCGACGTCCCACTAGCAGCACGCGGCATCGCCCGAGGCGGCGCCGTACACGAGGAATACGGGATGACCGAGACCGCATCGCGGCCGGGCACCACGCCCGCTGCCACGACCCTGACCGCGCCCGATACCGAGGGCGTCGCCCCGACCGACACGACATCGACACCACCAACGTGGGCCTGGCCCCTGTCGGTGCCGCCGTCTCACCCTCCTGAGGGCGTGCTCGACCGCGACGGCGGCGAGGAGGAACGCGTCATCGACGGCATTGCGACCCCACCGCCGGTCGAAATGACCGAAGCCGATCCCACCGAGGTGACGGTCGTCGCGGCAATCACCACGCCCGAGAAGGCGCTGCCCAAGGTCACGTCCTTCGGACCCCCAGGGAAGCGCCGGTCCACCATGGCGATCGTCGTGCTGTCCGTCGTCACGCTCGGCGTCTACAGCCTTGTGTGGCACCACCGCATCAACCGTGAGGTGGGCAATTTCGATACGCGCATGCACGTCATTCCGGGTCGCTCCACGCTTGCGGTCGCAATTCCCTGGGCGCTGGGCATCCTGATCAGCCTCGCCGGTGCGGCCAGGATCGTGCTCGCGGTGGCCAACGTCACGCTCCCGTTCAATCCGCACTTCACGGTGCTGCAGGCGTACGNNGACCGGATGCTGCGCACCACCGATGTGCAGCTGCGCCCGATACGCGCAATCTTCTGGATGCTGCTTCCGATTGCGGGTGGCTTGATTCTCATGGCAATCATCCAGCGACGTCTCAACCGCGCCTGGGAGGACGATATGGCGGCGGCACCTGCGGTGCGCCCGACAGTGCGGGCGGCTCCGAGCTGACCGTTTCTGCCACCGCCATGCCTACTCTCGTGCCCCGGTTGCGGCGGGCTGCACTAGACTAACCGGTCGCGGTGGCTGTTTCGATCGCCTGTATTTCCGGCAAAGGCGGGGTGGGAAAGACAACCACCTGCGCCTCCCTCGCGGCCGTGTTCGCGGAGCGCGGACGTCGCGTGCTCGCCGTCGACATGGATCCGCAGTCCAACCTCACGTCCGGACTCGGCTTCAACCCGTACTCGCTCACGCACACCGTTGCGGACGCGATTCTCGAACCGGATCAGTCCGTCGATGAGCTGATCGTCCGCACCAAGTGGGCGGGCCTGCACCTGCTCCCCGCGAACCCCGACCTCAGCGCGGTGGAGGCCGGTCTGCCGACCACGCTGGATGCCGAGACGCGCCTGCGTCGCGCGCTGGATCGCGACTGCCGCGACTACGACTTCATCCTGTTCGACACGCCGCCGAGCTTCGCGTTCCACACCATCAGCGTCCTTGCTGCGGCCGATTACATCGTGATTCCGATGCAAATGTCGGGCTACGCGGTGAAGGGGCTCAAGGAGACGCTACGCTCCGTGCACCACGTGCGCCAGGAGCTGAATCCAGACCTGCGCGTCCTCGGCCTGCTGCCGACATTCGTCGTGATGCGCACGCGCTTCTCGCGCGACATGCTCGATGGACTTCGCGCGATCCCGAACCTGCGTGTCTTCAACACGGTCATCAAGGTGACGGTGCGACTCCAGGAGTCGGCGCTCGCCGGCGAACCGGTGACCGTGATGGCACCGTCGTCGGAAGCCGCCGCTGCGTATCGCTCCTTCGCCGACGAAGTGCTCGCCGCGCTCATCGCCGAGGGTGAGCGCGGTGTCTGAGGTCCGCTCAACACGGCGCCGGCGGAGCGTCGCTGTCGCCCCTGCCCTGCTCGATCCCGCCGAACTCCCGGAGGACGCGCCCGGGCGGGTGAAGCTGATCACGGTGGAGGCNNGCCGACATCGTCGATGCCCCGGCGCCACTCGCCCCGCCGCCCACCACACGGTCCCCGTCGCTGCTCGCGGCGGGCGGTGGGTGGATCGTGGCGGCGGTGGCCGGCGTCGTGATCGTGGCGATCTTCGTCGTGGGGATGCTGCTCACCCGCTGACGTGAGCGCCACAATACGTGGCGTTCGGACCGAGCATTCCGAGCCCGACGCCTGGGAGGAGGCCGCACACATGGACGTGACCCGACTGAAGACCCTGCCGCTGTTCAGTGGCCTGTCCAATCACGACCTGGAGCTGCTCGCCACCTGGATCGATGAAGTGGACCTGCCGCCCGGCAAGAAGCTCCTCGCCGAGGGGACGTTCGCCTACGAGTTCGTGGTGATCGAGGATGGGACGGCGGCTGTGAGCATCGACGGGGTGCACGTCAACGATCTGGGCGCCGGCGATTTCTTCGGCGAGATCGCACTGCTTGCCACGCCGCAACGGACGTCGACCGTCGAGACCACCTCAACGATGCGTGCAGGGGTGATGACCGGCGCGAACTTCCGAGCAATGATCCGGGAGCTTCCACAGGTCGCCGAAAGGGTGCGCCAGGTGATGGAAGAGCGGATGCTCCCCACCCACGAGACTCCTGCCTAGGCGTTTGGTGGACGCGGTGTAAAGCCCGCGAGCCGGTCTCGCACCAGGACGTCGGCTTCACGCGCGCTGGCTGAGAATCCATCCACGGCGAGCAGGAACGCTGCGCGCGCGACTGAGGCCAGGCGAAGGGGCGTCCTCGCACGAACGGTCGCGGTCCGCGGCGCGTCCCGCACCAGCGCGATCTCGCCGAAGCACTCGCCCGGGCCGAGGGTGCTGACCACGCGCCCGTCACCGACCACCTCCGCGTCGCCCTCCTCGATCACGTAGAAGCGATCACCCGAGTCGCCCTGACGGAAGACCTCCACTCCGGCCGCCACGCTCATGATCTCGACGCTCGCCGCGAGAGCGTCGATGCTCGGTATCGGCAGCGGTCTCAGGATGCTCACGCGCCGCAGCACGGCGATCTCCCTGTCCCGGTGGACGACCGAGCCGTCGATGTCGCGCAGGCGGCGCCACGCCACAACAACGAGCGCGAACGCGGGAATGCCCAGGACAACCAGGGCGCCACGGGTGCCGAGGAGCGCGATGGCCAGTGGGGTGATGAGCGAACCCATCGCGACCGTGACAGCCGCAAGACTCTCGAACGCACCGAAGACGCTCGCGAGCAATTCGTACGGGACGAGGCGGGCTGGGAGTGTGAACAGGCCAACGTCAACCAGCGCGTTGCCGATGCCGAGCAGACACATCAGCCCAAGGACGGTCGGTACGTAGGGCAGGACCCCGCTGAGGCTGATCGAGATCCCCCACAACGCGACGCCGATGCCCTCGATGACCGCGAGCCGCCGCCCGCTGACGAGCACGAATGCTCCGACCGAACCCGCAACGGCGCCGGCTCCGACTGCGGCAGTCATCAACGCCACGCCAGTCTGTCCGGTGTGGAGGAGCTCGAAGGGCACCACCACGAGGAAGACGTTGAGGCATCCGCGGGTGAACGTCTGGGCAAGGGCGAGTCCGAGGAGCAGCCCGGCATCGCGATGACGCCACATGGCACGGAACCCGGCGGTCGTCTCGGCGCCGATCCGCGGCCATGCCGGCTCCGCCCGATGTTGCGGGTGCTCATACGGAAGGTGGACCAGCAACACGCCGGCTCCAAGCGAGAGCACCGCGGCAAAGGCCAGTGCGGCGGCCGTGCCCGACAACGCGATCAGCGCCGCGGCTGCGAGCGATCCGAGCAGCGTCCCGACGGAGTCAAGGAGCCCGCGCACGACGTTCGCGCTCGTCAGCTCGAGGGGATCACTGCAGAGAGCCGGCAGTAGCGCTGAGTGAGCCGGGCGAAAGACGATGAACGCGGCTGTGGCCACGACAGCACAGGCATACACCGCGAGCAGCGGCGCAGCGGTTGCGAGCAGCACCGTTGCGGCGGCAATCGCCCCGCCGCGCACGAAGCTCGCAAACGCCAACAGCGTGTCGCGTCCGAACCGATCGGCGACCGCGATCGAGGTCGGCGCGAGGAGCGCCGCCGGTGCCATCCGGGCGAACGCGACCACCCCGACAGCGGTGGCGCCGCCGTTGCGGAATGCCACCACGCCGAGGGCAACCGTGAATGCCCATTCCGCAGTCCAGGCACAGCCGAATGCGAGGAGTGCGCGACGCAGGGCGGGGTTACGTCGCACCGATGCAAAGGCTTGGCGCGAGTCGCCGAACCGGCGGAGGACGCGCATCCCCCTCATGCGCACCCGAGGAGGAGAGAATACCGGCCATGCGATCCAGGGCCAGAAGCTCTGGCCGGCGTNNGATGGTTTCTTCGCCGTGTTCGAGCACCCCGCTGATGCGATCGCGTGCGCTTGCCTGCTCACCGAGGAGGTGCGGACCAAAGGTCTCGAGGTCCGGTCCGGCATCCACATGGGCGAGGTCGAGACGACAGGCACCAAGCTCGGAGGCATCGCGGTGCATATCGGCGCACGCGTCTGTGCACAGGCAGGCGCCGGCGAGGTGCTGGTGAGCAGCACGGTTCGCGATGTCGTCAGGGGGTCCGAATTCGGCTTCGTCGATCTCGGAGCTCGCCCGCTCAAAGGCGTCCCCGGAGAGATACAGCTCTTCAGAGTCACGTGGCCCGAAGGAGGGCTCGCGGCCGAAGGCGCGCGCAGTCGTCGTGGGTTTCTCGCCGCAGGTGCAGGTGGCGTCCTGGTCGTTGCCGTCGTCGTGGCCGTCCTGGTCGCGCTCCTTCCGCGCCATCCCGAGGCCGCCGGACCGCAAATCGTCACGGTCGCCGGTACCGGTGTCAGCGGTGAGGGACCTGACGGAAAGCAAGCCACGGCAACTGAACTTGATCATCCCGTTGCGGTGGCCCTCGACCCGCAAGGGCGTCTCTATTTCGTCGAGAACAACAAGGTGCGCAGGGTCAATGCCAATGGAACCGTCACGACGATTGCGGGGACCGGAACGGCCGGGTTCAGCGGCGATGGCGGACCTGCCGTCGCCGCTGAGCTCAGCGGGCCCCAATCGATCGCCATCGACGGTGTCGGCGATATCTTCATCGCGGACTCGTTGAACAACCGCATTCGTGAGGTGAGCCCGGCCGGGATCATCACGACGATCGCGGGGTCGAACCATCAGGGGTACGGAGGCGACAATGGGCCTGCGATTGACGCTTCGCTCAACGATCCCACGGGAGTGGCGATCGGCTTTGGGGGATCGGTCGGATCGATCGTGATTGCAGACAGGGGGAACAACGTCGTCCGCATGGTCACCGCCCCCACCGCGACATTCGCCAATGCGATCATCACCACCGTGGCCGGCACCGGGCAGGCGTCCTACGAGGGCGACGGCCACCTGGCCGTGAATGCGGAACTTGACAGCCCGCAGTGTGTGGCGGTCGATTCGGAGGACGACATCTACATCGCCGACGTCGGGAACGACGTCGTCCGCGTCGTGGACGCAGGGGGCACCATCAACCCAGCCGCCGGCAACGGCACGACGGGCTTCACGGGCGACCACGCTCCGGCAACCTCTGCGGACCTCAACCTCGCCAGCACCGGTGGTGGATGCCTGGCGGTCGATGCAGCCGATCACCTGTTCATCGCGGACGGGGCGAACAACCGCGTGCGCGAGGTTGTCTTCAATGCCAGCGGCGGCGGCGTCATCACCACAGTCGCGGGCGACGGGGTTGACGGGTTCAACGGCGACAACATGGTCGCGACCGCAACGGGCCTCTCCTTGCCACTGGGGATCGCAGCCGGCGCTGACGGCGCCGTGTACATCGCTGACAGCGACGCGAACCGAATCCGTCGCGTCGGTTAGCCGGGCGGAGCGCTCGTCGAGTCCGTCTCGAACGCCGTTCCGTGTTCCGTGATGAAGTACGCCAGGTAGTCGACCTTCTGCCCTCCCACGGCCACTTCCTGGGTCAGCGTGTGCGCTGGGACATACGTGGCCTGACCGGCCGGCAGTTGCACCGGTGCCTGGCCGGCAACGTCGACCTTGAGCGTTCCGTCCAACACGAAGATCACCTCAAGGCCACCGAAGACGTGCGCCGGACTGCGACCGCCAGGTTGAAGGCTCACGCTCCGGAGCGTCTCGGTGTATGTCCCCGGCGGCATTGCGGTCGGTGGAAGATCCTCAGTCTTGAACACCAGCGTTGACGGCGGCACGAGGGTCGCGCTCTGCGGAGTATCGGGCCAGAGCGCGATGAAGTACCACGTACTCAGTGCGCCGGCAAGGGTCTGGTGCGAGTGGTCGATATCCTGCAGGAACAGCGCCGTGGACGGAGCGATTTCGACGTGCGTTCCCTCATCCGTGTAGGTGAGCTGCTGCAAGCCGCTCTGGACATAGATGAAGCCCGCCTGGTGCTTCTTTGACGCGATGGACTGTCCCGGGGCCTGGACAAATTTCACGATGCGCACGTAGTTCTTCCCTGTCGGTGGTGCGCCGAGCTCTCCCGCCGCGAGCTCGCTGAAGGTCATGCCGGAAGACCGTGCCAGCGCATTCGAGGTGGGCCCGGAGGCTGCGGCGCCGCCACATGCGACCGCCGCCATCCCGCAGAGCGCCACCGCGGCACGTCCGGCGATGGGGTATCTGCGTCTGCTGATTGCACTCCCTCCGTTTGGTACTGCCGGGTTCGTTCTTCCTGACATGACCGTCTCCCTGCGCCCCCATCGGTGTGGGCCGTTGCCCTGGGGCATGTGCGATCTTGCGACACAGCCGGGGCGGATGTCTGTCGGGCTCCTGACAGCCGTCTCAGCGATGCTGCAGCCGCGCTCCTAGGGTGCAGCCGCAACTACACTGGTTTGTGGTAGGCTGCGCAGGTGCAGATCGAGTCGGAATCCGGCAGCGCCGAAGCCGTCCTGCTTGCCAGGGCACTTGGAGGCTCGTCTCCCGGGGCCGATCTGCATGCGGTCGCCAGCCGGGTCGCCCGGATCCCCTGGTGGGAGCGCCGCGCACTCGACGCAGCCGGGCTCACTCGCGAGCATGGCGTGCCGCGCGAGCGGGCCGAGCGGCTCGCCGCGATGTGGGAGCTCGCGGAGCGCTGGACGGACGACGACCGGCCCGCCATCGGCTCGCCGCGGGACGCGCTGCTCATGCTTGACGGGCTGCGCCAGGCGCGGCGTGAGCAGGTCGTCGTGCTCCTGCTCGACGCGCGGCACCGGCCGATCAAGCTCGAGACGGTTGCTGTCGGGACGATCAACGCGTCGCGGCTGCAACCTCGCGACGTCTTCGGACCGGCGCTGCGCAGTGATGCGGTTGCAGTCATCATCGGCCACAACCATCCGAGTGGCGACCCGGCGCCGAGTCGCGCGGACCGTGTGGTCACCGCTGCGCTGCGCAGTGCCGGCGCCTTGCTCGGCGTGCCGGTGCTCGATCACCTGATCGTTGCCCGGCGCGGCCATCACTCCTTCCGCGAGACCGAGTCCTGGGACGACGCGGCCTAGCCCTCAGTCGCCGAAGGCGTTCTCGCCGGTGAGTTCCTTGCCGATGATCAGCGTGTGCACTTCCTCGGTGCCCTCGTAGGTGAGCACCGACTCGAGGTTGGCCATGTGCCGCGCCACCGGGTATTCGAGGGTGATGCCGTTGGCGCCAAGGATGGTGCGTGCGCTCCGCGCGATGTCGAGCGCCGCGCGCACGTTGGCCCGTTTGGCGATCGACACCTGCACCGGGTGCAGCCGTCCCTGGTCTTTCAGCGTCCCAAGACGGTGGGCGAGCAGCCGGCCCTGCACAATCGCGGTTGCCATGTTGGCGAGCTTCTGCTGCGTCAGCTGCATCGCGCCGATGGGCTTGCCGAATGCGCGCCGCGTCTTGCTGTACTCGAGCGCCGACTCGAAGCACGCGCGTGCGGCACCCATCGCTCCCCAGCCGATGCCGAAGCGCGCCTCGTTGAGGCATGACAGCGGGCCTCGCATGCCGGTCACGTCCGGAAGTGCGGCGCTGTCGGGAACGCGAACCGAGTCGAAGGACAGCTCCGACGTCACCGATGCGCGCAGCGACAGCTTGTTGTGCACGTCGGACGTGGTGAAGCCGCGCGTGGCTCGCTCGACGAGGAATCCGCGAACGCCCGCGTCCGTCATCGCCCAGACGACCGCGACATCGGCCATCGAGCCGTTGGTGATCCACATCTTCGTGCCGTCGATGACCCAGTCACCGCCGTCGCGACGCGCCGAGGTACGCATCGACGACGGATCGGATCCGGCGTCCGGTTCGGTGAGACCGAAACAGCCGATCGCGCGGCCGGCGGCCATCTCGGGAAGCCATCGCGTCTTCTGCTCCTCGCTGCCGTACTTGAAGATCGGGAACATCGCGAGCGAGCCCTGCACCGAGACGAACGACCGCAATCCGCTGTCGCCGGCTTCCAGCTCCTCGCAGGCGACGCCATAGGCGGTCGCCGAGGTGCCGGCGCATCCGTAGCCGTGCAGGTGCATGCCGAGCAGGCCCNNGCCGAGCTCGGCGACGCCGGCGATGAGCTCCCGCGGGAAGGTGCCCGCCTCGAAGTGCTCGGGGATGACCGGCAGCGCGCGGTCGCGCACGAAGGCGCGCACCGTGTCGCGGATCAGGCGCTCGTC
>PKYW01000039.1:0-2917 GCA_003132805.1 Candidatus Dormiibacterota bacterium | reverse complement strand
CGGTGACCTGGCCATTGCCGTCGAGGACGATCGTGGTGGGCAGCGACATCACCCGATACCGACGGGCCAGGTCGGGCTCGACGGCGATGTCGATCTCGCGGATTGTGATGGCGGGGTCGATCCCGGCGGCGAGTGCGCGCAGCGCCGGCCGCTGCGCCGTGTGGCAGATGGTGCACGACTCACCGGTGAAGTACAGGATCGANNGATCGAGGGCAGCCGGCTGCCCGGACCGGTGGTCTCGACAACGGTGCCGACGAGCTCGCGCTGACCGCCCTTCTGGATCCGCAGGAGCAGTGCCACCCCACCGATCGCCGCGATGGCGATCAGCGGTGCCAGCAGGAGGATCATCGCGCCGGTTCGCGCGAGAGCGGCAGCAGCCCGATGCGTACCAGCTGCGCATACATGATGCAGCCGACGCAGATATCAAAGGCGAAGTTGAGGAATGCGAGCGCCGCCACGATCCAGGCCAGCACCCAGGCGACGAGCAGGATGTTGGTGATCACGAACACGCTCGCAGCAACGAGGAACACCCCACCCAGCAGCTGGGCGAAACGATGCGGCGCCGGGTCCTCCTGGCGGACGCGCGGCTTGACGATGCCCGCGGGCTTGAGCCAGTGCAGGTAGAGCTGGCGCGGCACGTTGAGCGAAGGCGAAGCAACCGCGGCGAGCATCATCACGGCGAGCACGGGGAGCGCCCAGGCGACCGGGTGATAGACCAGTCCGACCAGGTAGCCCACCACGATGACGCTCATCAGGATCGCCTGGTTGACCTTGAGGACGCTGCGGTCGAAGGGGACGATTGCCATCGTCGTGAAATCATACCGCGCAGGTCAGGTATTACACGCGGCACCCGTCCGGACCGCGAAGTGCCAGAGTCGCGTCGCTCGGCCTCGAGCTGATGGAGGTGTTCGTTGACCCCGGAAGGATCGTCCCAACTCGACCTCGGTGAAGTCCGTGCCGGCGCCGCCTACGAGCTCGACCGCGGCGACGAGCGCCATCGCATCGCAGAGCTGAAGCAGCCGCGGCGGATCCACCTCGGCGACACGCTCGCGCTGGTGTTCGAGAACCGGGACACGATCCGCTCGACCCTCGAGGAGGCACTGCGTACCGAACGCATCGACGACCCGGAGCGGGTCGCGAGGGAGCTTGCAGCGTTCAACGCCGTCGTGCCCGATTCGGGTGAGCTCGCCGCGCTGCTCTTCCTCGAGGTCGCGGACCCCGCGGACCTCGCCGCGGCGGCTGCGCGGCTTCAGGGCGTCGAATCCACCGTGTTCATCGAGGTCGAGGGCAAGCGAGTCCGGGGTGTCCCCGAGGTGGTGTCACCGCCCGGCGAGACCGCACCGGCGCACCTCCTCCGCTTCGCGCTCGAACCCGATCAGCGCGTGGCTGTCCTCGCCGGATCGGCCATCGCCACCGGGACCGACCATCCGCATCTCACCGTGACGATCCAGCTCGACGAGGAACAGCGCCGGGCCGTCGCCGCCGACCTCTGAGCGGCGACCGAGGTCAGCGCAGGCTGAACCCGCGTATGAGCGCGACCTCCTCGTACACAGCTCCGGTGAGCGCGGCGGTCCGAGCCCAGCTGTATCCGGACGCACGATCGACGCCGGCGTGGCGCATGCGCGCGGCGCGGACCGGTTCGACGAGCACCGATTCGATCGCATCGGCGAGCGCGGCGGGATCGCTCGGAGGGACCAGCACCGCCACGTCGAGGGTCAGCCGCGGGAGGTTCCCGACCGCCGTCGCGACGAGCGGGGCTCCGGACGCCATCGCCTCGAGCGCCGTCAGACCGAAGCCCTCATGGGTCGACGGCAGGACCACCACCGCCGCCTCGCGGTAGAGGGAGGCAAGGTCGACGTCGTCGACCGGCCCGCACAGCACGAGGCGCACGTGCCGCCGCCAGGCCTCGGTGGCCAGCCGGTCGGCCTCGGGCCCCAGGGCGCCGGCGAGCGCCAGCAACGGACCGCCGCCCGGAAGCTGCTCCATCGCCTCGAGCAGGGTGTCGAGCCCCTTGCGCGGGTCGCGCGAACGCAGGCTCCCCACCCAGAGCGCGTACGGCTCGTCGAGCCCGAGGGACTCGGCGGTCCGCGCGTCGCGCAGCTTCGGCCGGGACGTGAACACCGGTCCGACACCGTGAGGGACGACGTGGACGCGCGCCGGGTCGAGACGGAGGGTGGCGATCGCGTCATCCCTGGTCGCCTCACTTACGGCAATGATCCCGCCGCACGCGCGGAGCACCGGGGTCAGCAGCGCTGCGTAGGCGCGATGCGCCGTGCCTCCACGCCACATCTCGAGGTCGTGCAGGGTCACGACCTGGCGCGAGGTCGGAAAGCCGACAACCGGTTCACCGCCGAGCCCGTGGACGAGATGTGGATGGAGCGTCATCGCGTCGGAGAGCACGTGGGGTTGGGCACGCAGGAATCGCGCCGGGCGCGCCTCGCTCCACGCGGATGTCGTCGGGATCGAGGGTGTCGCCTCGATGCTCGGCACATCCCGCAGCGCGTCGATCAGCTTGCTCGCGTACCGCCCGATCCCGGCGTCCCGGCGGCCATCCGCAAGGCAGCTCGCCTCGAGCAGGACGCGAAGCGGTCTCTGCATCGAGGCTTTGTAGCAGGCTCGGTCCCCGGCACCGCTGGCACAATGAAGTTGATGCCCAACTCCCGTTCCGTCATGCCGTTCACCGCTCTGGTCGGTCAGGAGGCGATGAAGACCGCGCTGGTCCTCAACGCCATCAACCCCGGCATCGGTGGCGTGCTCATCCGCGGACAGCGCGGCACTGCCAAGTCCACGGCGGTGCGAGCGCTCGCCCGGCTCCTCCCGGAGATCGAGGTCATCGCCGGCTGCCGCTACCGGTGTGACCCCGAGACGCCGGCGAGCTGGTGCGACGACTGCCGTGCCCGTGCCGATGCCGGGACCC
>PKYW01000055.1 GCA_003132805.1 Candidatus Dormiibacterota bacterium | reverse complement strand
CGGAGCCCGGGCTACCCCCCCGGGCGAGAGCGAGGGGCGGAACGGCGAAGGCGTTCCGACCCCGTGCCCACCGCAGTTCATGCCCTCCCCACGGGCCTGGAAGCAGCGCGAAGTTAGATCTTGCGAGCGCTCCGGCGGCGGCGACGGCGGGATGCCTCGGCGGCGATCCCGGTGCCGAGGAGGATCATCGCGGCACCGAGCATCGTGCGTGGCCCTGAGGGACCGGCACCGGTATCGGGGGTCGTCACGCCTTCGACCACTGAGAGGACACCGAGGGTGCCGCTGCCGATCGCGCTCGAACCGTTGTAGTCGATGTCACCCGAGTATGTGGCCTTCACCGGGTACGCACCGGGAGGAAGGTTGACCGTCGTGCTGCAACTGGTTGCGGGAAGCGTTGCGGTGCAGAGGAATGTGCTGCCGGAGCTGAAGACGATGGTCCCGGTCGCGCCGGTCGGCAGACCAGGAGCGAACAGCGTGATCACGCTCCCGCTCTGCGTCTTGTTCGGTGAAACGTTCACCGTGATCGTCGTATCCGCCTTGATGACGGTGAACGATGCGCCAGTTGCGGTGGCGTCGCTGTAGTAGGTGTCACCGGAGTAGGCCGCGGTGACGGGGTACACCCCCGGCGTCAGTGTCGCCGGTGTCTCGCAGCTCGTCGCTGACAGTGTTGCGGTGCAAAGGGCGGTGGAGCCCGATGTGAACGTCACGGTCCCGGTCGCGCTGCCCGGCAGCCCGCCGGCAGACACGGTGTCCTTCGTCCCATACACGATGGTCGCAGGGGCTGCCTGCTCGGTGAGCGTGATCGCCACCTTGGTCACGGTGAAGCTCGCGCCGCTCGCGGTCACACCGTTGTAGTTGCTGTCACCGGAGTAGGTCGCGGCGACCGGGTAGACACCTGGCAGGAGCGTCGAGGCGGTGAGGCAGCTCGTCACCGGGAGTGTCGTCACGCACAGCGTCGATCCACCCGAGGTGAAGGTGACGGTGCCGGTTGCATCGCTGGGAAGTCCCTCCGCGCCGAGCGTGTCCTGCGAGCCGTAGACGATGGATGCAGGCGATGCGGACTCGGTCATGGATGCGTTGCCCTGGGTCACGGTGAAGCTCGCGCCGCTGGCGCTGCCACCGTGGTAGTTGTCGTCACCGGGGTAGGTCGCAACGACGGGATAGGTGCCCACGGGGAGCGTCGTCGATGTCTGGCAGCTCAGTGCCGGAAGCGTCGTGACGCAGAGCGTCGAGCCGCCCGAGGTGAAGGTGACGGCGCCGGTCACATCGACGGGCAGGCCGGCAACGGACACCGTGTCGGTGGTGCCGTAGGGGATGCTCGCCGGCGCGGCCGTTTCGGTGAACGGGGGATCTGCTTTGTCGACCATGAACGATGCACCGGTCGCAACCGTGTCGTTGTCGTGGCTGTCACCCGAGTAGGTCGCCGTGACCGGGTAGGTGCCTGGCGCCAGCGTTGGCGATGTCAGGCAACTGGCCACGGGCAGCGTTGCGACGCAGAGTGTCGCTCCGCCGGACGTGAAGGTCACGGTGCCCGTTGCGCCGCCGGGAAGGCCGGCGACCGAGAGCGTGTCCTGGGCGCCGTACGGGACGGATGCGGGAGCGGCGGCCTCGGTCATCGACACATCCGCGCGGGTGACCGTGAAGCTCGCGCCAGTCGCGACTTCGGTGTTGTAGTTGGCGTCACCCGAGTAGGTCGCGGTGACGGGATACAGGGCCGGGTCGAGCGACGATGACGTGTTGCAGCTCGTCGCCGGCAGGGTCGTCGTGCAGAGCGTCGCACTGCCTGAGGTGAAGATCACCGTACCGGTTGCGCCGCTAGCAAGACCGGTCACCGATACGGTGTCGGCGGTGCCGTACGGAACGCTCGACGGCGCGGCGGATTCGCTGAACGTGGGATCTGCCTTGGTGACAGTGAAGGTTGCACCGGTTGCGGTGGTGGCCTTGTAATCGCTGTCACCGGGGTAGCTCGCGGTCACGGGGTATGTCCCCGGGGCGAGCGTCGTCGCGGTCTGGCAGCTCGTTGCGGGGAGTGTCGCGGTGCAGAGCGTGGCGCCACCGTAGGTGAAGGTGACGATTCCCGTTGCGCCGGCTGGCAATCCGGTCTCTGACAGCGTGTCCTGGGACCCGTAGCCGATGGACGATGGCGATGCCGATTCGGTCATCGCGGTGGTCGCCTTGGTGACCATGAAGCTCGCGCCCGTCGCGGTGGTGCCGGCGTAGTTGCTGTCACCCGAGTACGTTGCGGTCACCGGGTAGGTGCCGGGGGCAAGCGTTGTCGAGGTGGGGCAGCTTGTCGCCGGCAGCGTCGCGACGCAGAGTGTGGCTCCGCCCGACTTGTAGGTGACGGTACCCGTCGCACCCACCGGCAGACCCGACGCCGAGAGGGTGTCGCTGGTTCCGTAGGGGACGCTCGCCGGTGAGGCGGACTCGGTCATCGCGGTGCTCGCGAGGGTGACCGTGAACGCGGCACCGGTCGCGGTGGTGCTGCTGTAGTTCCCATCACCCGAGTACGTCGCGGTCACGGGGTACAGGCCCGGGGTCAGGGTTGTCGGTGTGGCGCAACTCAGGGCGGGGAGGGTCGCCACGCAGAGCGTTGAACCGCCCGACGTGAAGGTGACCGTGCCGGTCGCGCCGGCGGGGAGCCCCGTCACCGAAACGCTGTCACTGGTACCGAACGGAATGCTCGCCGGCGCCGCGCTCTCGGTCATCGAGGTGCTCGCCTTGGTGATGGTGAAGCTCGCGCCGGTGGCGGTCGCAGTGTTGTAGTGAGCGTCACCCGAGTAGGTCGCGGTGACCGGGTAGGTGGCGGCTCCCAGGGTGGCTGCGGTCTGGCAACTCGTCGCAGGCAGCGTCGCGACGCACAGGGTCGAGCCGCCGGACGAGAAGGTCACAGTGCCGGTGGCGCCGCCGGGCAGCCCGGAGTCGGACAGCGTGTCCTGCGAGCCGTACACGATCGACGCGGGCGCTGCGGCTTCGTTGAACGACGGCGTGGCCTTGGTGATCGTCAGAGTGGTTGTCGTCGTCTGGGGCGCGAAGTTCGTGTCACCGGAGTACTTCGCAGTCACCGTGTCTGCACCAACTGGAGCGTTGGTCGCGGTGCAGCTGAGTGTCGGCAGCGTTGCGGTGCACAGCGTCGTCCCACCGATGCTGTAGGTGACCGTTCCCATTGCGCTGGAAGGCAAAGTCGACGCGTAGGTCACTGTCTGCAGATACGTTTGCGGGGACGGTGTTGCGGTCGCGGTGAACGTCGTCACCTGCACCGGATCACTGCTGACAGCGGGGAGCGCATCGGTCGATGAGAGCCGCGCGCTGTCGGTGACAGTGCCGCTCAGCGTTGTCGACAGAGTCACCGGAATCGTGATGTTGGGCAGCGCCGTGCCGGCCGCGATTGCGGATGCCGGTGTGTAGGTGCAGGTCACGACCTGGCCGTCGGTGGTGCACGCCCAGTCGGCGCTGCTCGTCGCGGTGCCCGGGGTCATGCCGGTCGGCAGCGTGTCGCTGACGGTGAGCGGCTGCGCCTCGGTCCCGCCGCTCGAGGCGACGCCCGGAGCGAGGATGAAGTTGGCCTGGTTGCCTGCGAGCATCTGCCCGCTCTCATTGTCCGAGGTGGTCAGCGAGAGCTCCGGCACGGAGCCGACCAGCGTCGATGCGTTGATCTGGTTGACTTCGTGATACTCGTTCGAGCCACCGGTTGAGGCCGTCCAGCCAAAGGTGAGCTGGTAGGGAATGCCGGTCGCGGGGTTGATCCACGACGACGGGAAGGTCGCGAGCGCGGGGTTGTTCGCCGTGGTGGGCAGCGCGCCGGAGAGGCTCTGCTGCGTCGTGGTACCGAGCGGTGTGTAGGCGATGATCCATGAGTTGGCAGGAACCGTCAGCCCGCTCGCGGTAGTGGTTGCTGACGCGGACGGGTTGATGGCCATCTCGACCGGGACCAGGGTGCCGGTCCGCGATGTCGCGGACTGCTTGTCGAGCAAGTTGCCGGAGCCGACGTTGGTGATGGTGCCATTGGCGCTGCCACCACCACTCGAGTTGGCGTTGATGGTCGCTGTGGTGCCGAGGATGCAGTACCCGACGTTGCCGTTCCCCGGGCCGCGCGCGGTCACCGACTCGGGATAGGCCTTGTTGGCCACGAGCGGCGAAGGGATCGTGCAGCCGGTGCCACCGGCCAGTGGGGTGTTCTCGTAGTTGCCATAGACGTCGAGCCCGATGCCGAGGTAGCCGTAGGGCATTCCCGAGGCTCCGGGCAGGCTCTGCGTGTTGGCCGCATAGCCGAGGTCACCGCCAAGCGGTCCTGTGCTCGTCGGCGGCGCGGGGTCGGCCGGGTTGGCCGCCGCAAGGCTGAAGACGATGCCGTCGGCACCCGTGCCGTTGAATTGATAGGTGTCCAGGGTGACGTCGAGTCCCTCGGTGGTGGGGAGGCTCGCCTGATAGAAGACCGCGCCCACTGCATCGCCGGCGTTGGTGGTGAGGCGGAGCGCGCCGCTGCCCGAGACATCAGTGGTGGGCGAGCAGTTCGGCACCGAGGTGGTGGCGGAGACCGGCCCCGCGGTCAGGCAGGCGCCGTTGGTGTTGCCGTTCCCGGCGGGGAGCACCCACTGGCCGGCCCCGGTGGCGTTGGTGGCGAAGGTCTCACTCTCGAGCGCTGACCCGCCTGCCATCGCGACGCTCGGCACGAGCGCGAATACCGTCGCGAATACCGTCGCCAGGCTCATCGGCGTCCGAAGCCGGCGTGCCATGGTGTGTCGACGGGAACGGGTCAGGTGATTTCTCACAAAGGATCTCGCAAAAATCTGATGGACGGGGACGAGACGACCGTACGGCAGGTCGTAGGTCCACCACGGCTCTGTCATAACCGGTGATCGCTTTCGTGACTTCCGGGGGAGCGGGCCGTGAGGCGAGCGCTAGATGGGTGCGATCTCACCCATCTGCGGTTGCGTTCTCGTTACAGCGATCTCAGCAGCGGCGAAAGCGTCTGACCTGAGATATGAGCGGGAGTTGGGCCCCCGGCGTCTACGCGACGGTTGAAAGCCCGCCGGAGACTATCCCCTCGCCTGTGTCCAGACGCGCTCGCAGCGACTCGATGGGCATGGGCCGGGCGAACAGATATCCCTGTGCGGTGGTGTATCCGATATCGACCAGCGCGCTCGCCTCTTCCTCCCTCTCGATGCCTTCAGCCACGATCTGTGCCCCGATCGCTCTGCTGACCTGCAGGATTGCAGCGGCCATCGCTCGAGCCTCGCTTCGTTTGTTCACGTCGCTCACGAAGGCGCGATCGAGCTTGATCACGTCAACCGGCAGCCCCTGGAGTCGCGCGAGCGAGGAATAACCGGTACCGAAGTCGTCGATGGAGACCTTGACGCCCTGCTGACGCAGGCGGTGGAAGGCGCTACGCACCAAGCCGATATCGTCCATGAGTGCACTCTCGGTCACCTCGACCACCAGGGCACTCGCGGCCAGACCGGTGTGCTCGAGCACATCCTCGATCCAGCCGGCGAACAGGTCGCCGATCAGCTGGCGCACCGAGACGTTGACCGCGATGTAGATGCCGCACCTTGTATGCAGGCGCATCATCGCCGAGCAGGCGGTCTGCATGACCCACTGCCCGATCGGCACGATGAGACCGCTGGTCTCGGCGATGGGGATGAATTCGCTCGGTGGGATAGGGCCTCGTTCCGGGTGTGTCCACCGGAGCAGGGCTTCGGCGCCGAGGATGCGCCGGTCAGCCAGGTTGACGATGGGCTGATACACCAGCTGCAACTGTCCGGTGTCCATTGCCTTGCGAAGCCCGTCCTGGATGTCGAGCCGCTGGCGGACTTCGCGTCGCATTACCGCGTCATAGAGCCGGTACTGCGAGGGTCCTGCGCTCTTCGCATGCGACAGCGCCGAGTCGGCGTTGCGGATCAAGGTCGCGACGCTGAGCGTGCGCGGCGACTTCTGGAGTGCGATGCCTACGCTCGCAGTGATTCGGAGCATGTGTCCATGGACGTTCACGTCCGCATCGAGGAGGTCGAAGATGAGGCGTGCGGCATTCGCGCCCTCGATCCGGTCGCGAACGAACGGGGCCACGAGCGCGAACTCATCGCCACCATATTTGGCAAGCACCGAGTCCGGGAACACCGTCGACAGGCGCCGTGCAACCTCGCAGAGAACCGCGTCACCAACGTCGTGTCCGAGGCTGTCGTTGATGAGGTTGAAGTCGTCGAGGTCGAGGATGATCAGCGCGCCAGTCGGCTTGCCCGCCGCGGCGAGGTCGTTGAGATACTCGATCAGACCCGACCTTCCGTACAGACCCGTGAGAGCATCATGCCGGACGGCGAAGAGTCGCAACTCCTCAGCCTGCCTGCGCTCCGCGTCGGCCGACACCTCTGCGCTGATGTTGGAGGAGACGGAGATCACTCCGACGATGGCCCCATCGTCATCCCGCATGGGAGCGTTGAGGTTCAGGTAGGTGACGCCGTTGAAGAGCACACGCGCGTGCGTTTCGGTTCCGGCAAGGGCCGCTTCGAGTGCTTGCAACGCCTCAGGATCGGTCAGAAGTTCTGTGGCGTGCATGCCGACATAGTCCTCAAGACGCACACCGGTCAGCTCGCGGCCCCCGGCCACGTACGTGAGGCGAAGTGTGGTGTCGTACGTCGAGAATGCAATCGGGAGGGCGGCCACCGCTGCATCAATCAATGCCTCGCTGCGCCGTTGAGCCTGCTTCACCTCGTGGTGCTCGCTGAGATCCTGCATCAGCACGAGCGCCTGGACCGGCTTGAGGGCCTCGTCGCGGACTGCCGAAACCGTGGAGAGGATCGGGAAGATGGTGCCGTTCTTGTGCTGGAGCACGCGCTCGACTGAATAACCGTCGACCGAACCATCGGCGAGGCGTGCCACCGCGTCCAGGGTCGGATTCCGATCTGCAGGAAAGATCTTTGCCACCGGTGCCCCGAGCAGTTCGTCAGCGGTGAACCCGGTCATCTCGCAGAGCGCGTGATTGACCCGGTGGATGTTGAATTCGGTGAAATCGACAATCAGCTGGCCGAGCGAGCCCCGATCGAACATGCTCCGGTACATGCGCAGGCCTTCCTGGAGGCCCGCCTGGTGGGCGGCGTCGAGGCGACGTCGCTCGCGCCGGCGGCGTGCCGGCTGGGCACCGGTCACGACGACCTCGTCGCCGCTCGCTCCCTGCTTCACTTTCATCGCCTCTTGGCCCGCTTGACTGCCTAGGCTGAGCAGCTTGGGAAGGGAAGATTCGCCAGCCACGGACTCGTGATGAGACTGTGACCGCTCCCTCATGGAGAAGCCCTGACGATTCGGTGACTTCGCGCACGTGCTCGGCCCCCACAGGTCAAGCGACCGCTCTCAGGCTAGGATCGGGTCGTGCTCGCCTGGATGGACCTGGAGATGACCGGCCTCGATGCATCGCGGCACGTGATCGTCGAGGTCGCGACGGTGATCACGGATGACGACCTTCAGACCATCGCCGAGGGTCCGGACATCGTCGTCCACGCGACTCCTGAGGAACTGGAGGGCATGGATGCGGTTGTGCGATCCATGCACACCAGGTCCGGGCTCCTGACGGCGATCGAGGCATCGCCCGTCTCGCTCGCCGAGGCCGGAGAGCAGACGCTCGCATTCCTGCGAGCGCACATCGCCGAGCCTCGGTCGGTCCCACTGTGCGGCAACTCGATCGGTACCGATCGCCGTTTCCTCGCCGCCCAGCTCCCCGACGTCGAGAACTTCCTCCACTACCGCTCCATCGATGTCTCGAGCGTCAAGGAACTCTGCAGGCGCTGGTACCCGGATGTCCTCGCCGATGCGCCCCCCAAGAAAGAGGCGCACCGCGCGCTCGAGGACATCCGGGAGTCGATCGCGGAGCTCGCGTACTACCGGTCGAAGATCTTCATCGAGCGGATCAGCCCTCGATCATCGCCGTAGCCGGCGCTTCGAGCTCGCGCACCCAGGACGGCACCTCAGCGGCGCGTGCGGCTGCGCGCCGACCGCGGATCGCGACCACCAGCACGATCACCGTCGCGCTGACGAACACGGTCGCTGCGATGAACGCGTGATCCGCGCCGATCACGAACGCGCGCTGTGTGTTGAGCACCGACTGCGCAGCGCCGCCCGCGGCGGTGCCGAACACCGAGACCAGCACGGCCAGCCCAAGCGCGCCGCCGAGCTGCTGCATGACGTTGACCAGCCCTGACGCGGCGCCCGCATCCTCCGGGCGAACGCCGCTCAGCGACGTCGACGTCAGGGGCACGAACGCGAGTCCGTTGCCGGCGCCGAACAGCATCAATGGCGCGAGCAAGGAGAGGTAGCTGCTCGACGCAGAGAGCTGAGTCATGAGCAACATCCCGGCCGTCGACACGGAGAAGCCGAGCACCATCACGGGCTTGGCGCCCAACCGCTGCACCAGCCCCCGCGCGCTGACCTGCGACATCGAGAACAGCGCCACGGTGAAGGGCAGGAAGGCCAGGCCGGTCTTGATCGGGCTGTAGTGCAAGACCTCCTGGAGGAACTGGGTCAGGAAGAAGAACATCCCGAACATCCCGGCGGTCAGGAAGAGGCGCGCAACGTACGAGGCGCTGCGGCTGCGATCGGCGAAGAGCCGCAGCGGTGTGATCGGCTCGGGCGCGCGGCGCTCGAGCAGCACGAATGTCGACAGCAGAATGGCGCCCGCGGCGAATGCCGCGATCGTGATCATGTCGCCCCACCCGGAGGTGGCGGCGCGCACGAAGCCGTACGCGAGCGAGGTCACGCCGAGTGTCGACGTGAGCGCGCCGCGCACGTCGAAGTGACCGTTGCGGCTGGGCGTCTCGGTGAGCAGACGGCGCGCCAGCGCGATCACGACGATGCCGATCGGCACGTTGACGAAGAGCACCCAGCGCCATGATGCCCATTGCACCAGCAGTCCACCGAGGATCAGGCCGATGGCGCCGCCGCCGATCGACACGGCGGTGTACCAGCCGATCGCGCGAACGCGCTCCTGGCCGTCGCGGAACATGGTCATCAGCAGTGCGAGTGCCGACGGCGCGGCGAGCGCTCCGCCGACGCCCTGGAGCGCGCGAGCCGTCAGCAGCCAGCCGCTCCAGGGCGCGATGCCACCGAGGAAGGACGCCAGGGTGAAGAGCCCGATGCCCGCGATGAACACCCGCCGCCGGCCGAGCAGGTCGCCGGCTCGGGCACCCAGGAGCAGGAAGCCCCCGAAGGCGAGCGTGTAAGCGGTGATGACCCACGAGAGGTTTGCGGGCGAGAAGTGGAGTGCGCCGGCGATGTCCGGCAGGGCGATGTTCACGATGGTGGCATCGAGCACCACCATCAGCTGAACGGCAAGGATGATGCCGAGCACCAGCCCGCGACGAGGCTGGCGCTGGGTTGCCCGGGCGGGGGCGACGAGAGTAGCGGTACCAGGCACAGAGTTCCTCCAGATGGGGTAGACTTACGAAACGGACGCTGCCTCCGGAAGTATACCGGAGGTTCCCTCCGTTTTGCAAATAGAGGCTATGGTGATCTAGTGGTGGCACGTGACGTCGAGGCGGTTGAGGCCCGGGTGAGCGCACCCGAGGATTCGGTTTCCACAGATCGCCGTCCCCGCGCCGACGCGGTGCGCAACCGCGACCTCCTGCTCTCGGCAGCGGCCGCCGCCTTTGCGGCTCGGGGCGCCGACGTCCCGCTCGAGGACATCGCCCGGGCGGCTGGGGTCGGGATCGGCACCCTGTATCGACACTTCCCCACGCGCGATGCGCTCGTGGAGGCGGTCTATCGCTACGAGGTCGATGTCCTCTGCGAGCGAGCGGATCAGCTCCTCGAGGAAATGCCGCCCGACCTGGCTCTGGCCGAGTGGATGCAGCTCTTCGTGCGCCACGTGGCCACCAAGAAGGGGATGCTCTCGGCGCTCAAGCCGCTGCTCAGCTCCAACCCGAGCTTCTCCGACCAGACCAAGGGCCGCGCCCAGGCTGCCGCCACCAAGCTGCTCAACGCCGGCGTCGCCGCCGGGACAGTGCGAGCTGACGTCGATGGCGCCGACCTGCTGCGCGCGGTCGGCGGCATCTGCATGTCGACCGACCAGGAGCGCTCTGAGGCCTCGGAACGCCTGGTAGGACTGCTCTTTGACGGCCTCCGCCACGGTGCGGCCGGCTCGCAGGTGTCCGGCTAGGGCGTTCCCCGGGGCAACGAGTTCTGCTGCGAGCATGCCTGAGCGGCACGTGCTCGGCCGGCGTCGCTCACGCAAGCCTTGCTTTGCATGGATTCTGCAATCGCTCCTGATCAGCATGCGACCCGAGGCGTCCTGACGGCGCCACGAGTCACAGGAGGCATGCGATGCCAACCACTATCACGGCAGAGCACAAGACCCTCAGCACTCCCGACGAGGAGCGCGTCTTTGAGAAGGGTCGCGTCGACCTCGTCAATATCGGCGGCGGTACCGTCGGCCGCCTGACCCTCGAGCCCGGTTGGCGCTGGTCCATCCATGTCAAGCCGATCGCGGGGACGGAACTCTGCGAGGCGCCGCACTTTCAGTACCACGCCTCCGGCGTGCTGCGGATTCAGATGGCGGACGGCAGCGAGTTCGACGCGGGCACCGGCGACATCACCGCGCTTCCCTCGGGCCACGACGCGTGGGTGATCGGCGATGAGCCTGTGGTGCTCATCGACTGGAACGGCGCGAGCAACTACGGCAAGGCGTGATCCCAGGTCGATAAATGCTCCCCTCGCGCGGGCCCGCGCCACGTATTGTTGGTGTCGTGGTCCGCGCTGAGGCCCCGCCGTCGGCGCGCCCGGGAGCTCAGCCGGACGCGCTGCGCATCCACGTCATCGGCGGGCTCTCGGTCGAGGGTTTCTCGGAGCATCAACTCGGGAGTCGCAAGGCNNTCGACGACCAGCCGCGGGATCCGCCCGCGCAACTTGCCGTGATCATGAGCCGGCTGCGGGGTGTCCTCGGCGGTTCGCGCATCGCCCACAGCGATTCGGGCTACGCACTCGACGCGGACTGGGTCGACCTCACCGCCGCAACCGAGCTCGAGGCGGAAGCGGAGCGGCGTCTGCGCGGGGGCGAGCCGGCGCCGGCACTGGCTGCTGCACTCGTTGCCCGTGTGCTGCTCGCCCATCCCGCGCTCGATGACGAGGCATGGCTCGTCGAGGACCGGCGCGCGGTGGAGCGGCTCGGCGCCCGCGCCCGGCACCTGGTGGCGCGCGCAGCGCTTGCGGCGGGAGACCTGGCGACCGGTGTCGAGGCGGCCGAGCAGGCGCTCGACGAGGATCCGTACGACGAGGAGTCGCTGCGCCTCGTCATGGCTGCACTGGCTGCCCAGGGGAGATCGTCGTCGGCGCTCGCGATGTACGAGCGCATGCGGCTCCGTCTCGCCGACGAGCTCGGCACATCGCCGTCAGACCTGACCGACGCGGCGCACGTCGCAGTGCTCAAGGGTCTCCCCGTGTCGGGGATCGTGGTGGCCGCGCCGCAATCACGCTCGGGCGCATCGAGTGCCGGCACGGACCTCCCCGGTCGGCAAGACGAGTTGCGCACGCTCGACGACGCATTCGTCCGCACGCGGATCGGGACACCGGCGGCGGTTGTCATCGAGGGCGAGCCGGGCATCGGCAAGACAGCGGTGGCGTCAGTATGGATCGACCGCCTGAGCGCTGACACCGTGGTGCTGGCGGCACGCTGTGATCAGTTGAGCAGATCGCTGCCGCTCCAGCCCGTGCTGCACATGATCCGCAATCACCTTCGCCGGGTCGGGACGGACATGGGACGCGAGTTGCTCGGTGCCGACGCGGCGCTGCTCGATCCGATGCTTGACTGGACCTCGGCCGACACCGAGCCGCTGGCCGACCTCGCGCAGGCGCAGGTGTCGTCGCCTGCCGGCCTCGCTGTGCTCTTCGCCGCGCTGCGACGTGTGGTGCGGAGGGCGTGCACGACGCCGGCCGTGCTCTTCGTCGATGACGTCCAGCGCGCGGATCCGCTCACCTGGGCATGGATCGCCGACCTGGTCGCGAGCCCGGATCTGGCGCTGCTCGTGCTGCTCACCCGACGCACCGGTGAGGGCGAGATACCTCCTCATGCGATGCGTCTTCTGCTGCCGCCATTGTCAGTCGATGCGGCTCGGCAGATCGTTGGGGAAGAGCTCGCCACACGGCTGCACGAACGCAGCGGCGGCAATGCGCTTTTTCTCACCCAACTGGCGTCGGGCGATGAGAATGCTGCGCCGCCGGAAACGATCCAGGCTGCCGTCCTGGAGCGTTGCGCTGAGGCCGGCCCGGCCACCCGCACCCTGATGAGCGCTGCTGTGCTCGGCGCCACCGTCGATATCGATGTCCTTGCCGCAGTGGTGCGCACCGACCCGATCCGGGTGCTCGAAGACCTCGATGTCGGCGTGCGCCTGGGCTTGCTCGAGGCGCGCGACGGTGCCTACGGGTTCCGCCACGCGATCGTGCGCGAGGTGCTCGACGCGGCTACCACCTCGCCACGGCGCGCGCTCCTCCACCGTGAAGCCGCGCGGGTGCTGTCCGGGCTCGCGGGTTCGGATCCCCTGCTCGTCGCTCACCACGCGCGGTTGAGCGGTGCGCGAATCCTCGCGTCGATCGCGCTGACTGCCGCGAGCCGCATCGCCGCCGACCGGTTCGACTACGACACCGCGCTCGCGCTCGCCACCGAAGCAGTCGATGCCGACGACACGTCTGACGCGCGTCTCCAGCGAGCGATCGTGCAGCTGCGTCTCACGCGGTTCGACGCGGCGCAGGCGGACGCCGAGCGTGCGATTGACGGCGCGGGCGACGCTCGCGCGCTCGAGGTAGCCGGGTCTGTCGCCTACTATTGCAGGGACTTCGCGCGTGCCGCGGCACTCGGCGCGGCGCTGACGCAGCAGGCCGGCGATCCGAGTCAACGGGTGCAGGGACAGGTGATCCGCACGCGGGCGCTGCATGCGATCGGAGAGCTCTCCGCTGCCGACGCGCTGATGGAGCAGGCGATGGCCGCATGCCGCAAGTACAAGCTGCGCCAGCCAACCTCCGTGTACGCGTTCCTGAAAGTGCACATGGGCGAGGCTGGCCTGGCGATCAGCGCCATCGAGGCAAGCCCGTACGCGGCAGTCGATGCCATGTCGACGATCTACACCCCCGTGCACGGATATCTGGCGCATGGGTATGCGCTGGCGACCTGCGGTCGCGCCGGTGAGGCGCTCGTCGTGCTGGACCGGGCTACGACCGAAGGAAAGCGTCGCGGCCTGACACGGTATGAGTCGCTCGGCGTCAACCTGGGCGGATGGGTGCTGCGCAACATCGGAGACACAGCGCGAGCGCTTGACTGCAATGCAGCGGCACTCGACGGTGCGCGCGAGTCCATGTATCCCGAGCTCGAGGTCTATGCGCTGCTCGATCCCTGCGACGATGCGATTGCCGAGCATGACGTTCCCGCAGCGACTCGTGGACTGGCGGCGGCGAGCGAGCGCATGCGCGAGACCTATGCGTATCGCTGGCGCCACGAGCTGCGCGTGGATCTCCTCGGGGGCCGGATCGCGCTGCTGCGTGACGATCCCGAGGCGGCGCTCGTCCGGGCTGAACGGCTCATCGCGAGCGCGACGGATCGTTACGCACCGCGCTACGCGCAGCTCGGTGAGGTGCTGCGGCTCCAGGCAAACGCAGCACTCGACGCCGAGCCACCGTCGCCGGATGCGCTCAGCGAGCTGAGCTCATCGCTGTCCGCAGTCGCCGGTGTCGAGGCATGGTGGGTCATGGCGGAGCTCGGCGCGTCGCTCCAGTCGGAGCTGTGCTTCCAGCTCGCCGGTGCGCATCGGGATCTGCTCGCGGCGCATCTCGATCAGGCGATGCGCGCCTCGTTCCTCGACTATGCGGGCACGCGGCTCGAGAGCACCAGGACGCGCGGACGAACGGCCTGACCGCGCTGCCGGACGGCGGCGACCGCACGCGCGATGAACTCGATGCGGGTCGGCTCGGGGAGCGAGGCGACGAAGGGCGCCATGTGCGCGAGCCCGGTGCGATATGCCGCGATCGCTTCGGGCGTATCGATACCGGGGTCCACGATCACATCTGCGATCTTGATGGTGTCGAGGCCCGCCGTCTCGGCGCACTCAGTGAGTAAGGCAGGGGTGTTCGAGCGAGGCTCCGTGTGCGTCTTGAGCTGGACGTACCAAGCCGGTGGTTGAAACCCGAAGTCCCGAGCCACCTCGTCGACGGCATCCTTCGAGGCGCTCGCAGACGCTGCGCCGAACACCGCGGCGATGACCCATCCGTGCGGTCGCACCACTCTGCGCATCTCGCGCAGCGCGTCCTGTGGCGCATCGATGTGCGAGATGGCGAAACCACTGACAGCCGCATCGACGCCTCCGCGCGCAAGCGGCAGCGCACACATGTCGCCCGCGATCGCCAGCGCGGCGGTCTCACCGATGCGCCGGAGCATGTCCCTTGATGTGTCGAGGGCGATGGGAGTCGCTCCTGCCGTCCGGAGTGCACGGCACAGCGCGCCGGTCCCGGCGCCGACGTCGAGCACCAGCTTGCCTCGGAGCTGGTCGGCGACACCGGCGACGGTGACAGAAGCCAGCCTGTCGTACAGCGCCGCCGGGCCACGAGCCCATGCGCCGGCCACGCCCTGGTAGGCGGTGCTTGGATCGGTGCCTACGGGTTCCACGCGGCGAGGCGTTCGCTCCACCATCCGAACTCGCGAGCGTCCCCGGTTTTCGACCAACCAAGTTGCAGGAACGCTCCCGCCAGCGCTGCGGCGAGTTGATCGTCCCACCACGGCGTCGTCGCGATGCCGGCGGACTCGAGCGACGCTCTGTACGCGTTGATTGCGTCGTCCTTGGTTTCCGGTAAGCGGTCGCAGTTCACCGCCAGGTACCACGCCAGGTCGATGAGCGGCGCACCCTCGCCGGTGCGGTCCCAGTCGAGCAGGATCGTTCGCGATCCGTCGCGGCCGAGGTTGCCGAGCTTCCAATCGCCGTGGATGAGCGTCTGCGGGCCAGCCCGAAGGGCGGCCACCAGCGGCCACGGGTCTTCGGCGAGATCGCGCAGTCTGCGCGCGTCTTTGGGATATCGCTCGCCAAGCTGCCGCCAACCGTTTGCGACGGCAGGAGGGACCGGGTCCGAGTGCGGCGTCGCCGCCTCGAGCTCCGCCATCGCCGGGGTGAGAAAGACATAGTGATGCGCGAGCGGAAACAGCGCGGTCCCTTCATGGAACCCCCAGTACGCGACGTGCATCGCCGCCATGTCCTCGATGAAGCCGCGGTGCAATTGCATCGCGATCGGCTCGCTCCCCGGGGGCACCATGGCGCCGGAGACATCGCGCATGAGCAGCGCAGCCCCTCGGTTGCCCGGCAATGGGGCGCATCCGACGATCGCGTGATCGATCGATGCCGGCAGCGCCGCGAGCACATCGGATGCGAGCAGGTTCAGCTGGCGCCGGCCGAGGTCGCCGGTGGCGCGCATGATCCAGTCGTCCTCGACCGAGATGTACTTGACGACGTGAGGAGCGCCGTCGATGACCACTCGCTCGAACCGGCTGCCCGACAGCGCGTCGGCCGTCCTCCAGGGTTCGCGGCGTTCGCAGCCCTGGAGCAGCACGTCGACCGATTCTGCGACCGCAACCGTCCGGCCCGCAGGCGTCAACGCGGTCACAAACGCGTTGCCTCGGCCATCTCCGCCTGCAGCGCCGCACCCCAGCGCCCGCCACACCAGGCACGGTCGCGTGTGATCAGGCCATCGTGGACTTCGATGTGGTGCGCCTGATGACACATGTGCGGCTCGCCGTCCTCCTCCCAGGTGAGCACGAACTCGACGAGCTCGCCGTCCGGAAGTACGGTGCGTCGGAGCTCCTCGAACCTGCCCGGATCCGCGTACCAGCGACCGAGCTCAGCCTCGATGTTGAGGGCGCCGTTCACCGTGTACCGCCAGTTGGGGACCGTCGCGTCGAGCACCGCATCCTGAGCGAAGACGTTCGCGTCGCTCAGGGACGCGGTCTCGATCGCCTGGGTGAACCTGTCCACGGGATTCGTCATTTCGCTGCTCCTGATGTTGTACGACGTTCGCATCGTCGATGCACCCGGTTGCAGTTCGATTGCGGCTCCGGGGCACCGCGCGGAACGGACGCGGCAGGATAGGTCGGTGGACCCTACGTCGACACTGGCGGATCTCCCGATTCCCCGCAACGCCGGCGCGGAGACGATCGCTGTGCCCGCCGAGCGCGGACCGGGCCACTGGGTCGGCGCCGCCAGCGTTCTGGTACGCGACGGTGTGCACTACGTGGCGTATCGGAACCGCCGACCCGTCGACGACGGGCGAGGCGGCGACGTGATCGTCGGGCAGGTCGGCGCCGGCGGTAGGCTCACCGAGCTCTGCCGCATCGACAAGCGGGCGATGGATGCCGAGTCGCTCGAGCGGCCGGCGCTCGTCGTGGACGGTGCCGGGCGCTGGCGCCTCTATCTCAGCTGTGCAACCTTTGGCACACGGCACTGGCGCGTCGAGTTGCTGGATGCAGCTGCGCCGGAGGCCTTCGTGACGAGCGGGCGCCGGGTGGTCATGCCGGGTGACGCACGCGTGGGCATGAAGGACCCCGTGATCAGCCGCGATGCGAGTGGATGGCGCGCGTGGATCTGCTGCCATCCGCTCGACGATCCGGACGCCACCGATCGGATGTGGACGGAGTTCGCAACCAGCAAGGACGGCATTGCCTGGACGTTGCGCGGCCCGGCGCTGGAGCCCACCCCGGGTCGGTGGGATCAGCGCGGCACTCGGGTCACCGCGATCATGGAGCGAGGCGACGAGGTCTTCGCCTTCTACGACGGCCGTGCAAGTGCCGCGGAGAACTGGGAGGAGCGGACCGGTGTCGCGAGGGGTCGCGTTGATCACCTCGAGGTCGTGGGCGATGCGCCGGTCGCTCAAGCGACGGGACCATACCCGGCGCTCCGCTACGCGGCCGTCGTCGAGGACGGTGACCGCACCGCGGTGTACTACGAGGTTGGCTGTGAGGACGGAAGCCACAAACTGCGCCGGGAGTGGTTTCCCCGGGCCCCCTAATCTATGCGCGTGCGTAGCGAGCAGCCGTGACGATCGCCCTCACCCCGGTCGACGCCGTCGACGTGACGCTCGTCATGGATCTCTCCCTCGACATCCTGATGGCCGGTCAGGAAGAGGTCCAACGCTTCAAGGTCGCGTACGACTGGTCGGACCACGATTCCCTGCTTGCCGAGCACGGCTTCTCGGCGCTGGTCACCGTGGAGAGCAGTGGACGGCGATTCTCGGTCCTCTACGACGGCGGTCTGTCCGCACTCGCACTCCAGCACAACCTCGATGTCATGCAGATCGACGTCAGCAACCTGCGTGCCATCGCGATCTCTCACGGCCACGTGGATCATCACGGTGGGCTCGAGGGCCTGTTCCGCCGCAACGGTCCGATGAAGCTCCCGCTCATCATCCACCCGGATGCCTGGAAGGATCGCAAGCTCGCCTTCCCGACCGGTGTGGAGATACACCTCCCGCCGCCCAGTCACAACGACCTCGAACGCGAAGGCCTTACCGTGGTCGAGGAACGCGGGCCGACGCTGCTCATCGACGACGAGGTGCTGGTCTCGGGTCAGGTTGCGAGAGTCACCTCGTACGAGAAGGGCTTTCCCCTGCAGATGGCGCGCTCCGACGGTGGCGACTGGGAGCCCGATCCGTGGACCTGGGACGACCAGAACATCGTCGTGAACGTTCGCGACCGAGGGCTGGTCATTGTGTCCGGCTGCTCGCACGCGGGCATCGTCAACGTCATTCGCAACGCGCAGCAGTTGACCGGCGAATCGCGCGTGGCCGGGGTGATCGGCGGGTTCCACCTCACCGGTGCGTTGTTCGAACCGCTCATCCCGGAGACCGTTGCCGACGTCACTGCTATCGGCATCAAGCGAATCGTGCCGGCACATTGCACGGGATGGCGCGCGATGCACGCATTGGCGCGCGCCATGCCGGAGGCGTTCGTGCAGCCGTCCGTGGGGACCGTCTTCGAGTTCCGCGCGCCGTGAGTGTCTGCGGCGACGAGGTAGCGTCTTTCCGTCAACACGGGCCTGACAATGCTCAGGTCGCGAGCTTTATCCGCGATGGATTTCTGCGTATCGACGGTGCGTTCCCGCGTGATGTTGCCGTCGAGTGCCGGTACCAGATCGCGGCGCAAGCGGGCATCGACCTGACCAACCCGACGAGCTGGACGCACGCGGTCACGCGGCACGTCGGCGCGGGACACGCGAGCTTTGCCGGTGTCCTCAGCACGCCGATCCTGCAGCAGGCGTATGACAGGCTCGCCGGTCGGGACCGATGGGCGCCGCGCAACAACGTTGGGCTGGTCGTCGTTCGCTATCCGCGTCCGGAGGATCCGGGGGATGCCGGTTGGCACATCGAAGGGAGCTACGCGGTTGGGGACGAGTCCTGGGTCAATCTCGCCTCGCGTGACCGAGCGCTGCTCCTGCTGGTACTCCTCAGCGATGTCGGTAATGACGATGCACCAACGGGCATCCGGGTCGGCTCGCATCTGTTGGTGCCGGCGCAACTGCGTGAGGCCGGGACCGCGGGCATGCCATTCTCTCGAGTCGCGACCAACACGCCGGAAATGGAAGCGTGCCCGATCGCTTACGCGACCGGACGCGCGGGCGACGTGTATCTCTGTCATCCCTTTCTTGTCCATAGCGCCACGTGGCCACACCGCGGCACCACCCCGCGTTTCATGGCCCAGCCGGCGCTCCCGCAGCGTGCGCCGTTTCAGTACGACCGTCCATCGGGTGAGTACTCGCCCGTGGAGCTCGCGGTGCGGATCGGCCTTGGCCTCGACATGGCCATCAGCGCAACGTGATGACCCGGGCAGTGGAGGAGACGAACCGGCGGTTGCTCCGCGCACGCGACGCGATGGATCTCACGTATGCGCGGCCGCTTGACGTACCAGCGCTCGCGCGCATCGCGTGCGTGTCGCGAGCGCACTTCATCCGCGAGTTTCACGCGACGTTCGGGGAGACCCCGCATCGGTATCTGCAACGCCGCCGCGTCGAGAGGGCGCTCTACCTGCTCCGTTGCACGGATCGAAGCGTCACCGATGTCTGCTTCGACGTCGGGTTCACCAGCCTCGGAACCTTCAGCAAGACGTTTCATAACATTGTCGGCGAGACGCCGTCGGATTACCGCCGCCGGGGCGAGGTCATCACAGTGCCGACATGCTTTGCCATGGCATGGACGAGACCGAGCACTTTCGGAGAAGACGACCGCCGGATGACGGGATAGCGTTGGGACATCAACCACCACAACGCAAGGGGAACCACTGACATGCTCAGCAGCCTTCGGATCTCACAGATCTATGTGCTCGACCAGGACCAAGCCGTCGACTTCTACGTCGGCAAGCTGGGATTGGAGATCAACACCGACCAGGACCTCGGTTTCATGCGATTCCTCACCGTCAACGTCCCGGGCGATCCGGATCACCAGATCCTGCTCGAGAAGCCAGGACCTCCCGCGATGGACCCGGCGACAGCCGACGAGGTCCGTTCTCTCCTGACCAAGGGTCGCACCGGTGGCCACCTGTTCTTCACCACACCGGATGCCCACGCGGCGTATGAGGATCTCCGCGCCAAGGGTGTCGAATTCACGCAGGAACCGACCGAACAGCCCTATGGAATCGACTTCGGCCTCCGCGATCCGTTCGGTAACCACATCCGCGTCGCCCAGATGGCGTCTTGAATTTCGCTCTTCACCGTCATGAGCGTGGGGCGAGACGACAACCTCACGCATTTGGCCGAATGGATCGCATCGCGGGATAGCGAGAACGCCTAATAGTGCGTCTGACACATGATCTGGCGGGTGCTCTCTAGTGGCAGACGGCATCGAGAAACGCAATCGCCTCCCGCCGCGAACGGAGCACGTGCACCGTCATATGGGACCCGTGCTGCAAGATCTCGGAGCGTACGTACTCCGGTTCTGAACGGCGATTGCGCCAAATCCCCCCAACGCCGCCCCACTCGTCGCGCAAGCGTCGGTTGATCGAGTCCTCGCAGCCCTCGGGCATCTCGCCAATGGGCTTGCGAAGCCCCCTCGCGAACGCGCGACTCGCGCACAACCACCAAGGAACATCGAGGAAGACGACCGTTTCCGCGCGTTCGAGCCGGAGGGCAAGCGTCTCGTTGTAGTTGCCGTCGATGATCCAAGCCTCGCCAGCAAGCAAGGCACGTTGCCGTTCTCGCCACTCGTCGTCCGACGGTCGCACCCAACCCGGCTTCCAGTAGTGGACGTCGAGGTGGATCACCGGCAAACCAGTCCTTGCCGCGAGCGCACGTGCGAACGTGCTCTTCCCGGACCCCATCATGCCGTCGACGAGGACACGGTGGCCGATCATCCGAGACGAACCGTTCATGGTTCGACGCCTACGTCCACACCGGTGATGGCCGGTCCGTCACCTCGCCATCCTCCGCGACGATCACGAACCGATTGAAGCGGCGGGCGAACCACCGGTCGTGGGTCACGGCGACGACGGTTCCCTCGAACTCGTCAAGGCCGCGTTCCAACGCCTCCGCCGAGTGGACGTCGAGGTTGTCCGTTGGCTCGTCGAGGAGCAGCAGGGTTGCCCCGCCGATTTCGAGCAGCAGGATGAGAAAGCGCGCCTGCTGACCGCCGCTCAGGGTCGCGAAATCCTGGTCGCCGTGACTCACCAGCTCATAGCGGTCGAGTGCGCGCATCGCACCGGCTTTATCGCGGCCGTGCTGGTGCAGCGACTCGACGAGCGTCTTGCCGCGCAGCTCCGGATGCTCGTGCGTCTGTTTGAAGTGGCCGGGCGTCACGCGTGCACCGAGCACGAACCGCCCCTCGTGCGCGATCTCCTCACCTGAGAACAGGCGCAGCAGATGACTCTTGCCGGTGCCGTTGTTGCCGAGCAACGCGATGCGTTCGCCGAATGTCACCTCGAGGTCGAACGGGCGCACAAGGCCAGGAATCGCAAGCTGGTCGCACGTCAGCACGCGCACCCCGGTGCGACCCCCACGCAGACGGATGCGGACATCCTGGCGGCGCGGGCGTTCCGCCGGCGGTCCTGCCTCCTCGAACTTGCGGAGCCTGGTGACAGCGGCCTGGAGGCGGCTCGCCATTGCATCACTCATCGTCGCCTGGATGCGCATGCGGCGCACCAGGTCCTTGAGGTGGTCGTGCTCCTCCTCCCAGCGCCGGTGCAGCTCGTCGAGGCGACCCAGGCGCGCCTCGCGGGCTTCCGCGTAGTCGGCGAAGCCGCCGCCGTGCACCCAGACGCCATGTCCCTCGAGCGTCACGACCCGATTGGCAGTCTCGGCGAGGACCTGGCGGTCGTGGCTGACGTAGAGCACGGTCTTGCCTGTCGCGCGCAGCTGCTTCTCGAGCTGCCGTTTGGCGGCGACGTCGAGATAGTTGTCGGGCTCGTCGAGCAGGAGCACCTCCTCGTCGCCGCGGAGCAACACCTCGAGCGCGAGGCGCTTCTGCTCCCCGCCACTGAGCGTTGCTACGAGGCGGTCCCGCACCGTTTCGAAGGACTCGCCGATGCTGCTCTCGCAGCACACGTTCCAGGTCACTTCGGCTTCGTATCCGCCCGCCGACGCCCAGTCCGCGACCGCCTGCGCGTAGACGATTGCGACGTCAGCGTCGTCGGGATGTTCGGCGAGCCTGCGCTCGGCGGCGTGCAGTGCCGTCCCCGCGACTCGGACAGGTTCGCGCGCCAGATCCAGCAGGAAGTCGCGCACGGTCGTCGCGCCGCCGGTGCTGCCGATGAACTGGCGCATCACGCCGATGCCACCGCTGTTGCTGATCGTTCCCGTCTCAGGCTTGATGTCGCCGGCGATGAGCCGAAGCAGCGTCGTCTTGCCGGTGCCGTTCGCACCCACGAGCGCGACCTTGCTCCCCTCGCCGACGCGAAAGCTCACGTCGTGAAAGAGCATGTGGCCGCCGATCGAGTAGCTCAGCTCGCTGACATCGATGAATCCCATGGCGGTGCGACGATGGCACAACGCGCGTCTTGGACCGGGGCGTTTAGGCTGGACTCCTCAAGACGCCATCCGAGCGGATAGACAGGGAAGCACCATGAGCACCGCGCAACTCGACCAGCCCATCCGCGACGCACTCGACCGTGGCGGCAAGATCGATATCACCACGATCGGTCGCAAGACCGGGCAGCCCCATCGCATCGAGATCGTCTTCCACAACGTGGGCGGCAGGCTGTACATCAGCGGGATGCCCGGGTTCAAGCGCAGTTACATCGCCAACCTGCTGGCTGACCCGCACTTCACCTTCCATCTCAAGGGACCGGTGAATGCGGACCTTGCCGCGACCGCGCGCGTGATCACCGACGATGCCGAGCGGCGTGAGGTGCTCCCGCACATCGCGCGCATCTGGAAGCGCGACGACATCGACGTCATGATCGAGTCCAGTCCGCTGTTCGAGGTGACCATTGACGGCCCCGCCGGCTGATCAATGGGCAAGCTCATCTATGCCACCATCGAGTCGCTCGACGGGTACGTGGCAGGCAAGGATGGTGACTTCGACTGGGCCGAGCCGGACAGGGAGGTCCACAGCTTCGTCAACGAGCTCGAGCGACCGATCGGTACCTACCTCTACGGACGCCGGATGTACGAGGTCATGGTCTTCTGGGAGACGGCGGGCACCATCCCAGGCCAGCCGCACTACGTCACCGAGTTCGCCGAGCTCTGGAAGGGCGCCGAAAAGATCGTCTACTCGAGAACACTTGCCGTGGTCTCCAGCGTTCGCACCAGGATCGAGCCGGAGTTCGATCCCGAGGGTGTCCGGCGACTCAAGGCCACCGAGGATCGGAGCCTGACCGTGGCCGGCCCGCACCTTGCGGGTCATGCACTCAGGGCCGGCCTCGTGGATGAGCTCCAGGTCTTCGTCGCGCCGGTCATCGTCGGCGGCGGCACCAAATCCCTACCGGACGACGTGGAGCTTGGCCTCGAGCTCCAGGACGAACGCCGCTTCGCGAGCGGGTTCGTCTATCTCAACTACCGGGTCAGGAGCTGACGCCGGCCCTTCAGGCTCCGCGCTGCTGCACGCGAGCATGGGCAGCGACGAAATCCCAGACCGGTGTCAGCAGTTGCTCGGGTGTCTCGATCTGCGGCACATGGCCGGTGTCGGTGAGCAGGACGAACGTTGCGCCCGGGATCGCGGCTGCATACGCTCGACCGTAGTCCTGATCGACCATCTGATCGCTGTCGCCCCACACAACCAGTGCCGGCACCGTCACGCTCGCGAGGCGTCCTCGGAGGGTCGTGTCGGTCATCCCGGTACCGCCGTAGATCGCCAGGCTGGCGCGGTTACCCGCGAAGACTGCTCGCTGCTCCTCGGACATCGTTGTCGGATCGATCCGGAACCGGTCGGGATCGTGGTAGCTGAGCTCGGCGACCTGGTCGAGCGTGAGCGAGAAGAAGTCGGCGATCGGGTGGCCGGCGACCTCGATACCCGCGGCGTCGACCAGGACAAGGCTGCCGATCCGTGGCGAACCGAGCAGCGCCATCTCGGCGGCGATCCATCCGCCGATCGAGTTGCCGATCACGGTCACGTCATCGAGGTCCAGTTGGTCGAGCAGCGCGGCGTAGACCCGAGCGAGACCGGCGATGCTGTCCAAGCTGTCGGGCCGCGGAGTACCGCCGAAGCCAGGATGCGTCGGTGTGATGACCCGGGCGCCCTTGGTGCTCAGGAGATTCGCGAACCCTGCCACCGACTGAGGACCGGCCCCGCCATGGATTAGCAGAAACGCATGACCGGTGCCGCCGTCGGAGACGGTGACCTCGACCGGTCCGATGCCGGCAACGACCAGGTTGTGCTTGCCCTCTGCGCTCATCGATGAACCTCCAACTGCGACCTTGCTCTGCTATCTCAACCACCTTATCACAACATACTTAGAAAAGTACATTGATCTAGGCATGCTGATACAAGCATCTTGATAAAGGATCAGAATAGCGAGATGACCAGGCCGCTTCAGAGCATCGGACTCTCCGTCAAACGCCTGCAGATGCGCCACCACCGGGCACTCAACGCCAGGCTGGCTCCGCTGGGAGTCAGCCTGGTCCAGTGGGATGCGCTCCGCCACCTCGACGAGAACCCTGGGGCCTCCCTGCACGACTTGGCGCTCCTCACCTTCCAGAGCGACCAGTCCTTCGGGACGCTCGCCGGCCGCATGATTCAGCGCGGCCTGATCGAGCGAGTCCCGGGGCCCGGAAGGGCCGTCCGCCACCGCCTTTCCGAGAAGGGGAGAGCGCTTCGGCAAGCGGGCGACACGATCGTCGAGGGGGTGCTGCGCGAATCGTTTGCGCCGCTGACACCGGCGCAGCTGGCGGCGTTCGATGAACTCCTCACGACGGTGCTCGCCCAGCCAGGCGATGAGCCGGTATCGGCCGGACGGACAGAGTGATGGCGAGCCGATCTTCGAACTAGACCTAGCGCGCATCGGATAGTCCGCCCTCGATTGAGTGTCAGGCGGCGCCTCGGAGCCCTTCGAGGCCATCGAGGATGAGGTCCAGCCCGAACTCGAACTCCTCGCCATAGTCGTAATCGGGCTTGAGTGCGTGCTCGACGATCATCTCCGCCAGAAACGGGTACTCGCGGGCGGGGAGTTCACGGAGGATGTTCTCCGCGAGCTCCGCGCTCTCCGCCGAAGTGTGGGACGGCAAATTCACCTGCTGCAGTGAGAAGCCATAGATGTAGCCGTCCATGACCGAGAAGGCGTGGGCGGCCATGTCGATGGAGAAGCCCGCCTTACGAAGGCTGCCGATGACCGAGTCGTGGTGCCGCAGGGTGGCGGGACCGGGTTTGGTTCGCGACTGCATCAGGCTTGTGGCCCACGGGTGGCGCAACAAGACGTCGCGGGCCGAGACGGCTCGCCGGCGCATCGCCGTCTTCCAGTCAGCACTGTCGGACGGCAGCGCGATCTCGCTGAAAACGAGATCGACGATGCCGTCGAGGATGTCGTCCTTGCCGGCGATGTGGTTGTAGAGCGACATCGCCTCGACCTGGAGCCGCTCCCCGAGTCTGCGCATGGTGAGCCCCTCGATCCCGCCTTCGTCGGCGAGCGCGAGGGCGGCGCGGAGCACCCGCTCCCTGCTCAACGGAGCGCGGGGCTTGGCGTTCGCGGCGGTTTGGGTGGCCACCTGCATCCTCCGCGGCTGACTCTAACGTACACGGTAAGTCTCACTTGAGCCGCGCCCTTGACAAACTTACGGCGTAAGTGTAACTTACAGTCTAAGCTTACAGCGTATGTTCAAGGGAGCCCCTCGATGAACCCAACGAAGCGCCTCGCGAGAATCGCCGGCGGCCTGTACCTGCTCGTCGGCATCTTCGGCGGCTTCGCCGAAGGATTTGTGGAACCCAAGATGTACGTCGCCGGCAACGCGGCGGCCACCGCCGGAAACGTGGTTGCCAACGCCGGTCTGCTCCGAATGGGCGTCCTCTCAGACCTGCTCGATGGGACGTTCTTCGTCTTCACGGCCCTGGCCCTCTACATGCTCCTGAAGGACGTGCGCAAGAGCGCGGCAAGGGCGATGCTCGTCTTTGTTGTCATCGCGGCGGTCATCACCTGCATGAGTGCGGTGTTCGAGTTCGAGGGCCTGCGAGTCGCAACCGGCGGGGTCAGTGCGGCCACTCTCGGCATCGGCGGATCGAATGCCCTCGTACTGCTCCTCCTCGACGCCCAGCACTACGGACTCCTCGCCGCGCAGATCTTCTTCGGCCTCTGGCTGGCACCGCTCGGCTATCTCGCCTACAAGTCAGGCTGGTTCCCCAAGGCGCTCGGCATCGTGCTGATCGTGGCCAGCGTCTCCTACCTGGTGGACGTGCTTGCGGCCTTCTTGATCCCCGACCTTGACAAGCAGATTCACGCTTTCACCGCCATCGTGCCGGCGATTGCTGAGCCCTGGATGGTCGTATACCTGCTCGTGGTCGGCGTACGGGCCGCAAAGCCCGCGAAGCGCATCCTCGCCGCCCAACTGGCGAGCTAACGCGGCACTGCCACACGCCGATGCCGGCAGGAAATGGTGGCGGCGGACTGAACCAGCCCGGTCGGGTTTGCCCCGGCCGGGCTTTCCGTTTCGCGAGGCCCGGGTCTCAGGTCGCGCGCCTCGCCTGGCTGTATATGACGTTGGTCGTGACAGCCCGTACATTGCGCCGGCGCAACTCGCCCAACACCGCGTCGCGCACTGCATCGACCTGCTCCGGGGTGAGCGCATCGACGGTCGCTCGATACCCGGTGCCGAGCACGATCTGCCAGAAGTCGTCAGATGTCGCCAACCGTTGTGTGCCGCGCTTCGCGGTCACGACGACGTCCTTGATGCCGGCGGACCGGATCAAGCTGCCGAGTGCGTCGGCCGTGACCAGATCGTCCCACGGGTTGAAGGCGTGATCGAGATCAGGGCGAAGCCGAGCCACCTCCTGCCAGAAGAGACCGTTTCCCGGCTCGAACAGGTGCGGGCCCCAGGAGGTGATGGCGAGTGCGCCTTCAGGAGCCAGGAGGCGCCACATCTCGGCAACGAAGTCGGGCATGTCGGCGGCGAAGAAGACACCGAAGACACAGACGATGGCGTCGAACGATTCGCTTGGTAGCCCGGCTGCGGTGGCGTCCGCGCAGCGGAACTCGATGTTGGCCAGACCGTCGTGAGCCGCCCGGCGCGCTGCCAGCTCGAGCAGGCGAGGGGAGAGGTCGATGGCCAGGACCTGGCCGGAAGGACCGACGACTCGTGCGGCAGCGAGTGCGGAGGCGCCGGCGCCGCAACACAGATCGAGGACGCGAGCCCCCGATTGCAGCCCCATGCGACGCACCGTCGCTGCGCCGTACCGGTTCCAAAAGCTGAGAGACGGCGCCGTGTAGCGGTCACTGGCGGCGTTGTAAACGGCCGCGACCCTGGCCGCCGCGGCGTGCTGGTCGGTCATCCTTCCAACCCTAGCGAGCTGCGAGTCCGGTCACCTAAGCGGGACGATCACCCGGCGAGAGCCTCACGACGGCGGACACGTCCCGATGGTGAATGAGCCGTCAATCGTGTGTGTCTGGCTGCCGGGCACGACATACGCGTACTCATATGAGCCGGCTGCAACCGACCCATCGTCGCCGCCCCGAGTGGCGTCCGTTGGGACGAATCCGTAGGACGGGAACGCTCCGCTGTGTGTTTCTGGCCCGTAGATATCGAACAGCATGCCCTCGACGCCACCCGTGAACGACACGTCGCCATCCGGCAGTGCACCGCGGTAAGCGCAGCTGGTTGTGATCGTGAGCTTCGGCGTGACGCAAGGGTAGGAGTCAGCTTCGGTGCCGTTGGACACCAACGAGGGGTAGGAATCCCAACGCACCTGGATCAGTGTGTACGCGCCGCCGTTGGGTGTATCGAACGTGTATGGCTGCGTCGCTCCGGTCTCCTCGACGGGAAACGTTGCGCTCGCGTTGAAGCTCACATCCACGTTGTAGTCAGCCAGTCCGGTATCGCTGCTTGAAACCTGCCAGGCGAACTCCGTGCTGTTCGGTGCGCAGAGCGCGGTGATGACGGGTGGCCCGGACGGTGGCTGCGAGAACGTTGCGGTAGGCGTCGTTGTTGTCGTGGGTGACGATGTAGCGGTCGGCGACGGCACGGCAGTTGCTGCCAGGTTCGCGGTTGCGGACGGCGATGGGCTCGGCTTCGGCGAAGCCGCACAGGCAGCGAGCAGGCATGCGGTTCCCGCACAGGCTGTCACGAACCCCATCGAGACCTTCATTTGTGTCATCACAAGGCGAAACTCGATGCGCGGTGCCGGGGTTACGGGCGGGTCAGGGAACACCGCCGCCGGCGACCCGGGACATACCGGGCGCCGGCGGTCAGCGTTGGAGCGTCAGGCGGCGAGCTGTTCGGACGCCCGCTCGATGGCCGGGTGACGTCCCAACATGCCGATCGCGACTCCGGCGACGGCCACTGCCGCGACGACGATGCCAGTGACCGGCTCGGGGAGTGTGATCCCCAAGAGAGAGTCGAGCGAGTACGAACCAGCGCCGGTGATGCCGAGCGCGGCAGCAGGGACCAGATAGAGCAGGGGGATCTCAACGCCACCGCCCTGACCGAAGAAGCCCTTGCCCCAGTGGACCGAGACGATCGCCATGAGCATCGCCGCTCCGACCCCAACCGAGCCCAGGGGGCTCAGCAATCCAAGCGCCAGGAGCAAGCCGCCACCGATCTCGCTGCCGATGGCTCCGGCGACCCAGAGGGAAGCGGGCCTGAAGCGCATGCGCATCAGGTGCTGGCGAAACCCGCCGACGCCCGGGCCGCCCCACCAGCCGAAGAGCTTCTGGGCGCCATGGGCTGCAAGTGCGAGGCCGACGAAGAGACGGAGGATGAGTAGACCGGTGTTCATTGGACGAGCTCCTGCGCTGAGAGAACTGATGGATTGTACTTAGCTTACAGATAATAAGTAACAATGTCAAGTGTACGTGGCCGAGGTATGATTGGGGCATGGCTGCAGCGCCCGACTCCGCAACCGCGGATCCGCCCGTCGTCGCTCACGAACCGGGCGTCGTCTGCGCCATTTACCACCAGGCGGTCGAGCTGATCGGCAAGCGCTGGACTGGCGCGATCGTCAGCATCCTGATGCGCGGTCCTGTTCGTTTCAACGTCCTGGTCAGCGCGGTTCCCGGGATGTCCGAGCGCCTCTGCGCCGATCGGCTTCGCGAGCTCGAGACCGCCGGGCTGGTCTCGCGACGCGTGCTCCCCGGACCGCCCGTCGGCGTTGAGTACGCGCTTACCGAGGCCGGACAAGACCTCAACGAGGCGATCGAGGCGCTGGGCAAGTGGGCCCACCGCTGGCTGGAGCCTGTGCGCGTCTGAGCCGCTAGCTGCGGCCGCCTGATACCGCGGGGGCCACGAACACCTCGGCGCCGTCGCCGACGGATGTCTCCATGGGAGCGCCGCTTCTCACGCTGACTCCGTCGACGAACATCAGGACATGGGGCCGCAACTGTCCCTGCTCATCGCGAAGGCGCCGCTCCAGCTGCGGAAGGCGCTGGGCCAGGTCGTCGAGCGCCTCACCGAGCGTGCCGCCGCTCATCTCCACCTCGGCCTGGTCTCCGGCGTAACGGCGCAGCGCCGCAGGCAGGAGCAGCCGCGAGGTCACGCGACCTCGGCGACTCGCACGGACAGGATGTCGGGCAGGTGGCTGGCGATCAGCGACCAGGTGTCCCCATCATCCCGGCTCGCGTAGACCTCGCCGAGCCTCGTCCCGAAGTAGACGCCCACCGGGTCTCCCGAGTCGGCGACCATCGCGTCCCGAAGGACGGCCGCGTAATACGGTTCGGTAGGCAGACCTTTCGCCACTGGCTCCCAGTTCTCGCCCGCATCCTCGGTTCGGTAGACACGCAACTTCGCGTCTGGCGGAAATCGCTCCGCGTCCGCCTGGAGCGGAAACAGGTAGAGCGTGTCGGGCCGGCGGGGATGCGCGACAAGTGCGAACCCGAAATTACTCGGCAGGCCCGACTCGATCGCCGTCCACGAATCGCCGCGGTCCTCGCTGCGATACACGCCGAAGTGATTCTGGGCAAACAGCCGCTGCGGGCGGTCTGGGTGGAAGGCGACCTTGTGGACGCACTGCCCGAACTCCGGGAAGCGCTGATCCTCGGGCACATGCGCTACCTGGATTCCTCGGTTTGCCGCGTGCCACGTCGCCCCGCCGTCGCGGGTCCTATAGACGCCTGCAGCGGACATGGCAACCAGCACATCGTCGGGATCGGTTGGATGTGGGAGGACGGTATGCAGACAGGCGCCGCCCCCTCCGGGCACCCAACTCGGCCGGTCGGGGTGCTCCCACAATCCCTGCACGAGAGCAAAGCTCTCCCCTCGATCCTCCGATCGGAACAGGGCATGCGGTTCGACTCCGGCGTAGATGACGTCCGGTTGCTGGTCGGTCGCCGGTTGGATCTGCCAGACACGGGCGACCGATGCCTCACTGCCTGGTGGGAACCCGATCGGCGGCTCCTCGGGCTCGGTCCAGGACTTGCCCAAATCGTCCGAGTACGTCAGCAACGGACCCCAATGTCCTTCCCCCACGCCGGCGAGGATCCGAGGCCTCTCGCGTCGCGTGTCGATGGCGACCGAGTAGACCTCCTGGTTGAGAAACTGAAAGTCATCCACCGTCCATGTGCGGCGATCGTCGGTGCTGCGAGCGATCATCAGCCCCTTGCGGGTGCCGATCAACAGGACTGCCAGACCCATCGGAGCCCCTCCACGAATTGCCGGATCGCGCCGCAGTCTATACCCCCTCACTAAAAAGCCGTATCTGCGACGTCTCAGACCATCACGCTACCCAGGAGAGTGACCGTGGAACTGGAATCCTTCGAGTTGGTCCTGCTTCGCCGTCCTCCGGACGCACCCGCGTACGACGAGGAAACCATCGAGCGGATCCAACGCGAGCACCTCAGCTACCACGCGTCACTTCGGGCGTCCGGTGACATCGCCACCAACGGGCCGGTCATGGATCAGCCCGACGAGTCGCTCCGCGGCCTCGCCTTCTACCGGACGGGATCCCTGGCACGGGCGCGCGAGCTGGCGGAGATGGATCCCGCGGTTGTGGCGGGACGCCTGACGGTCGATGTGATGACGTGGCTGTGTCCGTCGGGCTCGTTGACCCAGGCTGGGCATCGCATCACGCTCGCGGACGACTGATCGCACCGCCGTTGTCGTGAACCGAAGACTGGGCTGAGCGCGGGGGCCGGTTGCAGTCAACCGACCCCCCGCCCTCGCACCCAAGCCTCAGCGCGGAGGTCTGGCCCCCCTCACGACATGCGTCCGACCACGGTGTTCGCCTCACCTTCCAGTGCCGAGGTGCTCGGGGCCGCGTGGCCCAGCACGAGATCCGAGTACGAGACGAAGACCGGGCCTTTGAGGAGATAGACGCCCGCCACACCGAGCGTCTGCCCGGCGATGTTCCCGCTCCCCGTCCCGACGGCGGCCATGTCGGCGCCGGAGATGTTGGAGACGTCGTTGACGTTGAAGGTGAACGCATATCCCTTCGCAGCCTCGTCGAGCGCCGACTTGACCTGCGCCTCCTCCGCCGCCCAGTCGGCCTGAGCGGTGGCGGCATCCGACGCGACGGCCAGAAGCACTGAGAAGACGTTGAGTGTCTGAGCGCCGTAGACGCAGGTCTTGCCGCCGCCGGAAGTCGTCCCCTCTGTCCCAGCTCCGTAGGCGACGCCGGTGAGCGACGACGCTTCCGATTGGGTCACCATCTGACACGGGTCGAGCGCCGTCGGCGCCGCGGTCTGTGATGGGGTCGGCGCCGCCGTCGGGGTCGGCGCAGCAGTGGGGGGCGGCGCATTCGCGCCGGTTGGCGCCGCGGTGGGTGAGCCACCATTGCTCGCGGCGCCGCACGCCGCGAGCAGGCTCACGCCGATTGCGGTCATTCCTAGTGACAGTGCACGGTTCATCCGGCTCTCTCCCTTGTGTCGCGTCTCGAGTTAGAGACGTACATGGCTAGTACTCGTAATTGGCTGCGTGTCGTCGTCGGTCTTCTCGCCAGGTGGAATCGCCTCGGCGAGGAAAGCGATCAACCCGTCCGCCTCGGTGAATGTGACCTGCCTGCCAGAGGCAAGGTGGGTGGCGGTACCGCGCACCCCCGGTGACCAGTCGGCTTCGCCGGGCGTCCAGACCCGGACCATGAATGTGTCCATGGCGGCGAGCGTAAGTGGGCCGCTTAAGGTTGGCTGAAGGTGACCGAGGGTCTGCTGCTGGCCGTCGCACCTCGCCGGCTTCCCGGGAATGGTGAGGGTTCGACGCCGAGCTCGTCCATCGCCCGGCGGTAGTTGAGGTAGTGGCGGTGCGCCTCTCCGTGACGGCCGGTGTCGGCGAGTGCGCGCACGAGGCCGAGATGCGCCTCCTCGTCGTACCGATCGGTTTCGAGGATGCGAAGCAGATGGGTCACTGCACCATCGGAATCGACGGCGTGACGAGCCAGAAGACGGAGTGCCGAGATATATGCCGCGCGGGCTGCCTCACGAACGGGCACCGCCCAATCGTCGTAGGGGTTCTCCTCGAGGAAGTCGCCCGCGTAGATGGCGGCGGCCGAGCTCAGAGTCGGCAGCCCGCGGGCACTGTCGCCGCGCCGGAGGCAGTCTAGCCCGTCTGCCGTCGCCGCCAGGAAGTGTTCCATGTCGACGTCGACCGCGTCGAGGTTGAGTGAGACGGCGTCCTTGTCTCCCATCAAGAAGTGGTCAGGAGGAAAGTGGCGTTGGGGATCGAGCACGCCACGGACTGTGGTCAAGGCAACAGACAAGCGATTGGCGACGCGGTCAGGTTCGTCGTCCGGCCACAGCGTTTCCATGAGGTAGCCGCGAGTCGCCGGCCGGCCTCGGCGTGCAATGAGCAACTTCAGCAGCTCCCTCGCCCGTTTCGACTGCCACTCGGAAACCTTGACGAGCTCGCCGTCACGCATCACCGAAAAGCCGCCGAGGGACTGAACCCGCACCGCGACACGGTCGCGCGGACTGAGGAATGCGAGCAGTCCTGCGGCCACGTTGCCGGTCTGATGTGCGCGGACTCCGAGCATCTCGAGGTCGCGCTCGGCCTTGTGACGCAGCGCCGCCGACCCTGGTCCCCGGTCGATCGACGTGCGCACGAGATCCACCTTCGCCTCGCCGAGTGCATTCCCGACCTCGCGCCAGATCGTGCCGGCTTCGGCGAGGCGCCTGGCGGTGACTCGCTGGTCCTCCGCGCTGATGGCGGCGAGGGCAATGGCATCGGCGAGCCCTGCACGGTCGTGGCGGGATCGGGCCGCTGACTCGGCCTCGGCCGCCACCTTTCGCGCGTGGACCATGTCACCAGCTGCCGCCGCGACCCACCCGTCGGCGAGCAGCGCGACGACATATGACATTCCGGTGCCGTATGCCACTGCCCGGTCGGCGAGCGTCCGGGCTCGCTCGGGATCCTCGCCGGCGACCACCGTGGCCAGGCAGGCGAGGGCCGGAACCACCCCCTGGACATCGCCAGACGCCTCTGCCACCTCGAGCGCTTCCTCGAGCATGGCCCGCGCCTGGGCGAGATTCCCGCGCTCGCTGTAGATCTCGCCGATCAGCTGCAGGGGATACGACACCATGTCCGAATCGATCTGCCGGTAGCGAAGCCGCGACGCCTCGAGGTCGGCGAGCGCCTCCTCGATGCGCCCCATGCGCAGCTTGGTCTCCCCGCGGTTGCTGAGGCTGAGAGCGAGGAAGCTGGCGAACGAGGTCAGCTCAGCGAGGCGCACCGCCACGTCCAGCTCCTGGAGCGCCTCTCGATACGAGCCCTCCTCCATGAAATGGGAGCCGCGATTGGTCCGGATGCGCACCACCTGAAGGACGTCCGACGCCTCTTCGGCCGCACGCAGGGCAAGGAGGTAGTGCGCGTCGTTGGCCCGCCGGTCGCCGTCGAGCGCCGCCAGCATGGCCATCACCGTGTGTGCGGCGGCGAGCGCTCGGTGATCGCCGCACGCGTTCGCCGCAGTCAGCGCTCGGGTTGCCAGTTCCCGGCACGGTTCGACGTCCCCGCGGATCCAGTGCGCGGTCGACATCCAGGCGAGGAGCAGCGCCATCTCCACTGGATCGGCCCCCGCATCGTTGACCCCGCGCTGGTAGACGGCCAGTGCCGCGTCGGGCTCGCCGCGCAGGTAGTGGATGAGGCCGATCCGCCAGGCGAGCTCCGCCGGCAGCGCCTCGCGTCCGGCAGCCGCACGTTGAAAGCACGTCATCGCCTCGCTCCAGTCGCCCTGGATCTGCTGCGCTTCGCCTTCCAGCTGCTCGATGCCGGCGGTTCGGAGTGGAGATGGGATGGCCCGGCACGCCGCGAGGACGGTTGCGATCTGGCCGGAGGCGAGCAGCCGCGAACCTTCCTTCACGACAATCGCGGCCAGCTGTTCCACGGCACCTGCCGCCAGCAGAACCTGCATCGCCTCCGCGGCATTACCGGCATCTGCCAGCCGCGCCGCGGCCGCCACGCGGAGACGCTTCGCCTCGACCTCGGGCACCGGGAGCGACTCGATGGCGAAATCCCTGATCAGCGTTCGCAGCGCCAGCGATCCATCGGGTCCCCGCTCGACGAAGAGACCCTGGCGGGTCAGTTCGGCAAGGATCGATCTCGAGCCGGCGAGCCCAATCGCCTCGCAGAGGTCCGGGGTGAATCGCTCGAAGAGCGCGAGCCTGCCCACCAGGTCGCGGACGGCGTCGGGATGGTGGGCGAACACCTCCTCGGCGAGGTACGAGAAGAGCGGGGCATCCGGTTTGTCGATCCCCGCGAACACGCTGCTCCAGGTTTCGGGCGGGGAGGACTTCAGTGCCTCGATCGCGAGGCTGACGGCGGCCGGCCACCCGCCGGCGAGGCGGTGAATCTCCGGCGCGAGGTCCTCGGTCTCGATGCCGAGCCGGTCCACAACCAGCGCTGCCACCTCTTCCACGGTAAATGCGAGCTTGCTGCCGTCGATCTCGAGGAGCTGTCCCTGTCCACGCAGACGCTCGATCTGGAATGGCGGTTGCCGCCGTCCGGAGATGACCAGGTGGAGACGGGGCGGCGCATGCCGGCACAGCGCTTCGATGAGCCGGGCCGACGGGCTGGACAGCTCCAGCTCGTGCGCGTCGTCGATGACCAGGAGGAGGTCGGTCGAGAGCTGCGCGTGCAGGATCTCGGCCAGCTGGGCTGCGAGCGCGTCGGCGCGAAGGAACTGCTCCAGTTCGGGACCGCCGGCGCCCTCGGCGAGCCAGCTCATGTCGCTGGGAATGTCAGGGACGCGCAGGCGGAGCGCGTCGCTCAGCTGCCTTCCCAGGGTGGGCAGGTCCACGTCGCGGTGATCGGCCGTGTACCAGGCACACGGGACCGCTTCCCACCACGACGCAAGCAGTGTCGACTTACCGAATCCCGCCTCTGCGACCACCACCGTAAGACGACGGTTTCGTGCCGTGGTGACGAGCTGCTCCAACGCCGGGCGCGCCATGACCGCATCGGTGGGGCTCCGCGGCAGGATCTTTGCAATCGGAGTCGCGTCCACGATGGACGAAGTGTGGCGCGGCTCGGTGGCTTACGCTTGGGCGGGCGCGGGTCGTCGCGCGAACAGCTGGAAGATTCCACCGAGGTGGAGTCGCTTGTTGATCGCCAGGTATGCGCCAAACCCGAGGATCAGCGACAGCCCGGTCATGAGCCCGCGCTGGATGATCGCCGCACCGCCGGCGGCGCCGGTATTGAAGCCCAGGAAGATGAGCAGGGCGGCCACGCTGGCCTCATTGGCGCCGACACCCCCGGGTATCAAGCTGACCGCACCGCCGATGGTCGACAGCGCAAGCACGAATGCGGCCTGCCACCAGCCGATCCTGCCCGGCTCAAGGCCTTGCAACACCAGCCAGAAGGCGGTCACGGCGACCACGACCCGAGCGGCGTCGAGCACGGAGAGGGCGAGCGCGTCGGTGCGGTGCAGCAGCGTGGAAGTCTCCTGCTGCAACTCATCGATGGCTGGGAGGATCCGGTTGAGAAAGGGAATGTGCGCAACCAGGTCATGGAAGCGGCAGAACACCGGTGACACCGTGAGGACGACGATGATCAGTGCGATACCGAGCGCCACGGGAATCACTGCTGCGAGCCCGTAACCGAGCGCGAGGATCGCCGGCAGTGCCGAGAGAATGAGCAAGAGCATGTAGGAGAGTTCCTGCACGGTCACGGTGGCTGCGACGGTGCCGAAATCGGTGCCGTCGGCAGTGCTGGCGAACGCCGCGCGGGTGAGGTCGCCGAGTGGCACGAGTGCGGTGATCGTCTGCCCGGCGAGATTGATCAGGATCGTGTCCCGCAAGCGCAGCTTGGTCCCCACGTCGGTGAGCAGGTAGTGCCAGCGAATTCCCTGCAGGATGTAGACGAGCACCGAGAGCGCAAGGATCGGCGCGATGAGCGCGAGCTGGAAATGCTCGAGTGCGCTCCCCACCTTTGCCGGGTTCAGAAAGAGGATGACCGCGGCGATGCCGCCAAGGCCGACCGCAGCGGTGACCGCTCGCTGAACCGGCACAGGCAGTCGCCGGTGCGCGCGCTTCGACACCTGGCCCTGCGGTCTAGACAGCGTCAAACAACAGCGCCGTCGCTCTCGTCAGCAGGTTCGTCCGGATCATTGAGCGCCGCTTCGGTGCGGGCCAGATCAGCGAGGACCTGCTCTTCCACGCCTTCGGCACCGAGCAGGTAGCTCTCGTCCGCCGGTGGCGACTTCTCGTCCTCAGTATCCGACGCATCTGCCGGTGGGTTTTCGTCCGCCATATGAGTCCACTCTATACGGCGAATCGAGGTTCCGGTCATCGCCGACGGATCGGCGATGACCGGAATGCCTCACGCAGCGATGATCAGGCCGCCCGGACCTGGCGGGCACGCGGGCCCTTGTCGCTCCGCTCGATCTCGAAGCTCACGCGCTCATCGCCCGTGAGGTTTTCGAAGGTCAGCGAACTATCGAGTCCGCTGCGATGGAAGAAATACTCCTGTCCATCCTCTGCGGTGATGAAGCCGAAGCCGCGTTCGGCGACGATCTTCTTGACGGTACCAGTCACTCTGGTCTCTCCAATTCCTTCTCGTACGAAAAACAGACGCAGCGCGTCCGTTCGAGAAGGAATGACGACCACGAGCGATACCCCTCGAGATTCGAGGTGATGTCGTCACCATACCCTATCGGGACGTTCCCAAACGTCTGACGCCCAAGGGTCAGCCACGAGCCCGCAGCCTTGCGGACCGATCGAGCGCCTCTCACAATGACGGTGTGGAGGTTGCAGCGTGAGCTTCATCAGCAGGGGGTTCAAGGGCCGTCCCCGCGATAAACCGCGAGATGCGCGCGTGCCGCCGGGTCAGTACGTCGTCCACGACTTCCCCGTGCTCTCTGCCGGCCCGACACCGCACCCGTCGCTCGACGCGTGGACGTTTTCCATCGAAGGCGAGGTCGATACGGCGAAGCGCTGGACATGGGCGGAGCTGCGTGCGCTGCCGAGCGAGACGGTGACGCGCGACATCCATTGCGTCACGAAGTGGTCCAAGCTCGACACCACGTGGGAGGGCGTCTCTGTCGACACGCTGCTTGACGGCGTCGAGACGGCGGCGGACTACGTGATGGCATTTTGTGATGGTGGGTACACGACCAACCTGCCGCTCGAGGACCTCACCGGCGGCAAGGCCTGGATCGCATACGCATACGACGGGAAGCCGCTCGAGAGTCAGCACGGTGGCCCGGCGCGACTGCTGGTCCCACATCTGTACTTCTGGAAAAGCGCCAAATGGGTGCGCGGTCTGCGGCTGATGAACGAGGACACGCCAGGCTTCTGGGAGACGTACGGCTACCACATGTATGGCGACCCGTGGTTGGAACAGCGCTACAGCGGCGACTGATCTGGCGCACCGCCGAGGTCGTCGACCTCGTCGATGAGACCCCACGTGTGCGGAGCCTAGTGCTCGCGGTTCCGGGATGGCCGGGACATCAAGCCGGCCAGCACGTGGATGTGCGCCTGACTGCCGACGATGGATACCAGACGCAGCGCAGCTACTCGATCGCGTCGCCCCCATCCACCGATGAGCGACTCACGCTCACCATCGAGCGGCTTGACGACGGCGAGGTTTCCCCGTATCTCGCCGGTGAGTTGCATGCCGGTGACCAGGTGGAACTTCGTGGTCCGATCGGCGGGTACTTCGTGTGGGCGCCCGCAGTCGGCGGTCCGCTGCTCCTCGTTGCAGGCGGATCGGGACTCTGTCCGCTCATGGCGATGCTCCGGCTCCGGCAGGCTGCCGGGAGCACCGTGCCGGCGCGTCTGCTCTATTCATCGCGCTCACTCGACGAGGTCATCTACCGCGATGAGCTGAACAAACTGGTCGCGATGGAAAACGGACTGGAGGTGATGCTGACGCTGACGCGCCAGCAGCCGCCGGGCTGGACGGGTCTGCACCGGCGCATCGACACCGACATGCTGAGCGCGGTCGCCTGGCCACCGGCGGAGCGGCCGTGGACCTTCATCTGCGGGCCGACTCCGCTCGTCGAGACTGCCGCAAACGCCCTCGTCAACCTCGGACACGAGCCGGCGCGCATCAAAACCGAACGATTTGGTCCAACCGGAGGGTGACATGGCCATTACCGAACAAGAGTTGCGACTCGATGGCAACGCGGCAGCGGGGCTGCTTCGGGACGTCTTTGTGCACGAGTTCACGAGCGTGCGCGGCGCGTGTGCGACATGTGGCGCCGAGGGTGAGATGGGCGCCCAGCATCTCTACATGACACCACTGTCGCCGGGTGCGGTTCTTCGCTGCGCGACCTGCGGGAGCATGCTCATGGTGGTCGTCCGCGCGGGCGGACGATTCCGCGTTGGATTGCAAGGGCTGGTATGGCTCGAGATGCAGGACGAGGGGGCCGCGAGCTGAGGTTAGTCCGGCAGCTCTGCGGCCAGCAGGTGCGAGGTGCGTGGCTCGGGATCTGACATCGAGCGCGCGTAATCGAGGTACTGCGCATCCGTGCCAGTTAATCGATCCGAGTGCTGGCGCAGGTGCTCATCCCATGATGCGACCACGAAGAGCTCGACGAACTCGTGGGGCGTCTCGCCGACACGGAACAGCCCCCACTGGATCGCGCCGGTGCGAAGTCGGGACAGGCGGACGCGGACCATCGCCTCCAGAAAGGCAGCGACGCGATCTGGTGCGATCGTGTAGAGGCATCTGACCACGACCGGTCCCTCGTCGGGCTCGGCACTGAACGTGAGCTGCGGTTCCGATCGTGCGACCGTTCGCCGGTCCATGCCGGCGGTATCGATGAGCGGCCAGATCCTGATCGTTGCGGCACCGACAAGCATCAGCCCTGCGGCGATGAGGAACGCGGGCACCACGCCTTTCGGCGCGGCGGCGGCACCCCAGACCACCGCACCGACAGCCTGACTCCCGAACAGCACGGTGAGGTACACGGAGAGCCCGCGAGCGCGCACCCATTGCGGAAGAAAGAGCTGCAACGACGCGTTCATCGTCGACAGCACCGTCATCCACGCAAGGCCCGCCGGCAGCAGCGCGACCACCACCACGAAGATGTTGGGAACGAGCACAACCACGACCGTCACAGCCGCATAGACAACGCTGCACGCAAACAGCAGCAGGTTCGGCGAGAGTCGCGTCCTGAGTTGACGTATGGCAAACGAGCCCGCGACTGCGCCGACTCCGAGCGCACCGAGAAGCAAACCGTACCCGCTCGCGCTCATGTGCAGGCGCTGCGTCGCCACGAGCGGCAGGAGAGCCCAGACCGCGCTGCCCGGCACCAGGAAGAACGCGGAGCGCAGGAGCATGCGCCGCACCACCGGCGAATAGCGCACGTACCGGCCACCGGCGCGAAGGGCCGAGACGAAGTGTTCCGGGAGCTGGCTCGACGTCGCGGTCTTTGGGTGCCATGCGACCACCACGATGCCGTAAGCGAGAAATGCCGCGGCGTTGATGGCGAAGACCGCGCCGACGCCGACACGGGCGATCAACACGCCGGCGATCGCGGGTCCGACCGCGCGAGCGAGGTTGACGCTGATCGACCCAAGCGTCGAGGCCGCGGCAATCTGGTCGCGGGGAACCAGATCGGGAATGAGCGACTGGTACGCCGGCAGGGAGATGACCGAGCCCGAGCCGAGCACGAAGGTGAAGATCAGCAGCAGCGCCGGGGGCATCTGACCGGCGAACGTCAGCAGGGTGAGCCCGAGACCGGTCACCGCCATGAAGGCCTGGACGGCGATGAGCAAACGGCGCCGGTCGAACATGTCGGCGAGGACGCCGCCCACCACGCCGAAGATCACGTCAGGGAGCATGTCGGCGGTCTGGACCAACGCCACCAGGATCGACGCGTGGGGCTGGTCGACGAGGAGCCACTGCGCCCCGACGGTCTGCATCCACAGACCGATGTTGCTGACCAGGACAGCGAGCCATATGGCGCGAAACACGCCGAAGCGCAACGGCGCCCAGGTGGACGCGCGCGGCGCGGGGGCGGACGTCGCCGGAACGTCGGTCACGGAGCCGACAGACTAGCCTTCGGCGCGGTGCGCCACAAGCTCGGGCGTCGAGTCGAAGCAGGGGGCCGCAGGCTCATCATTGACGGATGGGCGACGCTGCCGGGGAGTGGCTGGCTCTGCCGTATGAGGAGTGGCGCGACACTCGGGACACCCTGCACATGTATGCGCAGGTGATCGGCAAGCTTCGCCTCGCGCTCAGCCCCTTCGAGCCGGGATGGGCTAACGTCGCGCTCTACGTCACCGCCCGGGGGTTGGCGACCTCCCCAGTGCCGTTCGGCCTGCGAACGTTTGACGCCGAGCTCGACCTCCACGACCACGTGCTCGTGCTCCGCGGGAGCGATGGAAGGACTGAGCGCCGCCCGCTCGGCGGCGCGGTGGCCGACTTCTACGCCGACGTCATGGCGGCGCTGCGACGCATGGGGATCGACGTCGCCATCTCCGAGACCCCGTCGGAGGTACCGGATCCGATTCCGTTCCCGGAGGATCGCGTGCACGCCACGTACGACGGATCACAGGCGGAGCGCTTTCACCACGTGCTCTCGATGATCGACGTGGTGATGAAGGAGCACCGCGCTCGGTTTCGCGGCCGCACGTCCCCGGTGCACTTCTTCTGGGGCAGCTTCGACCTCGCCCTCACGCGATACTCAGGCCGGCTCGTGCAGCCGGATACCGGCGACGGTGTCATCAGGCATTTCGGCTCAGACGCTGAACTGATCTGTGCCGGCTGGTGGCCCGGCGACCACCGCCTCGCGTCACCGGCGTTCTTCGCCTATGCGTACCCGGCGCCGGAAGGCATACAGGATGTCGCGCTGCAGCCACGGGAGGCCGGCTGGAGCTCGACCGCGGGCGAGTTTCTCTACCTGTACGACGACGCGCGCTCGAGCGCGGATCCGCGACGCGCTCTTCACGAGTTCCTCACATCGTCGTATGAGGGAATGGCGAAACGTATGGCGTGGAGCAGGGAGTTGACGGAATTCGCCGAGCCCACACCGTCTTCCACCGCCCACGGTTCGAGGAGATCCACATGAGCAAAGTCTGCGGGCATCTTGACCAGATCAAGGATGTGACGCCATCGGGAACCGGTTGTGTCGACTGCCTTGCCCTCGGACGGCACGATTGGGTGCACCTGCGTGTCTGCCAGGAATGCGGGCATGTCGGGTGCTGCGACAACTCGCCCCTGAAACATGCCACGGTCCACTTCCACAAGGTCGGTCATCCGATCATCCGCTCGTACGAGCCCGGTGAGGACTGGTACTACTGCTACATCGATGACCTCATGTTCGAGCTCGCGGGTGCTCCGCCTGCACCGTCGCATCCATAGCGACCGATATCACTCAGGTCTTTTCGTAGATCGACACATGCGAACGGCTGAGGCTGGTGAACGGCTCTCGTTTCCATCCACCCCAGCGTTCACGAAGGCGCAGGCCCGCGACGCGTGCCATGAGGTCGAGCTCTGACGGCCACGCGTAGCGCCCTTCCACGGGGTACGAGCTCACCCTACCGTCCTCCTCGAGCACGAAGTGATTCGAGGTGAGGCCCTGGGTGACGACGTCGTACGTGTCGAACGACATGGTGCGTGCGTCGACGCGGAAGACGAAGACATCCTGGCCGGGTGGCAGCCGTCGCAGGTTGGGAACCTCGAGCTCGATGACAAAGTGGCCACCAGGCGCGAGATGTGTCGCGGCATTCGCGAAGCACGCAACCTGTTCGTCCTGCGTCTTGAGATTGAAGATCGTGTTGAAGATCAGGTAGACGAGGCTGAACTGGCCGTCGACTCGGGTGGTCGAGAAGTCGCCGATGGCGACGTCGATTGCGTCGTTGCCCGGTTTCGCGCGCAGTTTCGCGACCATCGCCGACGACGCATCGACACCGTGCACGCGAATCCCGCGCGCCACGAGCGGGAGCGCGATGCGGCCCGTCCCGATGCCCATCTCCAGCACGTCACCGTCACCGGCGAGGTCCGCGAGCACGTCGACCATCGGGGTCACGACCGCCGGGTCGAACATGGCGGCCTCTTGCTGGTCATAGACCGCAGCCTCTCGCTCGCCGAAGAAGCGCGCGCCGTAGTGCTCCGCCATGTGGGTACTCTCTCAGTTCAGCGCTGTTCGCTGCTGTCCAATGCGCGGTAGTGCGAACCGATGGTCGTTGCAAGCGTGCGGTGGGCGGGACCGGTACCGACGAGCACCGAGCGGGTCACGTCGACGCCATGTGTGCGCGCGAATTCGAGGATGAGCCCGGGAAGTGGTGGCCGGCACCAGCACACGGGTGCGCCACCCGGATGCGGGCAGATCGCGGGGGTGACGGGACCGCTCACGGTCGCCGCAAGCCGGGCCACATCTGCATCGAGCACTTCGGTGCCCGCACCCGGTCTCCAGTCGAAGAGCAAGTGCGGGGATGCAGGTGTGGTGGTGGACACCGCAGCTTCCCAACCCGGACGGGACAGCGCGCCGGCCGCCACGAACACGGCCGCTGCGTCGTTGGTCTTCGCCGACACGCGCGGCGAGCGTTCGAATGCCTGCCGCTGCACCTCAACGAAGCCCTCATCCGTCGACGGCGGCTCGAGCTCACGGAATGCGCGCATCTGCCTGGTCGGACTGAGCAGTCCCGGCTCGCGGCGAGCCATTTCGCTGATCTGATCGGGGTCCGGCAGCGAGCCGAAGCGGTCGAGGAGACGCTCGACCATGTTCACCTGCGCCTGAGCGAGTGGCGTGTCGATCCAGATGCAGCGGACCACGGCTCCATGCCGTGCAGCTTTCTCGATGATGTGACTGCGCGCCGCGCGGCTAAGGTAGGTGTTGTCGAGGACGATTCGACGCTCACCTGAAGCCAGCGCGGCGTCGAGCGCGTCGCTGATCTCGCGCAGCGACCCTCCGCGTTCGTCACGGTTCAGACGAACGTACCCGCGCGCAACATAGTCCTCAGCGTGACGGCTCTTCCCAGCGCCGGGAACGCCCATGACCACCACGACCTCAGCCGTGCCCTTCGCGGGTGCGGAGCTCTTGGCAGGTCCTGCTTGCGGCCAGCCGAACGCGGCGGCGAGGGTGGATCTCTCGCGTTGTGTCAACACGATTGAGGCTGCGCGGGCCGCCGACCGCGCCGTCTCCGGCCGCCGTGCTCCCGGGATGGCGATGATCAGAGGGGAGAGGTCGAGCACCCAGGCGAGCGCCACCTCCTCCGGAGTTGCATCGCGAGCACCTGCGATTTCCACGAGTTCCGGTCGCCGCGCGAGTGCACGGGCGCGGCGTGGGCCGCCGAGCGGCGAATGGGCGATGACCGCGATGCCGCGCTCGCTGCAGAGCTCGAGCAGCCCTCCCCGGACGGCCGTGTCGTCGAGTGCACTCAGCGCCACCTCGATGGCGGTGACATCGACAAGGTCGACGGCCTCCTCCAGTTGACGACGGGTGACATTGGAAAGTCCCACATGGCTGACCATGCCCTCGTCCAGCAGTCGCGCCAGCGCGCGCACCGACGTGGGCCACGGCGTTCGCGGGTCTGGGGCGTGGATCAGGTAGAGGTCGATGGTCACGCCGCCAAGCGCTTCGAGGCTTGCCTCGCAATCCGCGTGCATCGATTTGCCGCGGCCGTCCGGTATCCAGGCGCCCTCAGGGCGGGTCATGCCACCTTTGGTGACGATCCTCGCCCGACGATCCGCGCCGCACGCGCGCAGCGCCTGGGCCAGGACCCGCTCGTTCTGTCCCGACGCCGTATCGTCGCTGCCATACGCGTGCGCGGTATCGAAGATCGTGATCCCGGCCGTTGCGGCTGCGGCGATCGTCTCGCCTGCCACGTCATCGTCGACCGGCAAACGCATACAGCCGAGGCCGATGCGGAGCTCCGCGGTCTCGACCCAGCTCCTGCCGTTCAAGACCGATGTCGCCCTAACCGACTCGCCGGTAGCTCCACACTGCCAGCGGGACGAAGACGATGAGGATGCCTGCGAGCCACAGGAGGCTTTCCCAGAGTGACGGGTTGAGCGGGAAGTCCGGTCCACCGAGCGCCATGGCCCGCATCGCGTTGATCACGAGCGTCACCGGCTGGTTGTTCGCGAACACCTGCAGCCAGCCGGGCATGGTCGCGATCGGCACGAACGCGGAGCTGACAAACGTCAGCGGGAAGATCCAGATCAGCCCGAAGGCCTGCACCGATTCCTCGTCCTTGATCGCGAGCCCGACGAACGCCGACACGGAGCAGATCGTGATGCCGAAAATCTCGGCGAGCAGCACCATGCCGACGGCGCCGGCGACTCCATTCTGAAAGCGGAACCCAACCGCGTAGCCGACACCGATGATCACGAGGATCACGATCAGCATGCGGATCGAGTCGGCGATCAGCCGTCCGGCGAGCACGGCGGAGCGAGCCATGGGCATGGCGCGGAAACGGTCGATGACTCCCTTCGTCGCCTCCTGCGCCAGCGCGATTGCGGTGGCAAAGGTTGCGAAGGCCGCGGTCTGTCCGATGATGCCGGGCATCAGGTAGCTGACATACCCGCCCGACCCCGGCGCGTGGATTGCCCCGCCGAACACGTAGCGGAAGAGCAGCACGAAGATCACCGGCTGCACCACAGTGAAGACGATGTAGGCCGGGACTCGCAGCCACACGAGAAGGTTGCGCCGGGTCATGACGAGCGAATCGCTGATTGCCCAGCGGGCCATCTGCGCGGCACTGGGCCGAGCCCTGGACTTCAGGGGTTCTGCAATCGCGGTCACGATGCCACTCCGGCGGCCGGGCTCTTCTGGCCCTTCGCGGCACCGTCCGGCGCGGCCTCGGCCGCATGGCCGGTGACCGCAAGGAACACGTCGTCGAGCGACGGTCGGTGCAACGCCAGGTCCTCGGTCACGACGCCGGCGGCGTCCAGGCGCCGCACCGCCTCCACGAGCGCGGTCGATCCGCCACTCCCGACGGGCACCTTGATGCGCTTGGCATCGGTCTCCACAGTCGGAGCGGAGTCGGACAGCCCGGCGACGGCGCGCACCGCGTCGTCGAGTTGGGCGCGGTCGGGAACGGTGAATTCGAGGAGATCGCCGCCCACCTGGTCCTTGAGCCGGTCCGGCGTTCCCGAGGCGATGACCTCGCCGTGATCCACCACGACGATCGTGTTCGCAAGCTCATCCGCTTCCTCGAGGTACTGCGTGGTCAGCAGCAGCGTGGTGCCCCGGCCGACGAGCTCGCGGATGATGTCCCACATGCCGAGGCGCCCGTAGGGGTCGAGACCGGTGGTCGGCTCATCGAGGAAGAGCACGGAGGGCTCGGCGATCAGGCTCGCCGCGAGGTCGAGGCGTCGCTGCATACCACCCGAGTACGTCTTGGCCGGTCGATCGGCCGCATCCGCGATCTCGAAGCGCTCGAGCAGCTCAGCGGCTCGGCCCCGGACGCTCGATCGCGGCATGTGGTTGAGGCGGCCCATGATCTCGAGGTTCTCGCGCCCGGTCAGCTCGAGCTGGATCGCGGTTGCCTGACCGGCGAGGCCGATCCGGCGGCGCACCGCAGCCGCGTCACGAACCACGTCGTACCCCTCCACGATGACCCGCCCCGAATCCGGCCGCAGCAGCGTCGTCAGCACACGCACCGCGGTGGTCTTGCCGGCGCCGTTGGGCCCAAGCATGCCGAGCACGCTCCCCCGAGGGACCGCGAAGTCGACGCCCCGCAGCGCATGCACCTTGCCGAAGGACTTGTGCAGCGCTGAGACCTCGATGGCGAAATCGGTGTTGGTGAGCGCCATGGCCGCACGAGGATAGGGCAAGAGGCCCGAAGCACCACCTGACCAGCCCTCGGCATCGGGCGTGTGACATTCTCAGGGGGTGGCGTATCACGTCTCCACGGAAGACTTCGAGCGCATCGCCGCCGACGCGCTGGAGAGCATCCCGACCGCGCTCCGCGCTCGGATGGACGCCGATAACCTCCTGATCACCATTCAGCCCGAGGCCACCGACGATGACCGCGCCCGGGGGATCGACGAGCGCGTGCTCGGCTACTTCCAGGGTGCGAACGAGTCGACCTTCAGCCCGAGCGGGTATCCGAAGCGAATCGTGCTGCTCCAGCACCATATCGAACGGTGGTGCTGGACACGCGAGCAACTCGTCGACCAAGTGCACGACACAGTGCTGCACGAGGTCGCCCACTACTTCGGCCTGAACCATCAGGACATTGAGACGACTCGACTGCACCACTGAGCCAACCCGGAGGAGCGGCGATTACGGACGAATCAGGCCACAACTCGCAACTTGAATCCACTGTCATCACGAAGCTGAGCCCACAGTCGGTGGCGGACACCGTCGAGCGGCTGCTTGCACTCGTGGCATCGAAAGGGTTGACGGTCTTCGCGGTGATCGATCACAGCGGCGCCGCGGCAGGTGCCGGCCTCACGCTCCGCGATACCAAGGTGGTGATCTTCGGATCTCCGCAGGCGGGAACTCCGGTGATGCAGAAAGCCCCGCTCGCCGCCCTCGATCTTCCCCTCAAGGTGCTGATCTGGGCGGATGGAAGCCAGACCAAGGTCAGCTACACGGCCCCGAGCGCTCTCGCAGCGCGCTATGGCCTGAGTCCTGAGCTCTCGACGCGACTCGGCGGAATTGATGCGCTGACCGACGCCCTCGTCGCCTGGTAGGGGACTGTCGCACAGGGAATCTCCCGTTGCGTCGCCGTTCCGGGATTGAACGCAGGCGTCGACGCGCCGGAACGTCCGCCCTCGCGCGCGTAACGTGGGGTTGTCGACGGCAGCGCGCACGCTCCGCGACCGTCATGAGGCAATTAGTGGCACCAGGAAGTGATCGAGAACGCGCGTCGTCGCGGGATGCCCATTTCTGGGTGAGCAGCGCAGCTGCCGCTCTGCTGACCTTCGGCGTGGTCGCCGCGCTGGTCGGCCTCCATGCATGGTCGAATCAACGGCAACTGGCGGCGGAATCGATCGGCTCGCTTCGCACCGCAGTGGCGATCGAACAGGAGGGAGTTCTTGACTCCGCGAGTACTACGGCCAACCAGCAGGCGGCGGCAAATCAGGCCCTCTCGCTCGTCGAAGCGAACGAGACATCCAGTTCCGACCTCAGCACGATCGTCACGCTGACACGCAACTACCAGACGGCCGTCACGGACGAGATATCCGCAATGGTTCGGGGCAACACCCTGGCGGCGGCCGCGATCAATACCACGATTGGCGACCCGGCCTTCACCATCCTCGACCCCGAGCTCGCACACGTCAGCGAAAAGGACGCATCCAGCGCCGCGAGCGGAGTGACCGCGGCCTTCCTCGCGTCGATCGGCATCGTCACGGGCTCCGGAGTCGTCATCCTTCTCTTTGCGCTGTACGCGCGCCGGAGACGCACCGCCATCGCCGCCGAAGATGCGGCATCGGCCGCCGTCGCCTCCGAGGCGCGCGTCACTGCGACACGCGAGGAAACGTTTCGGCTGCTCTTCGATGAGAACCCTCAGGCGATGCTGGTCACCAGACTTCCGGCTGTGACCACCGAGGGCGGCAATCTGCAATTCCTTGCGGTCAACAGCGCCGCGATCGCGATGTACGGATACAGTCGTGCCGACTTCCTCGCACTGACGCTTGCGGAGATACGCCCTCGCGAGGATCGTGAACAGCTGCGTTCCAACCTGCACGCGATGCGGGGGGGACGCACCCATTTCGATGGCATCCGTCATTCGACCAAGGATGGCGGCGTCATCGACGTCGAGATCGATACTCGCGAGACGATCTTCGACGGCGAGCCCGCGATGATCATCTGCTCGAGCGATGTCACCGACCGCGCACGTCTGCAGCGCGAGCTCGAGCACCAGGCGTTTCACGACGCGCTCACCGGCCTGGCGAATCGATCGCTCTTCGAGGATCGCCTCGACCATGCGCACCAGCGCCTCGCTCGTGGCACTGGCTGTTACGCCGTCTTGATGCTTGATCTCGACAACTTCAAGACGGTGAACGACGGCCTCGGTCATGCTGCCGGCGATGCGCTCCTGCTCGAGGTGTCGCGCCGATTGTCGACCGAGATCCGTGCTGGAGACACGGCCGCGCGTCTTGGCGGTGACGAGTTCGCGATCCTTCTCGAGGACCTCGCCGACCCTGCCGCAGCAGCGCGAGCCGCTGCGGGCATTCGCGAACGGCTGCGTCCGCCCTTCGCGGTCGCCGAACGCTTCCTGACCATCACCGCGACGATCGGTGTGGCGACGTCATCGGGTGGCGGGGCCGCGACCGATGTCGTCCGCAACGCGGATGCTGCGATGTACGTGGGCAAGGCGCACGGCAAGGATCGGTATGAGGTCTTCCTCGAGGACATGCACGCGACCGCCATGGAGCGGCTCACGCTGGAGCAGGACCTTCGCGCAGGCATCGGGCGTGGTGAGCTGATGCTCCTGTACCAGCCGAAGGTTGACGCGCTGTCGGGCAGCATGACGGGCGTCGAGGCGCTGGTCCGTTGGAACCATCCACTCCGCGGCCTCGTGGCTCCCGACGAGTTCATCCCGATCGCGGAACAGAGTGCGCTCATCAACGATATCGATGCCTGGGTGCTGGCCACCGCGTGTCGCCAGGCTCAGGCTTGGGCGACCTCCACAGTCGGCCCCGTGCCGGTGGCGGTGAATGTGTCGGGAAGGAACCTGGTGAGCTGCGGGCTCATCGATCGCGTGCTCGGCGCGCTCAAACAGACCGGCCTCGATCCGACACTCCTCGAGCTCGAGATCACCGAGAGTGCCGCGGTTCCGCAGCAGGGCGAGGCGCTCGGCCTGCTCCAGAGCATTCGCGACCTGGGCGTGCGCATCGCGATCGACGACTTCGGTACCGGATACTCAGTCCTCAGCCGCCTCCAGGGATTCCCGGTGGACACGGTGAAGATCGACCTATCGTTCGTGCGCTCGATCGTCGCTGAAAATGCCAGTGCACCCATCGTCGACGCGATGATCGCAATGGGCCTCAGTCTCGGACTGAAGATCGTCGCTGAAGGCGTCGAGACCGAGGTGCAGCGGGCCTACCTCGTGAAACGCCATTGCTCCGAGCTGCAGGGCTACCTGATCAGCCGACCGATCACGGCCGACGAAGTCGTCGCGCGGTTCCGGCCTGCACCGATCGGCGTGGCGGCTCATTAAGACCGTTCTGCGACGCGGAGCGGAAGGGGTCACCCTCGCCAGTGCTCAGCTTGTCAGCGCCCTCGTTCGCGCAANNCGTGGGTGACCCCTCCCGCTCCCGGGACGGCTCTGTTAAACCTCCGCGCCGTGCGATTTGCGGAAGCGGCGCTTCTTTGCGGCGTACATCGCGGCGTCTGCTCGCTTGGTGACTGAGGCGATCGATTCTGCGTCCCGGGCGGTCGCGGCGCCGAAGGACAGTTGCAGGGCTGACACTTCCGTTTTCTGGATACGGCGGATGGCGGCGCGGACGCGCGCGAGGTAACGGTTGGCGCCGTGCATGTCGGTTTCGGGCATGAGTATCAGAAACTCGTCGCCGCCGACACGCGCGATGCGGTCGGCGCCTCGGGCGTGTCTACGAAGGAGGTTCGCGGCGGCGCGGATCAGACGATCACCCGCCTCGTGACCGTAGCGATCGTTGACCGCCTTGAGATTGTCGAGGTCGGCGCTCACGACCGTCACCGATCGCGCGTACCGGGCGCGTCGCGCCTCCTCGGCTTGGACGTGCTCGTCCCAGGCGGCGCGATTCTCGAGGCCGGTCAAGGGGTCGATGCGCGCCTGACGAGCGAAGCGGTCGCGGTCGGCGGAGAGCTGCTCGCGCGAGATGGCCTGCACGAGGAGTGATTCCGCCACTTCAGCAAGCGAGGATCCGATCCGCTGGCAGAGGTTGGTGAAACCCCGTGCACGGGATGCGGCGTGAGCGACGACGAGCACGCCGAAAGGTTTGGGGCGGCCGATGGGCACCGCGAAGCGAGCGACGAGGCCCTGGTCGCGTCCGAGGGCATCGCCGGCCGCCGCTTCGAGCTCGAGCTCCAGCAGGGCACCGTTCTCCACGCGCTGGAAGAGAGTGATGAGCGTGGCTCGGACTTCGGTGGAGTCGAGATGCTCCGACCAATTGCGGGTGATCACCTCAGCGACCAGGCTGCCGTTGCAGTGGAGGAGTACCGCCCCAACTTCGCATGAGAGTGGCTCCGCAGCCTTGGATGCGATGTGCCTGGCCGTCTCGACAACCCGCTCAGGGCGGTACTCGATGAGGTCGCGGATGGCGTGCACCACCTCGAGCTCGTCGGCGAGCAGCTTCGCCGGTGACACCTGCTGCACCTCAGCGACGAGGTGGGCCGCGGCGGGAACCAGGATTGCGTCGGGATCGGGCAGCGGTTCGTCGCTGCCAAAGACCACCAGGTGCTCCCCACCGACAGGCACCAGCACAGCGTGCTTTGCCCAGTAGGGCCCGACCACGCGAACGGGCTCGTCGGTGCCGTCAAGTCGCGCCGGGCGGCTGGAACCATGGACCTGCATCGCCAGGGGTTCTTGATCGAGCATGAGGTCGACGATGCCGGTCCAGCCTGCCCCGCGGCCGCTCCCCCCGACGAGGCTCAGCCCAGCCGGCGAGATGTGAAAAATCAGCGTGTCCTGGGATAAGCGCGTTGCTTCATTGGATTGTGCGTGCATCGTCTCTCTGACTTCCTGATGCGAGGGACGCTCGCGGTTGCGGAGTCTCACATATTCGTGGTGCCTTATTGGGACGACCCCGGCACATCGCTGGATACAAAAGGACCCACCGGCCTCGAGGCCGGTGGGTCATGAGAGGGACCTAAACCCTTCCGTTGTCCCTTACGCGAGCTGACGGACTTGT
>PKYW01000023.1 GCA_003132805.1 Candidatus Dormiibacterota bacterium | reverse complement strand
TCTCGTCGTTGACGTACATCCGCCGGCTGCCGGTCAGTGAGCTGAAACTCGACCGCACCTTTCTCATGGGCGCGCCGCAGGACAAGCGCGCCGTGTCGATCATCCGCTCCACCGTCGACCTCGCCCGCTCCCTGGGACTGCGCATCGTCGCGGAGGGCATTGAGAACCTCGACACTCTGGCGCTCGTCGATGACCTCGGCTGCGACGCTGCGCAGGGTTACCTGATGGGCCGCCCCGTCCCCGCGGAGGAATTCGACCTGGGAGCCGTGGCACTCAAGCCACTGCGCATCGCTACACACGGCGCCGTCATGACCCATCAGCCCCGGACACTGGCGGGCTAACCGCAGTTACCGGGGCTGAAGCAACCGCACACCGCCTACTTCCCGTGGCAGTACTTGTACTTTTTCCCGGATCCACAGGGACACGCCTGGTTTCGCCCGACCTTCCCATGCGTCGCGCCGTTCGCGCCATTTCCATTGCCGTTGCCACCGCCGCCATCCACGCGACGTGTCCCTTCCGACGACGACTCGACGATGTTGCGCACGATCGGCTTGCTCACCACGGGCGCAGACACACGCGGCGACGTCGCACGGGCGAGAGCGCCGCTTGCGAGCGCGGCAGCCGGCCGCGCCGGCGGGACCAGGGCAGCGTCCGTGGCTCCACCCGGTCGATCCGCACGCGGTGATGGCGGCGCAGTCGCCTCAGCAGCACCGGCTGTCGGAGCGGGGATGGCAGCCGGTTCGTCCGTGGCGTCGGCTTCGACTGCCTCATTGGGATCGACACGGCGGATCTGCACATTGAGCAGTGCGCGAACGATCTCGCGCTGGATGTCCTCGGTGAGGTCCTGGAACGCCGTGAACGCCGCGGCCTTGTACTCGACGAGCGGGTCCATCTGACCGTACGCCTGGAAACCCATCCCCTCGCGGAGATGATCCATCTGGGTCAGGTACGCGAGCCACCGGGCGTCGATCACCTGGAGCATCACGCTCTGCTCGACCTCGCGGAGGAGCTCGGCTCCGTACTCCTGCTCCTTCTCCTCGTAGAGCCCGACCAGCTCACCACTGAGAGTCTCGCTGACCTCCTCGATGGTGTCGCCGAGGCTGTCCATGCTGACCTCGGAGAACTGCGGCAGCCCGGCGGCGAACATCCGCATCTGCGTCCACAGACCCTCGAAGTCCCATGCCTCGCGATGGCGCCCCTCACAGTATGTCGGCACCTCGCTCGCCACCACGTGCTCGACCATCGAGATGAAGTTCGCGTGCGTGTCCGTTCCCTCGAGAATCTTGCGACGCTCGCCGTAGATGATCTCGCGCTGCTTGTTCATGACGTCGTCGTACTCGACGACGTGACGGCGGCTGTCGAAGTTCTGGCCCTCGACACGCGCCTGCGCTCCCTCGATCTGCCGCGAGACCATCCTCGACTCGAGCGGGGTGTCCTCGTCGACGCCGAGCTTGCCCATGAAACCCTGCATGCGCTCGCCACCAAAGACGCGCATCAGGTCGTCCTCGAAGGACAGGAAGAAGCGCGACTCGCCGGGATCACCCTGGCGGCCCGCGCGGCCTCGGAGCTGGTTGTCGATGCGCCGCGACTCATGTCGCTCGGTGCCGATGATGTACAGACCGCCGACATCGGCAACACCTTCGCCGAGCACGATGTCGGTGCCGCGCCCTGCCATGTTGGTGGCGATCGTGACGCTGCCACGCTGACCGGCGTTGGCGATGATGTCGGCTTCCTTCTCGTGCAGCTTGGCGTTGAGCACGGAGTGCTGAACACCCATCTTGTCGAGCTGGCGGCTCAGCCGCTCGCTCTTCTCGATGCTCGTGGTGCCCACGAGGATCGGCTGCCCCTTCTTGTACCGCTCGGCGATCTCCTCCACCACGGCACGGTACTTGCCTTCCTCGCCCTTGTAGATCAGGTCGGGTTCATCAAGACGAACCATCGGCTGGTGCGTCGGGATCGGCACAACCTCGAGCTTGTAGATCTTGTGGAATTCCTCGGCCTCGGTGAGTGCTGTACCCGTCATGCCCGCGAGCTTGTCGTAGAGGCGGAAGAAGTTCTGGAAGGTGATCGTGGCGAGGGTGACCGTCTCCTGCTGGACCGCAACGCCTTCTTTCGCTTCGATGGCCTGGTGCAGGCCGTCTGACCAGCGCCGCCCGGGCATCGTCCGCCCGGTGAACTCGTCGACGATGATCACCTCGCCGTCGCGCACGATGTAGTCCTTGTCGCGCAGCCACAACGCGTGAGCGCGCAGCGCCTGGTTGATCTGGTGCGCCTCCGCGGCGTGCTCCATCTCGTAGACGTTGGAGATCCCGGTCCACTTCTCGATCTTGTCGACACCCTCCTCGGTGAGCGTCGCCGACTTGGTCTTCTCGTCAATGGTGTAGTCGTCTTCCGCAACGAGCCGCGGGATCAGTCGTGCGTACGTGTAGAACTTGTCGGTTGCCTCGCTCGCCTGGCCGCTGATGATCAGCGGTGTGCGCGCTTCGTCGATGAGGATGGAGTCCACCTCGTCGACGATCGCGAAGCGCAAGCGGCGCTGCACGCAGCGGTCGAGCTTCTGCGCCATGTTGTCGCGCAGATAGTCGAAACCCAGCTCATTGTTGGTGGAGTACGTGATGTCGGCGGCGTACGCTTCGCGCCGCGTCACGGGTCGGAGATGCTGCAGGCGTGGATCCGGGTGCGTCTCGTCGAGGAAGTCCGGGTCGTAGATGTACGAGAGGTCCTGGCCCGCGATGACGCCGACCGACAGCCCGAGGAAATGGAAGAGCGCCGCGTTCCAGCCAGCGTCGCGTCGAGCCAGGTAATCGTTGACCGTCACGAGGTGGGCGCCGCGCGCCTCCAGCGCGTTGAGGTAGAGCGCGAGGGTGGCGACCAGCGTCTTACCTTCACCCGTCTTCATCTCTGCGATCCGGCCCTGGTGGAGCACGATGCCGCCGATCAGCTGCACATCGAAGTGGCGCATCCCGAGCGTGCGCTGCGCAGCCTCACGGACCACCGCGAACGCTTCGGGCAGGAGGTCGTCGAGGGCCTTGCGGCGCGCCGAGTCGCGCTCCTCCTCCTCGATGCGCTCCATGGTCATCTCCTCGGTCTCCTCGCCGAGCCCGGCGGTGAAGGACTGGCCGTGGGTGATGTCGGCTCCCTCGACACCGAGGCGCTCCCGGAATTGACGGGTCTTGTCCCGGAGCTCGTCATCGCTGAGCGCGGACATCTCCGGTTCGAGTTCGTTGATGAGGTCCACGACCCCCTGGTAGCGCTTGATCTCGCGCTGGACGGGGTCGCCGAGGACCTTGTTGATCGGCTTTCGGAAGATGGACATGGCTCCTTTCATTGTGGCAGCCCTCGCCCTTCACGAAACCGCAGCCACCACCACGACGTCGATCAGCGAGGCTCCGGCAGCCGCCAGCGTGGCCGCCCCGGCCTCCACGGTGGCCCCGGTGGTGAGCACGTCGTCGACGAGCCAGACATAGGCACCATCGAGGGCGCCCCCGGCCCATGCGAACGCGCCGGCCACGTTGCCTCGGCGGGTGGCCTCGTCGCGCGCGCTCTGCGGCGGGGTGTCGCGGATTCTGACGAGGTCATCGAAGACCGGGATGTCGCGAGCCTCGGCGATTACCGAGGCGATGATCTCGGCCTGGTTGTATCCGCGTTGTCGGCGCCGGCGAGGGCCGAGCGGGACGGCGACCACCGCGTCAGGGGTGAACAGCCTCGGCCCAAGGAGCCGGCTCGCGGTCATCGCAGCCAGCTCCGACAGCGCCTGGCGATCGCCCCCGTATTTGCTCCGATGCAGCGCGGCCCGCACGGGCCCGACGAACTCGAACGCCGCGAACCCGCTGCCCTGGCGCAGGCGCCGGACGGCCGGGACGGGCAGGGCATGCATCGAGGTCTCGCAGTCCGTGCAGATTGACCGGTCGGAGACCGCGTCGCAGCCCGCGCACCGCCTCGGGGCGACCGCATCGAGGAACAGCCGGGCGAACGCGGAGAGCATGGACGCAGATATGCGTGCCAACGGCGGACGCGTGGTGGACGAACGCGCCCCCGGCGTGGTGGCGGACCGACGTGTGGCTAGCCGCCCTCGCCGAACGCGTCCAGGGCCGCCTGCATGCTCGCGATCAGGTCGCGCGCCGACGCGACGCTCAACTCCAGCGCGACCCGCTCGTTCACCGGCCGGCCGGCGTTGACGAAATCCACGATCAGCGCGTGATCGACCGGGGCGTGGAATGGATGATCCACCGCCACGACGGCATTCGTGATCGGCGTCCAGGTGCCTGCCGCCTTGGCGCTTCCGATCACAGCGGTCTTCTCGACGACGTACGAGCACATGTGATCTCTCCTAGCTCAGGTGGCGGCCATAGAAGTCGAGGAGCAGGCGCCATCCTTGGACGGCCGCCTCGACCCGATACATCGGCCGATCGACGGCAAAGAAGCCGTGACCCGCGTTCTCGAACGAGTGGAACTCGTGCTCCTTGCCAAGCCGGGTGAGCTCGGCGTCGATCTGGGCCACCTCATCCGGCGACGGGTTCTTGTCCTCCACCCCGAAGAGCCCGAGGATCGGGCACGAGATCTTCGGCGCGCGATCGATGATCGGCTCCATCCTGAATGGCAGTTCCGGTGGTGAGCTCGAGACCACGAACGCCCCATAACAGTCGACCGCGGCATCGATCGGGAGCTCGCAGGCTGCGAGGAAGGACTGGCGTCCACCCGAGCAGTACCCGATCGTGCCCACCTTCCCGTTGCTCACCGGCAAGGCCCTGAGGAAGCGCAGCGCGCCACCGGCATCGCCGAGGAACTGATCGGTGGTGATCCACCCGTTCGCGCGCGCCGCCGCTGCGGCGTCGTCCGGGGCGAGGTCAGGGCCGAACCGGTGGTACAGGTTCGGAGCGATCGCAAGGTATCCCTCGTACGCGAACCGCCGGGCTATCTCCTTGGTCGCCGTGTCCCAGCCGGGCGCGTGGTGGATCACGAGGACCCCTGGAAACGGACCCGGGCCGAGCGGCCGGGCAAGGTAGGCGCCGATCTCGTCGTCGTGGTAACCGGTGATGGTCACCGTCTCGGCAAGCATTCCCTGGTACACGCCGCTCCTCCAATGACCGTTGTATTGGAGGCGACGGTACCGAATCAGGACATCGTCAGGAGGTCTCCCACGCCGACGCCTGCGCGCGCCAGCGCTCCGCTCGGCAGCTCGATCGCCGCCTTCGCCCGGCGCACGACGCGTGAGATCCGCCACGGCCGGAGTCCGTGGTAGAGACGGACCACCTTCCCGTCGGCGTCGATGAACGCCACATCGACAGGAAAGCGCATGAAGAACATGTGGATCGAGCTGCACGGGCGCAGGCAGAGGCCCGCGTCAGCCGCGAGCTCGCGGCGGCCCATGAGGCCCATGAAGCGCTGCCAGGGCGTGTCGGCCATCGCAACCGCTCCCGCGACGGTCTTGCCGGCGGACGTGGTCAAACGGAACTGTTGCTGCATCGAGGACATGACCGCGATCCTACCCGGCGATCCCAGGCGCGCCGGTGCCGTCGCTAGGTCGTCGCGCGGCTGTCAGGGATGGTGACGCGTACCTCGGTCCCGAGCCCGAGGCCGCTGCGAACCTGAACGCGACCGCCGACCAGCGCCGCGCGCTCGCGCATCTGGATGAGCCCGAACCCGGCGGTGCGTCCCATCCGGGCGTCCGTGGCGCTGACGTCGAACCCGTCACCGTCATCCTTGACCACCCCGACGGCCAGGCGCGGCAGGAAAGAGACGATCACGTCCACGCGCTGGGGGCTCCCATGGGCCAGGGCGTTGTCGATCGCCTGCTCCATGATCCGGTACATCGCGATCTCCGCAAGCGGTGGCAACCGGCGCTCGCTCCCGAGGACATGCAGGAGGACGGTCCCGCGCTCAGTCCAGGCCGCAAGGAGGTCGCGGATCGCCCCCACCAACCCACGGTCCTCGCTGAGCGGGAGGAGCCCGGCGATCACCTCGCCAAGCTGCTCGGAGGCGTCGGACGCCGCGGTTCGGCAGCGGCTGCTCGCGCCCACGGCGGTGGCGGGCTCACGGGCGAGCGTGGTGCCGATCAACTCGGCCTCGAGCGCGGCGTCGGCAAGGCGCTGCATCGGGCCCTCGAGGATGAGCCGGGCGGTCTCGGCGTGCTCCACGTCGGCGATCTCGTAGATCTGGCGGGCGGCCTGGCTGTACCGGCTCGCGCGCTGGTTCGGATCGGCAACCGATTCCGGGGGCACCTGGGCGAGCTGGCGGCTCATGGCGCGCAGATGGACCTGCTCGGCGGTGATGTCGCCGAGGCGGGCACGGATGCCCTCTGAACGCGTCTCGAGGCGGGTGAGCTCGGTGCTCATCTCGAGGCCCTCAGCAAACGTGGCCGCGATCTCGGAGATGATCCCAGGCGAGGCCATCGCGGGCAGGACCTCGAGCGCCTGCATGCGCGCCTCCTCCACCTTGCGGAGCCGGACGAGCACGTTGGCGCGCTGGGCACCGACGTCGATCAGCTGCCGTTCGAGCTCGGCGGCGAGCTCGTCGAGATCGGCGGCGCGGGAGTCCAGGTGGAAGCGCAGCCCCACGATCGGAGCGCCTGCGACCCGGACGTCGATGTGGCCGGACGTCATGGCTCGCTGGGCGGTTCTCACCGAGTGATTATCGCCGGACAACGAACCGAAGACGCATCAAATCGTAAAGAGTCCCGAATGAGTCGCGCAGCGCGCTCACCCGCGAGTCCTCCTTGTGCTCCCACCGCACCGGGACTTCGGCGACCGTCCAGCCATGCCGGCGAGCCCGCAACAGCACCTCGGCGTCGAAACCGAAACGCAGCGTGCGCAGTGGTGTGAAGCACACGACGGCTGCTTCTGCGGTGAATGCCTTGAAACCACACTGCGTGTCGTGCAGACCGCGCAGCGCGGAGAGGCGCAGCAACCGGTTGTAGGTCCGTCCCATCACCTCACGTTTTCCCGGCTGATGTACGTCGATCTGCGACTCGGGAAGCGCTCGCGATGCGATGGCAACCGTGCAGTCGCCGTGCAGGTGGGCGCGCAATTGCTCGATCTCTTCGATCGGGGTGCTGAGGTCGGCGTCGCTGAAGACTCGATGCTCACCTGTGGCGGTCAGCATGCCGAGGCGCACCGCCGCGCCTTTGCCGGTGTTGCGTTCCAGTGCCAGCACCTGCAGCTGCGGCCAGCCTTTCGCGATATCGCGCGACATCGCCAGAGTGTTATCGGTGCTGCCGTCATCGACGATCAGGACCTCGTAGGGTTCGTCGCGGCCGTCGAGGTACGAGCGCATTCGCACGAGCGTCGCGGGCAGACGCTGTTCCTCGTTGTAAGCAGGAACGACGATGCTCAGCATCCGGCGTTCACGGCCGGACGCGCAGGGCCGCAGCCTCGCGGCGCTCGAGCCACCAGTAGACGGGGAGCACCGACTGCCGGCGCACGCGCCAAGGTTGCACCGCCAGACGCCACGCCCACTCGAGACCGACGCGTCTGACGGGCGCGGGGGCGCGACGCACCCGTCCGGCGAGATAGTCGAGCGATCCGCCGACGCCGATGCCGGTCGCGGCGCCGATGGGACCGAGGTAGCGATCCAGGAACAGCTCCTGGCGGCCGGCGCCGAATGCCGCGAGGACGACATCGGGGGCTGCCTTCTCGACCTGGGAAGCCGTTGCCTGCCCCGGTGGTCCGGCACTCACGGCAACGATCTGGAGGGCCGGGTGCGCCTCGACCATACGGTCGCGCGCGGTTTCGGCCACACCGGCCGCCCCGCCGACGAGGGCAATCCGGTGGGCGTGGCGCTCTGCCTCAGGCAGGTACGCACCGATCAGGTCGGCGCCCCCGACACGTTCCACTTCGGGGTGACCGCGCCTGCGAAGGGCACGAACGAGGCCGATCCCGTCCGGGACGACGAGTGCGGCCGACTCGAGCACCGAGCTGAATGCCGCACTGCGCCGGGCCATCATCACCATCTCGGGGTTGAGTGTGATGACCACCGCGGGATGCGCTGACGCGTCGACACGGCGCCGTTCCACGATCTCCACGAGCGTTTGCACGGCTGTCGCCATGTCGACGATGTCGACGGGGCATCCGAGCACACGAGCCCGCACCGTCGTCCGCGTGACGGGCGCAGCCTCCACCCCTACCGCTTGGTGTACTGCGGCGCCTTCCGTGCTCGCTTCAGACCGTACTTCTTGCGCTCTTTCTCGCGGGAGTCGCGGGTGAGCAGGCCCGCCGCCTTGAGCGCCGGGCGGAGCTCCGGGTCTGCTGCGATCAGCGCACGGGCGATCCCGTGGCACACGGCACCGGCCTGGCCCGCAATGCCACCACCGAAGACCTTGACCGAGACCTCGAATCGCCCGGTGGTGTCGGTGACGCGCAGCGGCTGCGTGACCACCGTCTCGAGGTCGCGACGGCCGAAATACTCGCTCGGCGGGCGGTTATTGACGACGATGACGCCATCACCGGGGACGATGCGCACGCGCGCGACCGCCGTCTTGCGGCGGCCGGTGGCCTGCTTGTATGCCTCAACTGTTGCGGGCAACGATGATCTCCCCTAGCTCGCCGAAGGTAATCGGCTGCGGTCGCTGGGCCTCATGTTTGTGCTCCGCGCCGGCGTAGACACGAAGGTGGGTGAGCTGCTCGGCACCGAGGGTGTTGTGCTGCAGCATCCCGCGAACGGCGTGCATGATCGGGAAGGTCGCATCGACGGCCAGTGCTTCCTCGAAGGTGCGCACGCGCCGACCACTCGGATATCCCGAGTAACGGTCGTACTTCTTGAGCGTGCGCTTGCGCCCGGTGACCTGGATGTCGCGCGCATTGATGACGATGACGTGCTCGCCCGTGTTGATGTGCTGCGTGAACTCGGGACGGTGCTTGCCACGAAGCACGCGCGCGATGTTGGCGGCGAGGCGGCCGAGCGTCTGCCCGCGTGCATCGACGAGGAACCAGCGCTGCTCGAGCTCTGCAGGCTTGGCCTGGTAGGTGTGCATCGTGGTCATGCGGCGAGCTCCTGGTCCTGACGAGCCGGTGCATAGCGCACCGACCACTGATGCAGCCCGCGTGCGGGCGCCATCGAGAGCGATGGATCACGCGTTGCGGCGGTGTCGACGAGCGACGCCAGCCACTCCGGCGTAACTCGTCCCTGGCCGATTTTCACGAGCGCACCGGTGAACGAGCGCATCATGCCGCGCAGAAACGCGTCGGCGGAAACGGTGATGGCGATCGTCTCGAGGACCGGATCGCCGTGCTCGCTGCCAAGGTCGGCGCGTTCGACGCTCACCGACGTGACCTGGCGAATCGTGCCCCCACCGACGCGTGGCGGACTGCCGAACGCCGCGAAATCGTGCCTGCCGACCAGGTGTGTTGCTGCGCGGCGCATGGCGTCGACATCGAGTGGGCCTCGCACGGTCCATGCATTGCGGCGCATCACCGGGGAGCGGCCGTCCCTGCAGACGATGAGATACCGATAGGTGCGATCCACCGCGTCGCGGCGCGCATCGAACCCATCGTTGCGGGTCGCGACGTTGCGCACCGCAAGGTCGGCGGGGAGCGTCGCGTTGAGCGCATTGCGGAGCTCGTCCGGTGCCCAGTCCCGCTCGAGCGTGCAGCCGACCACCTGCCCGTGCGCGTGCGCGCCCGAGTCGGTGCGTCCCGCCGCGGTGAGCGCGGGGGACTCGGACGTCAGCGCGCGAAGCGCGTCACTGAAGGCGCCCATCGCGGTTCGCACGCTCGGCTGAATCTGCCAGCCGGCGAAGTCGGTACCGTCGTACTCGAGGGTGAAGCTGTAGGTGGGCACAGGCGATTCCGTTCCTATTCGACCAGCTCGATGATCGCCATCGGGGCTGCATCGCTGCGCCGCGGAGGCAGCTTGACGACCCGCGTGTAGCCGCCGGGCCGTTCCTTGTAGCGCTCGAGATAGGTCGAGAACAGCTTGTTCGAGACTTCGCGGTCGTTGACGTACAGCGCAACCTTGCGGCGTGCATGAAGGTCGTCGGGCTTGGCGTCGGTGATCACACGCTCCACCCAGCGGCGCAACTCCTTGGCCTTCGCCTCGGTGGTCGTGATCCGCCCATAGCGCAGCAGGGAGGTCACCTGGTTGCGCGTCATCGACTGGCGATGCGCCGCGCTGCGCCCGAACTTCCGACCGGCGATGCGATGTCGCATGACTGGTTGCGGTTACCTCGCCATCGGCTGGAACAGCGTGTCCAGCTCTTCCGGCGTGACGAGCTCGCGCTGCACGAGCTTCTCGCGAATCTCGTCGAGCGACTTCTGACCGAAGTTGCGGAGTGTCAGCAGCTCTTCCTGCTTCATCGCCACCAGCTGGCCGACCTTGGTGATGTCGTTGGCCTTGAGGCAGTTGAGGGCGCGGACGCTGAGCTCGAGATCCTCGATCGGCACGTCGGCGAGACGGCTCGGAAGGTCGTTGCCGCGCGTCTGGCGCTGCTGGGGTGCGGCGAGGTTGTCACCGAATCGGACGAAGAGGCCGAGGTGCTCGGTGAACAGGCCAGCGGCACGGCTGACCGCCTCGACCGGCGCGAGGGTGCCATCGGTCCACACCTCGACGACGAGCTTGTCCCACTCGGTCTCCTGACCGACGCGGGTCTTCTCGACGAAGAAGTTGGCCTTGCGCACCGGCGTGAAGATGGCGTCGATCGGGATCACCCCGATTGCCTGGCCTTCCTTCTTGTTGCGCTCGGCGGTGACGTATCCCTTGCCGCGCTCGACCATCAGGTCCATGCGCAGCTGTGCCTTGGGAGAGTCCAGGGTGGCGATGTGCTGCCCGGGGTTGCGGATCTCGATGTCGCTCGAGGTCTCGATGTCGCCGGCGGTGACCTCACGCGGACCGTGCACGTCGAGGCTGATGCGAACCGGGTCCGCGCTGTGTGAGAGAACGTTGATCTCTTTGATGTTCAGCAGGATCTCGGTGACGTCTTCCTTGACGTTCTCGATCGAGCTGAACTCGTGGGCGATCCCCTCGATCGACACCGAGGTGATTGCGGCGCCAGGGAGCGAGGACAGGAGCACGCGGCGAAGCGAGTTGCCGAGCGTGATGCCGAATCCGGGCTCCAGCGGCTCGATCTCGAACTTGCCGTAGTCGGCGCTGCTCTCGATCTCCTTGACCGCAGGGGTGGTCATCATGTCAATTGCCATTCAGGACTCCTCAACAGGGATTAGGGACGTTGCGCCGATCCCGGCGCGGAGCACGGTCATCTCGAGTAGAACTCCACGATGAGCTGCTCTTCGATTTGTTGTTCCATCTCATGGCGCTCGGGTAAACGTGCGACCGAGCCACGCAGCGCCGCGGCATCCAGGGTCAGCCACTCAGGGACCTGACGGCCCGATACCAGCGACTGCGCGTTCTCGAGCACCAGCATCTTGCGGCTGCGCTCACGAACCTCCACCACGTCTCCGGGTCGGAGCTGCGCCGACGCGATGTTGAGGGCGCGTCCGTTGACCTTGAAGTGGCGGTGGCTGACGAGCTGGCGGGCCTCGCGGCGCGAGNNGGTAGACGACGTTGTCGAGCCGGCGCTCGAGCTGCTGGAGCAGCACCGTGCCGGTGACGCCATCGGCGCCTTCGGCACGCTCAAAGTAGTGCCGGAACTGGGTTTCGAGGACGCCGTAGATGCGCTTCGCCTTCTGCTTGGCGCGGAGCTGGATGCCGTAGTCACTCGCCTTGCGGCGTTCCCGTTGCACAGCATCCATTACATCTTGTTGCTGCGCCAGAAAAGCATTGCCCAGATCGGTCGTCCAACCCATATC
>PKYW01000009.1 GCA_003132805.1 Candidatus Dormiibacterota bacterium | reverse complement strand
AAGCTCCTTGTGGTGCATTCGGTCAATCGCAGCGGTGACGTGGACCCCCGCGAGCTCGGCAACGCGGCGACCCGGTACCCACCCGATCGACTCGGACGATCGGGTGGGACCCCTGCCACGGGGGTGGTCACTTGGCTCCGGCGGCCTCGAGCTGCGCGCTCACTGCGTTGGGGATGGACCGAGGGGCCGGGGCGCGCTGGGCTTGCCACATGGCGTACCCGAGGCCGATCAGGGCGACTCCGGTGGGAAAAGCGAACAGCCTTTCGTACTGCGGCATGACGCCGGTCAAGATGGTTGCCACGCTGCCGCAAGCAAGCAGAACCGCGGCCCACCGGGCGAGGACGTTCGCGCGGAAGAGCGCGATGCCGAAGATGAAGCCGCCGGCGAGGTAGGTGATCCCGTTGACCAGGATGGCGACCTTGATCAGCCCGATGCTGCCCGTGACGGTGCCGTTTGTGGCCGCGGCGATGGCATTGCTGACATATGCCGGCGAACTGTGCGCGATGGAGGGAAGGACAAGCGCGCCGACGAATTCAATGCCGAACATGGTCAGATACCCGGTGGCGAACGCGAGGTACCCGACCAGGCCGAGCACGCCGATCTTCCTCACCTGGAGCAGGTACATACCGCTGATCCCTGCGAGGGCCAGGGCGGCCATGAGCACCTTCAGGCTNNTGTACGCCGATGAAGATCAGTCCTGCCACAGCGGCGGCAACGCCGGTCGATCGGAAGAGTGCGTTCGGTGTGACGGTCATGTCGTTCTCCTTGTATTTGTAGCGATGAGTGGGCACCGATTGAGGTGCGATCTGGGTACGTCAAGCTGGTCGGGATCGAGAGACTTAATTCGCCTTGCGGCCATCAACCACCTCCGTCCGAAGTCGGAGTGGACGTGAGGCCGATGACCTCGTAACCGCGCAATGCCTCGAGCAGTGGTTGAAAACTGCCGCAAACGACGCAGCGCACCCGAGTGCCATCGACCGCCACGTCGCTGACCCCTGCCGCCCGCGCTACTTGTCGGGCAGGAGGCCGGACGATGAAGGTGATCTCGACGCGTCGGGTTGGAAGCTCCTCGTTCATACTGGCGAGCGTGAGGGAGCACCCGGGAGCGCGGCATCGTCAGGATTGATGATTCGATGCGTAGTCGATCGGGGAGGGAGTCCGGCATCGTGACAACGGCAAGCCAGGTTGGCAAGACCTAGACACCCATCGGGCAACCTGCCAGCGGAAGCGACGACCTTTGTCGGGCGTCGGCGAGAACTTGGCGAAATCAAGAAGAAGGTCGCGACCGTCCGCCTGGTCAGCTTGGTCGGCCCCGGTGGAGTGGGCAAGACGAGACTTGCGGTACGGCTAGGAATCGACCTGGCTCGTGGTTTCCCCGACGGAGCCTGGTTGGTGGAGCTTGGCGAGATCAGTGATGCCGCTTTGGTGGGCAATGCGGTACTCGCCGCCTTAGACCTGAGAGACCAGGCTGCCGTCAAGCCCGTGGACATCCTGGTCGCCGCTTTGCGAGAGCGGCGACTCTTGCTCATCCTCGACAACTGCGAGCACCTCCTCGATGCAGCTGCAGCGTTGGTGAGCGAGATCCTTCGGGCAGCTCCAGGCGTGCGAGTGATCACCACCACCCGGGAACCGCTCCAGGTGCCGGGTGAACACCTGGTGCCCGTTCCACCGCTCGAGCTACCGGTTAGGGACGGGGACGGAGCAGTAGCGCTTGCGCAACTCCAACAGAACGAAGCGGTCATGCTGTTTTGTGCACGGGCGGCGGCAGCCTCGGGTGCATTCGAGCTCACGGCTAAAAACCAGGCGGCGGTCGTCTCTGTCTGTCGGCGTCTGGACGGTCTGCCGCTGGCAATTGAGCTCGCTGCGGTCAGGCTCCGGGTCTTGAGCGTCGAGCAACTCCTTGACCGTCTGAGCGATCGGTTCGCCCTGCTCACCGGGGGTAGCCGTGCAGCGCTACCGCGTCACCAAACGCTGCGTATGGCGATCGACTGGAGCTACGACCTTTTGACGCCGGGCGAGCAAGCGCTGCTCCGGCGGCTGGGCATCTTCGCCGGCCGGTTCACGCTCGAGGATGCCGAGTCCGTCTGCGGGTTTGACGAGGCGTTGCCAACCGAATCGTTGGAAACGATGTCATCGCTTGTCGACAAGTCCTTGCTGACCAAGGAGGACGTCGGGGGAGTTGGTTGCTTCCGACTGCACGAGACCATGCGCGAATACGCCAACCTCAAGGTGCACGAAGCGGACGAACACGAGCTCCTCGAGGCGCGGTTCGTTGAGTACTACCGGGCGAGGTGCCTGCGCACCGCCGACCATGCGTGGCAACGAACGTGCCCGTGGCTCGAGTGGAACGAGCTGGAAATCGACAACATCCGATCGGTCCTGCGGCGATGCATCGCGCACTCGGATTCGCAGGCGGGACTCGATGTTGCCGGGTCGATGGGGTACTACTGGATCATGCGTGCGACCACGGAGAGTGTGCGCTGGCTTGACGAGCTGTTTGTGTCTCACCCGAGTTCGGCGCACACCCATGCGCGAGCGTACCGACTTCGCGGATGGCTGAGCCTCCTACAGGTGGATCCTGTGACTGCCCGACCGTGGCTTGCTCGCGCCGTGGCGTCCGCCCGGGAGACCGGACCGCCCTCCCTGCTGTCGGAGTCACTCACGACTGCGGCCAACGCTGAGCGTGTGGCAGGCGACCCGGCCTCAGCGCGTGAGTTTCTCGATGAAGCCGAGGCGATGAGTCCGGAGTTGCATGACTACCCAGCGAGCATTGGCATCGTCCAGGCTCGAGTTGTCGGCGCCATGTTCGAGGGCAACCGCGGCGTGGCGGAAGCGGCTGCACAGGAAGGCGTGCGCCTGAGCCGCGGAGTCGGTGATGTGTACATGCTTGGACAAATGCTGGTCCACCTGGGGCTGGTCGCCATCATGGGCGGAGACCTGGAGACCTCGAAGCCTCGGTTGATTGAGGCGCTGCGCTCCGCTCAGCAAATCGATGACCGGGCCGCGCAGTTCTTCCTGCTCAACGCACTTGGCTGGCAGGCTGCGAGCTCGGGGCAGGCGCCGTTGGCCGCACAATTGCTGGGAGCGGCGGAGACCGTCGGAGCCAGCGCAGGATCGAGTGTCACCGGCCCGTTCGTCGCGATGATCGCCGGCGCCAAGGACTCGGCGGCCGCGGCGCTCGGGGCGGCGAAGTACGAGGTCACGTTTGAGGCTGGCAGACGCTTGAGTCGCGAGGCGGCGGTGCGTCTCGCGCTCGGCGAATCTGAAAGCGTGGAGGTCGTCGGTCGCGGTGACGTGGGCACCGGGACCCTCGCCAAGCGGGAACTGGAGGTAGCGCGATTGATCGCCGACGGACTAAGCAACAAGCAGATCGGTGCGCGGCTCTTCATCTCGGATGCGACGGTCGCGAGCCACATACGACACATCATGGACAAGCTCGGCGTCAACGCACGCTCTCAGATTGCCGTCTGGGT
>PKYW01000088.1 GCA_003132805.1 Candidatus Dormiibacterota bacterium | reverse complement strand
TCTCGTTGGTGATGTGCGGGATGACCTGCACGGTGCCACCGAGGTAATCACCGCGACGCTCCTTGGCGATCACCGACGCATAGATCTTGCCGGTCGTGACATTGCTCGCCTTGCTCAGCGCGACATCGACGAAGCGCTCGTAATGACCGAGGTCGAGATCGGTCTCAGCGCCGTCGTCGGTGACGAACACCTCGCCGTGCTGATACGGCGACATGGTGCCCGGATCCACGTTGAGATAGGGGTCGAGCTTCTGCATCCCGACGTGGAGCCCGCGCGCCTTGAGGATCGTGCCGATCGATGCGGCGGTGATTCCCTTGCCAAGTGAGGAGACGACTCCGCCTGTCACGAACACGAACTTCGCCATGCGCAGAGCCTCCCGGGATGGTTTTTCCGATTGTATCAGCAGCACGGCGCTGCGACGCACCGATGTTCGAATGTGACGGTCAGCCGGCTTTCGTCTCGAGGAAAACGACCCGGGTCTCGTCGGTCTCGCCGGTGGATCCGGTGAGCACCAGGCGTGGCTGCGCTTCCCACGCCCCTTCGGCGAGGCCCATCTCCTGGGCGAACTTGCCGACCGTGTCGTACTCGCCGCCGCCACCGCCGGCGCCGAAGCGCGCGGGCACCACGATGCTCGGCTCCACCGCGTTGACGAGCTTGGCCGCGTCGATGGCGCCCAGCGCGTCGCCGCCACCGACCGGGATGACCAGGACATCGACGTGCCCGAGGCTGTCGATCTCCTCCTCGGTGAGCTGGCGGCGCAGGCGTCCGGCCACGACGACGCGGACCTCATCGACCGCGACGCGCATGACCGTGGTCTCGCCGGCGGCGAGCCCGAGGATGCTGACGCCGCCGATCTCGAACTCGCCGGGGCCGCTCACCTCCTGGATCTCACCCTCGCGCGGGCGGAGCTTGGCAGGGTCGGTGCTGGTTCCCTCGGTGCGGACGATGATGCCGACCGTCCCCTTGGCGAGGCCGGGCAGCGCTGTCTGGGGCGGATCGACGACGACGGTCATCTCCCGCCCACGAAGCCTGATGCAGGAATGGCCGTGGTACGTCAGTTCCATGAGAGTCCAGTGTGCCGTCTTCGAGCCATCAGCCGCTCCCGACGGTGAGCTGGACGATCCGTGTTTTCCCGGCGCTGAACACCGTCACCGATACCTGCTCGCCGGGGGCGAGGCCGAGGACGGTCGGATCGAGCGGGTGGGTCGCGTCGATCGTCGTGCTCCCCACGGCGGTCACCACGTCCCCGGGAAGGAGGCCGGCGTCCGCAGCCGGGCCGCCGGCTGTGACCGACAGGACCAGCGCGCCCACCGGCAGCCCGGCAGCCGCGGCAGTCGCGGGGTCGATCACCTGCGACTGGACGCCGAGGGCCGGCACCGGGGTGCTGCCGCTGCCGCCGGTCGACTCCACCACGAGGTCCGCTGCCGCGGTCATGGAGAGCGCCACCACGCCAGGCGCGGCACTCCCCGCGTCGACCACCACCCCGATGACGTTGCCATTGCCGTCGAGCAGCGGGGCGCCGTCCTGGCGCGGATCGGGGGTCGCGTCGACGGTGAGCGCATCGAGGAGCGGCGTGGCGGTGCCCGCGAGCTGCACGGTGATGCCCACCGAGCTCACCGTCCCGGTGGACAGGGTCACCGGCGAGAACGGGGTGTGGGCCACGGCGATGGCGAGGTCGCCGACGGTCGGCGTGACCGATGCGAAGGTGAGCGCGGTCAGATGCTGCGCCCCCACGGCCTGGAGGAGGACCACGCCGTGGGTCGGGTCGGCGCGGACGATCGTGGCCGGGTAGCTGTGCCCGTCGCTCGTCGCGATCTTCAGCGTGGCCGCGCCCTGGATCGCGTGGATGCTCGTGACCACCAGGCCGCTCGAGGACACCACGAACCCGTCGACGATGCCGGTCGCCCCGGTGAGCAGCGACGTCGGGGTCACCGGCTCGGTAATCACCTCCACCACCGAGACGGACTTCGCCTGCGCGATGGAGCCCGCGGTTTGCGCACCGCTGCCGCCGCCGGACCCACCGACGATGGTCTGCTGGGTGACCCGCTCGACGGGCCCAAAGCGCGCGTAGATGCCCCAGGCGGCGAGTCCCCCACCGATGAGGCCGATCACCGCGCTCAGCACCACCGCGGCGATGAGCCGGTCGCGCGGCCGGGCGGCCGTCGTCATTCGACCGGCGCCGCGGCCCGCTGTCTCAGGTAGCGAACNNGCGTCTGCCGCGTCCTCGATCACGCGCTCGGCGACCTCCACCCAGCCATGGAGCATGTCCTCCGCCTCCGCGAGCGTGGCCTGCGCATCGGCGACCGGCCCGTAGTGGGTGAGCACCATCTTCTCCGGGCGCAGCTCGGCGAAGCGGTGCAGGCTGTGCACCGCCTGCTCGAGGTCGAAGTCCGGTGGCGGCGTGGCCGGCCGGAGCACGCCGAGGTCGGGCAGGAGCACGCCCACTGCGTCGCCGACCAGCAGTGTCCCGGTGTGCTCGTCGAGGACCGCGTGGTGGTGCTTGGCGTGGCCGGGCGAATCCACGAGGACCAGCGAGCGGCCGTTGCCGACGTCGACGCGGAAACCGTCGCCGGCGGCGATGAGGCGGTCCTCGGGGACGGCGGTCATCCTNNGTCGGGTCGACCAGGTGGCGCGCGCCCCGCTCGTGGACGACGACGGTGGCGTTGGGAAAGTCGTTGGCGAGGTCGCCCACGGCGCCGGCGTGGTCGAGGTGGATGTGCGTAACGATGATCCAGCGCAGGTCGTTCGGGCCGAGCCCGAGGGCGTTGAGCGCCGCGTGCACGGCGGGGACGCTCGACTGCGAACCGGTCTCGACGAGCGCGGGCATCGGCCCGTCGATCAGGAACCCCGCGGTGAGCTGATCCATGCCGCCCAGCAGCGTGTCGAGCTGGTGGATCCCGGGGGCGATGTCAACGGCGTCGCTCATGGTCCAGCGCGCCCGCTTACGGCGCCGGGGACGGCGACTGCTGGGCGAGCAACGCCTGCAGCGCCGTCAGGTCCTGCTGCACCTTGGTCTCGTCGGCGCCGTACGCGGTGAAGTTGCCGGCCTTCAGCGCTGCTTCTGCGGCCGCGTTGTCTGCGATGAGCTTGTTGTCCAGCACGATGATCTGCTGCTGGAGCGTGCCGGTCGGCGTGGTCGTGGGCGTCGGCGTTGTGCCCGGGCTCGGCGACGGCGTTGGCGACGTGGACGGTGACGGCGATGGGGGCGGCGTCGAACCGGTCGTGCCCGGAGCGGCGTTGTTCAACCCTGGGACGGGGGTGCCGTTGTTGAGGAGATTCGCAACCGCCGTCGCAAAGGACGTGCCCTCCTGCACGTCGTTCTGGTCGCCGACGATGACATCCTGCAGCTGCGGGAACGAGCTGCCATTGCTCGACGCCGCGGTGACGTAGAGCGGCCGCACGTACAGGAAGGAGTCGTTGTTGAAGGGCAGGACGATCACGTTGCCAAGCGTGACCGTCGATCCGTGCTGATCGAGCAGGCTGATCTCCGAGCTGATCGTCTGGTTGGTGTTGATGTTGTTGTCGAACTGCAGCGGCCCCAAGACGTTGTCGGCGTTATTGAGGCGCACTGAAACAAGCTTCGGTTCGTTGGTGCCCGTGTAGTCGCATTCCGCCGCGAGCCACGCGGTCATGTTGTTCGCCGCGTTGCCACTGCCATTGTTCCCTGGAGAAAATGTCTGAAGCAGCACAAACTGCGGGGTGCTGGTGCCGGGGAGCTCCACCTCGACGTAGTACGCGGTGGTCGCCTGGTTCTGCCCGTTGACACTTTCCTGCGCGAGGTTGAAGAGGTCCGCACCCTGGAAGAACACCGCGGCGTTTGCCTGGTGCACCGAGGCGTACGCCTGCGCCTGATCGTTGAAGTAGTCCTCCGGGTAGCGCAGATGCGAGCGCAGGTAGGACGACATGTCGCTGAGCGGGGTGAGCAGCCCGGGGTAGATGGCGTTCCATGCCGCGGTGATCGGCTCGTTCATGTCCACCGCGTACAGCGTGATCGCGCAGGTCTTGGCGTCGATCACCGCCTTGACGGCGTTGCGCATGTACGAGGTGCCATCACTCTGCTGATACGACTCGGGGAAGAGCGAGCTCTTGACGTACGCATCGGCGATCCACATCAGGTGGCCGGTCTGGGGGTCCACCACGATGTACGGATCCGAGTCGACGGTGAGGAACGGCGCCAGCGACGTGATGCGGGTGCTGATCTGCCGGTTGACGAGCGCGCGGCTGTTGGGCGTCAGCGCGTTGTTGAGGAAGAGGTTGAACCCCCCGAAGTCCTCGAGCGAGAGCGCCAGCTTGTCGATCGGGTTGGTGATCGGGATCCCGTCCTCGCTGGCGTTGGCGTGGACCGTGTTGGTCTGGCTTCCCGACGGATAGTTGAACTCCGGCTGGGTGGTGCCCGAGACCACGCTCTGGGTCGTGTCCAGCCCGCAGTAGATGGACGGGTCGGCGGTGGTGGAGCCGTCGAAGGAGAGATCGGGCGGCGAACCCGCGGTGACCTGCGCCATCGGCTGCCCGCCGACGAGCACCTCCGGCTTGCCCTCGCCACCGACAGCGTTGACCGAGACCGCCGTGACGCCATATCCGTGGGTGAAGTCCTCAGCCGAGCTCACGAACGACGAGTTCGGCAGGTCTTCCTCCGCAATCTCGCGGGCTCCGAGCATCACCTCGACGTCGCCACCGGTGGCAGGGTTGGGATACCTGTCCACGGTGATTGTCGAGTACGTCTGGTAGCTTCGGGTTCGGTCGATCTGCGCGAGCGTGTCGGGGAGCTGGGTGGGGTCCTGGATGCGCACGTTCTGGAGCGTCCCGAGGTCGGACTCGAGATCGCTGAGGGTGGGCGGGTGCGGCGTACCGAAGCTCTTGTTCTGCACCTCGGGATTCGATCCGGTGGTCTGGATCGCCCAGGCGTAGCGGCTGGTGTTCAGGTAGTCGTTGATCGTGTTGGTCTGCGCGGACTGCTCGTTGGGGCCGACGCTCGTCGCCTGGTAAACAGCTGCAGGGATGCCCTGGGTCAGTCCGGCCACGAGCAGCCAGGCGCCGAGCATCGACGCCAGCGCGATGCCGGTCCCGGTGGAGGCCCCGCGCCAGCGCATGATCACGAGGACCAGGGTCACCACAGCGAGGACGGCGGCGAGCACCTGGAGGAACCCGAGGACGGGCTGGATCACCGCACGCTGGGTGGCGTCCAGACCCACATATGGGGTTCCCGTCCCGTTCGGCCCGGTGCTGTGGGCACTGGTCGCCAGGTGGTAGACACCGAAGTGCGCCCCGAAGGCTGCGAGGATGAAGATGCCCACGAGCGCGAACCCGCCGGTGATGACCGCGGCGCGGAGCGCATCCTCGGGCGATCGGCCCGCCGGCGGCTCCAGCGGCAGAGGCAGTTCCTCGGGGGCGTTCATCACCGTGATCGAGATCACCGCCATGGCGATGGCGCCGAGCATCGCCAGGATCACCCCGCCCCAGAGCAGCCCCATGAGGTCGTCGATAGCGGGCAGGGTGAAGACGAAGAACGAGTAGTCGAGATGGAAGACAGGGTCGGTGGCCCCGAAGGGCACCGAGTGCAGCCAGAGCAGGATGTCCTGCCACTCGCCGGAGAGGGTCGACCCACCCGCGATGCCGGCAAGCAGCGCGATCACCGCGCCGCTCCAGAGCACGATCTTCCGCCCGCGCCGGTCGAGGCTTGCAGCCGCCGCCGCGCAGCCGAAGACAGCCGCGCCGAAGATCACCGCCACGATCGCGAAGCCGACGAAGAACAGGATGATGTGCGCGATCAGCGGCGTCCAGAAGACGTTGGTGTGGTGGACGCTGACGTAATAGAGGTACTCGGCGCGGAGCCCGAGCAGCCATCGCGCGACGATGAGCAGCACGATGATCGCCGCGATGACGCCGAAGATGATGATCCGGCGCCGGAGCTGGCCAGGGGGCCGAACGATCCTGGGGCGGGAGCGCCGCCGAGCGAATATCTGCTCGGGATCGAAGCCGAAGGCACTCATGGACTGAAGGAGTGTACCTGCGGACGGTCCGCCGAAAGCTTCGGGATCAGCGGCGCTGGAGCAGCAGCCTCACGTCGAACGGGTCGCGGCGGCGCCGCACCCTGCGTGAAACCTCGGGGCGGATCTGCACCATGTAGGGCTCCTGCTGGCGCAGAACCTCCTCGATGGCATCGGCGATGAGCATCCCAGCATGGACGGTCGGAACCCGTTCGCTCAACGCCTCAGCCATGCGCTCGCTGACCTCGGTGAGGTTGAGCTCGTGTGCCTGCTCGAGCACATCGAGGCAGTCGTCGAGACGCCTGAGCCGCAGGCGTCTGTCCTCGCCGTCCATGGACGTCATCGCTTCACCACGTTAGCGCACCCAATCGAGTTGCGGGTGGAACGATCAGGTGGAAACCGGAACGCGTCTCCGTTGCCGTGGTGTCGCGACGCGGGTACCGGTCACTCGCGCGACCGGGGTGCGCGGGGGTGGCAGGATGCGCGCGAGATACTCGCCGGTGGCGCTCCGCGGATTGGCCGCCACCTCTTCGGGCGTTCCCGACGCGACGATCTCGCCGCCACTGTCACCGCCGCCGGGGCCGAGGTCGATGATGTGGTCGGCGGTCTTGAGCACGTCGAGGTTGTGCTCGATGACGATCACGGTGTTGCCCGCATCCACCAACCGGTGCAGCACCGCGAGCAGCTTCTCGACATCGGCGAAGTGGAGTCCTGTTGTCGGCTCGTCGAGGATGTAGAGCGTGCTCCCGGTGTCGCGTCGCGAGAGCTCGGTGCTGAGCTTCACGCGCTGCGCCTCACCGCCACTGAGCTGCGTTGCCGGCTGGCCGAGCCGGATGTACCCGAGGCCGACGTCCTGCAATGTGCGCAGCCTGCGATTGATGCGGGGTTGATGCTCGAAGAGCACTGCCGCCTCGTCCACCGTCATCTCGAGGACATCGGCGATGCTCTTGCCGCGGAANNCCGTCGCCGCTGCACGCCTCGCAGCGGCCGCCCGAGACGTTGAAGGAGAAGCGGCCCGGCTTGTACCCGCGGATCTTCGCCTCCGGGAGCTTGGCGTACAGGTCGCGGATGTCCGTGAAGACGCCGACGTACGTTGCCGGGTTGCTCCGCGGCGTGCGCCCGATCGGCGACTGATCGACGTCGATGACCTTATCGATGTTGGCGATGCCCTCGACACGGTCGTGCGCGCCCGGGCGGTGCTTGGCGCGATACAGCGACTGCGCAAGCTTGCGATACAGGATGTCGTTGACGAGCGTGCTCTTGCCGCTGCCACTGACGCCCGCCACGCAGATGAACGTTCCCAGCGGAAACACGGCGTCGACGTTGTGCAGGTTGTTGGCGCGCGCGCCGCGCACCACGAGCTGCTTTGTGCCGATTGGGCGGCGAATCAAGGGCAGCGGGATGCTCCGCTCCCCGCGCATGAACTGCCCGGTGATGCTCTCCGGCGTGGCGAGCATGTCTTCCACCGTACCCGACGCCATGATCAGGCCGCCATGCTCACCGGCGCCGGGGCCGACGTCCACCACCCAGTCGGCGGCGCGAATCGTCTCCTCGTCGTGCTCGACGACGATNNGACGGCTCATCGAGGATGTACAGCACGCCCATCAGCTTGCTGCCGATCTGCGTGGCCAGCCGGATGCGTTGCGCCTCACCGCCCGAGAGCGTGGCAGCGCCGCGGTCGATGGTGATGTAGTCGAGGCCGACGTCGTGCAGGAAGCCGAGGCGCTCCTTGATCTCCTTGATCACCTGGACCGCGATGGTCAGCTCCCGCTCGCTGAGCCGCAATGAGTCGAGACGCCGCAACGCCGAACTGATGCTGTGCTTGCAGAACTCGGCGATGTTCATCCCGTCGATGGTCACCGCGAGATACTCCGGCTTGAGCCGCGCGCCGTTGCACGCGGGGCACGGCTTCTGCATCATCAGCCGCTCGATCTCCTGCTTGACCCACTCGGACTCGGTCTCGCGATAGCGGCGCTGGAGGTTGTTGATCACACCTTCGTAGCCGGCCTCGAAGCTCCTCGAGTGCCCGCTGTGCGACACGTAACGCATCCGCACCGTCTCGTCCTTGGGGAGTCCGTAGAGGATGAGCCGGCGTTCCTTGATGTCGAGGTCCTTCCAGGGGATGTTGAGCGGGATCTTGAAACGCTTGCACACCGTCTCGAGCACTTCCATCATCCAGTGCTGCGATGGTCCCCGCGTCCATCCCGACAGGGCACCCTCGTCGATGCTCAGCGATGGATCCGGGACCACCGCGTCGGGGTCGACCTCGAGACGCACACCGAGCCCGGTGCACACCGGACACGCACCGTGCGGATTGTTGAACGAGAAGTTGCGCGGGGCCGGTTCCTCCATCGAGATCCCGCAGTACACGCAAGCGAATTCCTCGGAGAAGAGCAACTCCTGCATGCCGCTATCGGGGTCCGCGGGGATCAGCAGGATGAGCCCGTCGCTCAGCTTCGACGCCTGTTCGAGCGACTCGTGGAGCCGCGAACGCAGCTCCGGCCCGATGATGATCCGGTCCACCACGACCTCGATGTCGTGCTGGAACTTCTTGTCGAGCGTGATCGGTTCGGAGAGATCGTGGAGCTCGCCGTCGATGCGCGCACGCACGTAGCCGAGGCGCTTGGCCTCGTCGAGGACCTCGCGATGCTCGCCCTTGCGGCCCTGCACCATCGGCGCCGAGATGAGCAATCGCGTGCCCTCGGGGAGGAGCAGGACCTGGTCTGCGATCTGCTCGATCGACTGCTTGCTGATCTCGCGACCGCAGTTCGGACAGTGCGGATGCCCGATGCGCGCGTACATGAGGCGCAGGTAGTCGTAGATCTCGGTNNGTGCCGACCGTTGAACGCGGGTTCTTGCTCGTCCCCTTCTGATCGATGGAGATCGCCGGGCTCAGCCCCTCGATGTGATCGACATCGGGCTTCTCCATCTGCCCGAGGAACTGACGTGCGTACGCACTCAGCGACTCGACATACCTGCGTTGGCCCTCTGCATAGATGGTGTCGAANNCTTGAGGTTGTGCTCGCGCGCACCGCGAATGACGATCTGATCGTTGGGCATTGACCGTCTAGCGTACCCAAGTGGCGTCGTTGACCAACCTGCGCCTACGGGACCGGAGACGCTGGCCATGGCGTGAGAGCATAGCAAACGTATGTTCGGTTAGTGGCGGGTGACGGGGCGGACTGGCCGCCCTCTGGGCCAAACGAGCACGCCCGGTTTCGGCGAAACTCGGGGCGTGCCCACCTGCCCGAACTGCGCCAAGGAACTCCCTGGCGACTTCCCGTTCTGCCCGTTTTGCACGGCGCCACTCGGCGACACCGCTCAGGCCCCGGTCCGCGAGGAGCGCAAGTTCGTCTCGGTACTCTTCTGCGACCTGGTGGGCTTCACGGCTGCCTCGGAGCACGCCGACCCCGAGGACGTGCGCGCCCGGCTCCGCCCATATCACGCCCGGCTGCAACAGGTGATCGAGAGCCACGGCGGCACCGTGGAGAAATTCGTCGGTGACGCGGTCATGGCCGTGTTCGGCGCGCCGGTGACGCATGAGGATGACGCCGAGCGCGCGGTGCGGGCGGGCTTGCGCATCCTGGAGGCGATCGATGAGCTGAACCACGGCGACGAGAAGCTGCAGCTCCAGGTGAGAGTGGGTATCAACACGGGCGAGGCGGTTGTCGCCTTGGGCGCCCATCCCGAACGCGGCGAAGGCTTCGTCGCCGGTGATGTGGTCAACACCGCCTCACGCCTCCAGGGCATCGCGCCGGTGAACGGCGTGGCCGTCTCGGAGCCGACCTTCCGCCAGACCGAGCGCGTGTTCACCTTCGCCCGCCTCGAGCCCATGCAGGTCAAGGGCAAGACGGAGCCGCTCGTGGTCTGGCAGCCGCTCGCCGCCCGGGCTCGTTTCGGCGCCGACGTCATCCGGACAAACGCCACACCGCTGGTGGGCCGGGATTTGGAGCGGCCGCTGCTGATCGCCACCTTCGAGCGAGCCGCAAAACAGCGTACGTGCCAGCTGGTGACCCTGGTTGGAGAACCGGGCGTGGGCAAGACCCGGCTGTGCGCGGAGCTGTTTGCGTATATCGAGCAGCGCCCTGGTTTGGTGCGCTGGCGACAGGGCCGCTGTCTCCCCTACGGCGAGGGAATCGCCTTCTGGGCGCTGGGAGAGATCGTCAAGGCGGAGTGCGGCATCCTCGAGTCGGACTCCCCCGAGGAAGCGTCGGCCAAGCTTGACGAGACTATCCCCGAGCACGAACCCGACCGCGCGTGGCTCAAGGCACGGCTGGCCCCTCTGGTCGGCGCGGGCGGCGAGGCGGCGGCGCAGGAGGAGTCCTTCACCGCCTGGCGACGCTTCCTCGAGGGGTTGGCTGCGCAAAAACCCACCGTGCTCGTGATCGACGATCTGCACTGGGCGGACGAGCCCATGCTCGCTTTTCTCGAGCATCTGGCCGACTGGTCCACGGGGGTGCCCCTGCTCCTGCTCTGCACCGCTCGACCGGAGCTCCACGAGCAGCATCCGACCTGGGCGGCAGGAGTGCGCAATGCCCAGACGATCAACCTGGCACCGCTCTCCGACGAGGAGACAGCGATGCTGATCGCCCTGCTCCTGAAGCGGACGGTCCTCCCGGCGCCGACCCAACGAGCCCTGCTCGCCCGCGCCGGGGGCAACCCGTTGTACGCGGAGGAGTTCGTCCGCCTGCTCGGCGACCGCAACCTGCTCGCCGGCCCACTTGAGGAGGTGCTTCTCCCGGACTCCGTACAGGCCCTCATCGCAGCTCGCCTGGATACGCTCTCGCCCGAGCGCAAGAGCCTGCTCCAGGACGCCGCGGTGATCGGCAAGGTGTTCTGGGCCGGAGCGCTCGCCAGCATGGGCGATCGCGGCCCGCGCGAGGTCGAGCTCGCCCTCCACGAGCTGGCGCGCAAGGAGCTGGTCCGCCCCGCCCGGAGCAGCTCGATGCAGGGCGAGCAGGAATACGGCTTCTGGCACCTCCTGGTGCGCGACGTCTGCTACNNGTCGACGATCTCAGCGACGTGCTCGCATATCACTACGTCCAGGCCCTGGAACTGGCCCGCGCCGCCGACGAGGAGCAGGACATCCCTGAGCTGGAGGCCGCGTCGCGCCGCTATCTCGCCCTTGCCGGGGAGCGGGCGTTGCCCATCGACGTGAGCAGTGCTGAGACCAGCTTCGCTCGAGCGCTCGAGCTCACCCCCGCCAACCATGCCGAGCGTGCTGCCCTGCTGGAACGATGGGCCGATGCGGCGCAGCTGCAAGGGCGCCTCCCGGAGGCGACGGCGGCGCTCGAGGAGGCGCTGGCGCTGCATCGCCAAGAGAGTGCCACCGTGCCCGCGGCGCGGATGCTCACGGCGCTGTCGAGGGTGCTCCGCAAGGCCGGCGATCCGCGCTCACGCGATCTCATCACCGAGGCGATCCAGCTGCTCGAGGCCGAAGCGCCCGGCCCGGAGCTCGTGGAAGCGTATGCAGCCTTCGCTGGTGCAAGGGAAGTTGATGCCGCCTTCGTGGAGGCGATCGCTGCCGCCGAGCGGGCGCTCCAGCTGGCCAGCGACCTGGGCCTCCCGGAACCGGCGTACGCCATGGGTGTCCGCGGAAGCGCCAGTGCCAATCTCGGGCAACCGGACGGATTGGCCGACATGCGCCGCGCGCTCGCGATCGCCGTCGAGCGGGGACTGGGGAGCGCGGCCGCCTCCCTGCACAACAACCTCGCCTTGATCACCTGGCAGTATCAGGGCCCGCCAGCCGCGCTGGAGCGCTGCGAGGAGGGCATCGATTTTTGCGAGCGGCGCGGCATGGACCGGATAGCGCTCGCGATCGCCGCGATGAGACTCACCGTCTTGGCGGCGTGCGGCCACTCAGATCGTGCGCTCGCCGACGCCGAATCGCTGTTAGAGCATGTCGAAGCGATAGGCGATCCGCATCTGGTTGAGGCTCGCGCTGTGCAGCTGAATCTCCGACGCAAACGCGGCGAGGGAGCGCAACCCGACGGCGCAAAGCAGCTCAGCGCGAAAGCCCGCGGAACCGGCGAGCCGCAGTGCGTCGCAATGGGGTTGGCGGCTGCTGCCCAAGTCATGCTGGCCGGCGGTCACCAGGAGCTGGCACATGCGTTGCTCGAGGAGCTAGAGGGGACCGGAGGCGTACGCGGCGATCCTTATTACGCGGCACAGCTAGCAGAGCTCGTCCGCTGCGCGCTTGCGCTCGGTGACGTGGCGCTGGCGAACCGGCTGATTGCCGGCGTCGAGCCGTACACCCCGCTGCAACACCATGCGTTGGGCGCTTGCCGCGCTGCGCTCGCCGAGACTGCTGGCGACTATGCCGCCGCCGTGACGGCTTACGCCGACGCTGCCACGGAGTGGCGCCAGTTTGGCGACGTGCCGGAGCTCGCCTTCGCGTTGCTCGGCCAGGGACGGTGCCTGATTGCCCTCGGCACGCCCGGGGCCGACGGCCCGTTGCGCGAAGCTCGAGCGCTGTTCACCACGATGGGCTATGCGCCGGCCCTCAGCGAGATTGACGCACAGCTGCTGCGGTCGACCGCGCGACATTCATAGATACGGCGCACCTTCACCGACAGTCCAGGGCTCCTGGAGATTGCTCCGATGGGTCGTCCCCGTCTCGTCAGCGGTAGCAGTAGGAGTCGGACGAGGCGTCGCCGCCTTGCAGGCGAATCTGGTGGACCCGTCTGCCTCTGAACTCCTCGCCGTGTGGGAAGAAATTCTCGTCGATGCTCAGAACGCCGTTCGGGTCGACATCCACTTTTGCCATCCAGGCGCCAACGCCGTCGGGGTAGAACTGGTCGTCCCACGAACCGTAGAGCGAGTTGGTGAAGTAGACGCGCCGACCGTCGCGGCTGACCTCGACCATCTGCGGGCCGCCCGACAACGGAAGGTCCGGCGCCGCTGGATGCGCGGTGCGGTTGACGATGCCACCCAATCGTACCGATCCAACCTCCTTGGGGTGCGCGGGATCGCTGACGTCGAACTGCTTCATCTCGCCGGTACCCCAACAGTCAACGTACAGGAACCGGTCGTCGACGGACAGGTCGATGTCGGAGATGAGCGGCGGGACCGCACCAAAGGGCTTGAGCGCGGGGGGGAGCAGAGTCGGGTCGGCAGGCTCAGCCGGAATGGTGATGACCTTCTCCGCCATCCACTTTTCGCCTTCGCGGAACCACCGCCATACCGACCCGGACAGATCCTCGGTGGAGATCACCACCCCGACGAAGCCCCAGGTTGCCTCCGGGTCGTGCGACGGGCGGAGTTCCAGGGCCATCTGATGCTGGGCACCGAGGTCGACGCGCTGTACGTGCTTGCCGGTGGCGAGGTCCCAGAAATGGATCGCATGTCCGTACTTTTGGCCGAGCAGCAACTCCGGCACGATTCCGTTCTCGATCATCGATGGGCTCCCCCACTCGCTCGAAATCAGCACGTTCTGATTGAGGTGCCACCAGGCGTCGTAATGAAAATGCTGTGGCCCGCGGTCGGTCTCCCAGGCGCGCAGAACGTCGAACGTCTCGTGGTCGAGCAGCGCGATCCCGCCAGGTCCATCGTCGTCGCCCGCAGCACCGCCTAGACAGGTCATGAACACCCCGTCGGGCCCGCAGTGCAGCGTATGCGGACGGGAGTAGCCTGCTTTTGCGGAGAGCTCGTCGGCGTCGATCGTCTTGACCAGGGTCGGTGTGCGCGGGTCTGGTCGCGTGTCGAACACGTGGATGTTCGACGAGCGCAGGCCCGGGACCAGCAGGTAACGTCGTGTCAGCCCGTCCATGTTATGGCCCTCGTGCTTGAGTGCACTACTGCACGCGTTCCAGCCAAAGTGGTGCAGCTCGTTACCCAAGGACGGGACATCAGTCCACCCAACGACTCGGCCGTAGCTCCCAGACGCGGGATCCACGTCGACAACAGTGATCGCATCGCTCTCCTTGGCTGCCCGGTCGAAGGCCACCACATATGCAAGCTTCTCGGGCGGAGCGGCAGCGGCGTCGGCCGCGGTTCGGTAGAACGTCGGATCCACTTTCGACTCGCTCATGACCAGACCCCTTAGCAGAGCTGCCCCAGCACTACCGCTACCCGCAAGTCTCTCGCCCGAGGCCAAGCGGAAAGCCGGCCAAGTATGCGCCGTTGCTCCAAGTCGCTGCGGTCGTTGCGATGTTGGCGCTCGCGGGCTGCGGCGGCGGGAATGAATGGGAACTCCCGCAGATGAGCTACTACGTGAAGAGCGTAGGCGAAGACAGCTGCGAATCGGGAGCGATGGTAAACCGAAGGTCGTCGGCAGTTAAATCATGTGCCGGGGCGGGGGCTTTAGAGCCCTCTCCCCGCACCGCCACCCAACTGCAGCAACTAATGCGTGTTGTTCCACGCACTCCTCATCGTCGAGGAGCACGCCCACTTTCGCGGCAAAGCCTGACTGGCTACTCCGTCGGAGGTGCGCTGGGAGGACCTGCCGCGGCACCGGCGACGGCCTCGGCCTTTTCCTTCTTCTCTTTCCGGATGCCCTTGGGCACGAGGCGCATCTTTACCTCGTCGTCCACGACTTCCACGATCACCGCATCACCTGGACCGTGCTTGAGGCGGAGCAACTCCTCGCTCAACGGGTCCTCGATGACGCGCTGGATCACGCGCCGCAGCGGGCGTGCTCCGTAGATCTTGTCGAAGCCCTCGATGACGAGCTTCTCCTTGGCGTCGTCGGACACCGTGAAGGTGAGCTCCTGGGCCGCGAGATGCAGCGCCACCTTGGCGAGCAGCAGATCCACGATCTGACGCATCTGCGGATGGTCGAGACGCTGGAAGACGACCACTGCGTCGACACGGTTGAGGAACTCGGGACGGAACTGCTTCTTGAGCTCGTCCATGATGCTGTCGCGCATCTTCCCGTGCTCCGACGACGACGCCCGCTCATCCGGCACGGCCGGCTGGAACCCGAGCGACATGTTGAGCTTCAACCCGTGCACGCCGAGGTTGCTGGTCATGATGATGATGGTGTTGGCGAAGTTGACCGCCTTGCCCTTGGCGTCGCTGAGCCGGCCGTCCTCGAGGATCTGCAACAGCATGTTGAAGACCTCCGGGTGCGCCTTCTCGATCTCGTCGAAGAGCACGACCGAGTACGGACGGCGACGCACGGCCTCGGTGAGCTGGCCGCCCTCGTCGTAGCCGACGTAACCTGGCGGGGATCCGACCAAACGCGCGGTGGAATGGCGCTCCATGAACTCGCTCATGTCGAGCCGGATGATCGCGTCCTCGTTGTCGAACAGGAAGGCCGCGAGCGCACGCGACAGCTCCGTCTTGCCGACACCGGTCGGGCCGAGGAACATGAACGAACCGATCGGCCGCTTGGCATCTTTGAGGCCGGCGCGTGCACGGCGCACCGCCTGGGAGATGACCTTCACCGCATCGTCCTGGCCGATGAGGCGCTTGTGGATCTCCTCCTCCATGCGCAGCAGGCGTGAGGTCTCCTCTTCAACGAGGCGCGACACGGGGACACCGGTCCACGACGAGATGATCTCGGCGATGTGCTCCTCGGTCACGTCCGGGACGGTCGCGCCGAGCTCGTCGCGCCACTTCGTCTCCTGGGAGACGTACTTGTCCTTGAGCTTCTTTTCCTTGTCGCGGAAGTTGGCCGCAGTCTCGTAGTCCTGCGCCGCGATGGCCTCTTCCTTCTGCGTCTGCAGCTCGCGAATCTCGCGCTGCATGGCGCGCAACTCTTCCGGCGTGGTGGTGAGCTTCATGCGTACGCGCGCGCTCGCCTCATCGATGAGGTCGATCGCCTTGTCCGGGAGCGAGCGGTCGCTGACGTAGCGCACTGACAGCTCTGCAGCGGCCTTGAGCGCATCGTCGGTGATCGTCACGCGATGGTGCTTCTCGTACAGCGGACGGATGCCGTGCAGGATCTCGATGGTCTCGGCGAGCGACGGCTCGTCGACGAACACCGGCTGGAAACGGCGCTCGAGCGCTGCGTCCTTCTCGATGTACTTGCGGTACTCGTTGAGCGTGGTCGCGCCGATGCACTGAATCTCACCGCGTGCGAGTGCGGGCTTGAGAATGTTCGCTGCATCGATAGCACCTTCAGCGGCGCCCGCGCCAACCAGCGTGTGCAGCTCGTCGATGAAGAGGATGACCTCGCGCGACGCGCGAATCTCATCGAGGATCTTCTTGAGACGCTCCTCGAACTCGCCGCGGT
>PKYW01000103.1 GCA_003132805.1 Candidatus Dormiibacterota bacterium | reverse complement strand
ATCGGCAGGCACGAGGTGCTTCGCGACGGCGAGTCGGTGAATCTCACCCCGACCGAGTTCGACCTGCTGGCACTGCTTTCAGCGTCGCCGGGACGCGTGATCTCGCGCTCCGAGATGATCCAGAAAGTCTGGGGGCAGGGCGCGGACCTCGACCTGCGCAGCGTCGACGCCCACGTGTACCGCCTCCGCCGCAAGATCGAGCCGACGGGTCCCAGGCCCACGTACATCCACGCGGTTCCTGGGATCGGCTATCGCTTCGAGCGTCGCGGCCTCAACGAGCGGTTGTCACGCAGCGTGACCGGGAGCGACGAGACCGGCCTAGCCAGCTGACCAGGGCGGTGGCGACCATGCAGTCCGTGTGGACATGCTCCGCGGCAACGACCGCCGCGGACCGGACGACTCGACGAGCACGAGCTGCCCACGATTGTTCAACGCGGCCGGCCGGGCCTCGACGATCTGGCTGCGGAGCAGTGAGAGTGGCCGTCCGTGGGGACGCTGAAACTCATAGCAGACCGCTTCACGGCCATCCCAGAGCCGTCGTTTCGATGAGCCCGCGAACACCGCGAGGCTCCGGGTGACACGCCGCTGCTGCGGGGTTCTCACGGTGTATGAGATTCGATACATCTCCCCCCGCCGCAACTGGAAACGTTCCACCTCTCCGTGATGCCCTGCACTTTGTGCATTCATCATCGTTTGCAAGTATTGACGCGTTCTGCGCGATCGGCTCAGACCGCGCGTGACGCCCAGGTCACAGAGCGCCATCACCCCCTCGGATCCTCTGACAGCCTGGAACCGCGATGGCCATCGAGTGGCAGTGCAGACTATCGTGCAGGTTTCAGGTGACCGTATCCATTGCATGCGTTTCCGGCAAGGGCGGCGTGGGCAAAACCACGACCGTCATCAACCTCGGCGCCGCGCTCGCCGAGCGAGGTAAGCGCGTGCTCCTCGTGGATTGCGACCCGCAGTCGAACCTGACCAGCGGCGTCGGCCTCGATCCCTATGACGAGCGCCCCGGTGTCGCCGCGGTGATCGGCGGTCACGTCGACGCGTCGGCGGCGATCACCGAGACGAGCTGGGCAAACCTCTGGGTGCTGCCCGCGTCGCCCGATCTGTCCGCCGTCGAGGGCGAGCTCGCCTCGTCCATTGACAAGGAGCTGGCGCTCCGCGACGCGCTGCGCCGTGACGGGGCGCGCGCCACGTTCGACTACGTGCTCTTCGACACGCCGCCGAGCTTCGGCTTCCAGACGATCAGCGCGCTCGCGGCAGCCGGCGAGGTGCTCATCCCCGTGCAGATGTCGGGATTCGCGATTCGCGGCCTTAAGGAGGTGCTGCGTACCGTCCACCTGGTTCGTGGACGCCTCAACCCGGACCTCGCCATCCTCGGCATTGTCCCCACCTTCGTTAACCTGCGCACCCGCTTCAGCCGCCAGCTTCTCGACGGGCTCTGCGAACTCGCCAACATCCGCGTGTTCGCCACCGTGATCACCCCGACGGTGAAATTGCAGGAAACGTCGCTGGCGGGGGTCCCGATCACCGCCTACGCATCCTCGTCGAAGGCGGCGGCCGCCTACCGCGAGCTGGCCGGCGAGATTGCGAGTGACGAGGTGGCCGCCAGTGTCTGATATCGGGGAGCGCAGCGCGCCGCCTGTCAACGGACCACCGCTCTCGGGTCCGATGGCGCGATGGCTCGCCCCAACGTCCGAGTCCCGTGTCGAGCGGATCGCCATCGACGCGGTGCACGACCGCCCGTGGTGGCCGGGCAGCGACGTGGATCCGGCGACGCTCGCGGCGCTTCGGGCGAGCATCGCGTCACGAGGGATCATCGAGCCCCTGCTGCTCCGCCGCCGAGGCTCCGACCGGTTCGAGGTGGTCTGCGGATCGCGCCGGCTTCGCGCCGCCCGCGACCTGGGTCAGACCCATGTTCCGGCGATCGTTCGCGAGCTGTCCGAGCGCGAGGCGCTCCTGGTCGCGGCCTGGACGACCGTCGAGCGCCGCCAGCACACCGGCGATCGCACCGCGCTGAGCGAACGGCTGCTGGCTGCAGGGTTCACGCCGGACGAGACCCGGGTCCTTGCCGACCAGCCGGCGCTGACGCCGGCGCTGGCCGTGGCGAGGACGAATGCGCCGGCATTCGTGCTCCGCCCCGATCCGCTCTCCCGGCCACGACGGTTCGCGGCCGACATCGCTTTCGACCTCCCCCATGCCGAGGTCCTCCCGCAGATGGCGCCGGAGGCGCTGACCGCGGCTCTCGCCGCCCTTGACGGAGTGAGCCTGGTCGCCCTGGTTCGGTGAGCTCTGTCCCGCGCCACTCCGAGGAAGAGCTCCGCCAGCAGTGGGCATTCCTCGACGCTCTCGTCGACCGGCAGGCGGCCAGCTTGAAATCGGGGATCCAGGATCCCGAGGAGGATGACCTGGCGGCGCCTATGGTCGCCGCCGATACGAACTACCTCGAGGAGATCTCGACCCTAACCCAGCGCGTCACCACGCTCGAAGACGAGCGCACCACGCTGCTTCGTCGTATCGACCTCTCCGAGGAGGCTCGCATGGCGGCGGAATCTGCCCGGGCCGCGGCGGAGGCAGCGCGTCTCGCCGCCGAGCGCGCGCTCGCCGAGGAACGCTCCGAGACTCCAAAGACGATGCCGCCCAAGTCACGTCGCAAGACGTGGTGGCAGCGGATCAGGGAGTGACCGCGCCGGCCGGCCTCGGCCTTCTCCCCTGCGCCATCCCGACGAACTGACGCAGCGCCTCGATGGGCGATGGGCGCGTCGCCACCTCGCGCAGGAGCAGCTTGCTCTCGGCGAGGAGCTCCTGGTCGGGCAGCTCGCCACGGCCCGACGTGGCAACCACCCAGCCCGGCGAGTACCAGAGCACGGTCTCGAAGGCGAGCCCGCTCAGCGTGAGTCCGTTGAGGAGCGAGTCCGTGATGCGCGAGAGCGGCCGTTTCGCGTTTGTGACAACAATGCCCCTGATTCGGTCGAGGACCTCGAGTTGCTGGGCCAGCCCGACCGTCAGCGCGGCAGCGCGCAAGGACAGGATGTCGAGCGCGGTCGGTATGACAATCCGGTCCGCAGCCCCCATCGGTCCAACGAGCGAGGGTTCGTGAGGATGCGTATCCAGCAGGATGATGTCGCAGTCGTCACGAACATCCGCGAGCATCTCATCGAGCTGCTCCTTCGATGGCGACTCGTCATTGAGGCTCCGATGTGAGACCACCGTTCGGATCCCAAGTGGGTGATCGATGAGGGCTTCCCTGAGCGTGACGCGCCCATGAAGGACGTCAATGACGGTAACGCCGCGTTTGGCCCGCTCCAGCGCGTTGCTCAATCCGCCGGTCGGATCGAGATCGATGGCGATGACCTTGAGACCACCAGCCGCAGCGGCAGCGCAGAGCGCATAGCTGCTGGTTGTCTTTCCGACACCACCTTTTAGCGACGCAATCGTGATTACTTCTGCAGGCACGTCCGTAGAATATCCGCACATGGCCACCGCGGCGCCCCATGTCAAGTTACTGCGACAGCTTGCCAGCGCCAAAGATGATTATCTGAGTGGCGCGTTCGACATTTCCTGGGACGGCGCCAAGGCGACGCTCTACCTGGTGTTCGGACGGCCGAGCCACGCTGTGTTCGAAACCGATCAAGAACAGATCGAAGGGGAAGCAGCGATCGACGCGCTGCTTGCCGCGCTGCCAAGAGCCTTCGCCGTCTCGGACTGGCGACGCGCGATGTCACCACACGAGACGCTGTCGATCACCATCGACGAGCTCGCGGGGCCTTTCGTACGTCTCGCCGGCTCCTACGCCGACGATCCCGTCACCGACGAGGACCCCGAGTGGTGGAGCGCTGTCGACGATTCGCCCGACCTGCCGTTCGGTCTCGCGGACTTTCCGCTGCTGCCCGGAGGCCGTCCGCTCTGGTTGGAGACATCGCCCGAAGAGGTTCACCTCTCCGACCGTCTCGCCGAGCTGCCACCGTCGATCCTGATCCTCACCGGCGCAAAGCTGCGCGCGGCAGCGGTGGTGAGCGGTGGCGACCTGATCGATGCGGTGTGGATTGACTCCGACGACCACGCGCGTGGCGAGACCGCGGGCATGGCTCTGCTCGGGGCGACCAAGGGCTCCCTGGCGGGATATGCGCTCGACGATCCCCGCGTGGCCGAGGCGCTCACCATGCTGTGGCGCCTCCCGGTGGCGGTGAGCGGCGTCGAGCTGTCCTGGCTTGACCCGGCGTCGATGCTGGCCGCGTTCCGCGCCGACGGCCTCGATCGCGTCCTCGTGATCGATGCGCCGGTTCGAGGCATTGCGCTCTTCAGCCGGGGTGGCCTCGTGGCTGTCTACTCGGAGACGCAGCGGTCGGCGGTGGCATCACCGGAGCGCCTGCGTTCGTTGCTCTCGCAGGCGCGAGGCCGCCTGACAGTGATGGAGCGCAAGCCGCGACCGGTCGCGGCTGAGCCGGCCAGACCGGTGAGTGCGCAGGACTTCTTCGAAGTTGACCAGGCAGCGCCCGAGTCGCCGGATCAGCCGGCTGCAGACGTCGTCACGGCGGCGGCAGTCGATGCGCCAGTAGAAGCCGAGGCGAGCGCCGTGGAGCACGAAGCACCACCGGCCGAAGAATTCGTGACCAGTAGCGACGCTGAGTCCCCGGCCGAGACATCGCACGTCGAATCTGCGGCTGTCGATGCGTCCGAGCCTCCGCCGCCGCCACCCCCGGATGACGACGTCGCAGCCCCGGACGGAGCGCCGCCGCCTCCTCCGCCGGCAACGGAGGCCTCAGAGCCGGTACTGAAGTCGAAGCGGAAGCGGTGGGGCTTCGGCAGATCGCGGAAGTCACGCGCGGAAAAGAAGCACGCCGCAGAAGCGGCCGCCCCGGCAGCATCTGCGCCGGCTCCGGCTGCAGAGGACGACACCTCCACGTTCTCAGGCTGGCGGGTGCGTCAGCCAAACGAGGATCCGCAACCGGTGTGGCAGCGGTCGCACGATGTCGCCCAGGACCCGTCCGCCGTGACTCCTGAGTCCGAAACCGCCGGCGAGGAGACATCAGCTCCAGCATGGTCGGCAACTGCCGACGGTGAGCCGACCGCGGAGGTCGAAACCGCCGAGGCCGGTGCAGCCGTTGCGGTCGGCGACGCTCAGCAAGACCCTGTGTCAACGTCTGACAGCGCCGAGCAGACCGACGCGCCCTTGGGAATCGACGAGCCGGAGCCGGCGGAAGCCACGGTGGCGCAGGACGACGGCGCACACGTAGACGCCCCGTTGGCTGCTGAGGATCCGCATCAGGCAGACACCGCGATCGCGGCTGACGGCGGCGTGACCGCGGACGCCGAAACATCCGCCACCGAGCATCAGCAGGCGGCTGGCGATGCCGACCGCGGCTTCGCGTTCGCATCGCTCGACGAACCAGAGGCAGAGCCTGCAGTCCAGGCGTCTTCGGAGACCTGGCTCTCAGACTCCTGGCTCGACGACGTCGTGAGCGGCGATGCGCCCCAGGCGGCAGCGGGTCCTGATCTCGACGCGAATGCTGTCGCCGGCGGCGCCGGCCAGCCGGATGCCGCCGCAGGCGAGGATGCTGCAGGCACGGCGCCCGCGGAGGGTGAATCTGAGCAGGTGCTCGCGCCGAGCCCCGCATCGATCCTTCGGACCCCGGGTCCGTGGAGCTGGCCGCTGGCGGAACCGGACGACGATGCGCAGACGGGCGACGAGCCGGCACCGTCGGCGGATGAATACGATGCGGCGGACATGGAGCCGGCGGTGGTTGCCGCCTCGAAGCACGAGGACACCGCGAGGATCGCCTCCGAGAACGGCGCGGACCCCGGCTTCTTTCACCGCGATGAGCCGGTCGGCTCCCAGTACGTGGACTTCGACGAGGTGCGCAGCGAGCTCGTCCAGATCGGCGTCGTGTGGCTCGGTGAAGCCAATGCTGTCCAGGTGACCGCGCTGCTCAACAGCACTCGATCGACCATCGACGACTTCGTCGCCACCATCGACACCATCCGCGGGCTGCATATCGACGGGCAGGACCCGGCATCGATTCAGGCGATGGCACGTGAGATGCACCAGCAGGCCGCCGAGCGGTTGTGCGGGGCATGACCCGGTGAACAGCCAGCTGGTGAGCTGGATCCAGGATCACTCCGTGCTGATCCTGGCCGCGCTCGCCGTGGTTGAGGGGATCATCTGCCTCGCCCTGCTGCGCAACGCCCGCCACGCTCGGCACGAGATGAAGGCGGCACAGGCAGCGGCGCTGGAGTCGGCCCGAGCTGCAGCGCTTGCCGCTCCTGGGGCGATCGATCCGGAGGCAGTCCTCGCTCTGCTGCGCCAGGGTCACGCGCCGACGCTCGACAACGTGTACGCGATGATGCGCCGCCGTGAGGGCGAGGGCGCTGCCCCCAGCGACGACGGGACGCCGTCATCAAAACGATCATCGTCGACGCCTGCCGTCACGGCAGGCGTTCCATCCCGGAGTGGTCCGGCGGAGGCTACGGAGCTGAGCAGCTCACAGGTTGAGGAGCGGCTCCGTCAGTACGAGCGCTGAGATGCGCTACCTCGGGTGGCTACGGCGTTCGAGCGACGAGGGCCGGCCCCGGCCGCACGCCTCGGCGGCGGCAAGGAATGCCATGGCCACAGCCTCCTCGCGGAGACGGGCAATCGCGTCCTCGGTGCGGTGCAGCACAGCAACGCTGTTGCGGATCGTCCAACCCGATCGACCTGACACCTTTGGAGGCAGCAGCTGTTCTCCGGGCGACCGCACGGACCAGCTGCTCGGCGAGGAGCTCGATGGCCCTTCGCTCCCGTACCTGGATCCCGGGCGCCGGGTGGTCTCGAGCTCGCCGCTCCGGGCCACCTCAACGAAGTCGCTCTCGGGCTCCGGAGCCTGGAACGCGCTGGGCCAGATGACTTCCGCCTTGGGGATCGCATCGTTCCGGGTCGCTCCGGCCAGTGCGAAGAGCGCAGCGGCGAGGTCTTCCCCGGAGTCGAAGGCGCTTCCCTCTCCGAACCACTCGTCGTCCTGGACCGTGGCTTCCCCGGCTGTTGCCATCGTCCCTGTACTCATCACAGCGATCTGATCGTACCCGTACGAGTTAACGACTCGTGGATGTCTGGAACGCTGCCGGAATCGAATGTGTATCGAACCGGTTGCCCCCGATGGAACGTCACGCCGTGGCACTGACAATCGGCGCGGAACCGCCTTCCGTCCGAAATCCAAGGAGCAGTCTCACGTGAGCATGGCAGCCACCCCGCAGAAGCTCGACAGCCGGTATCTCGAGGCTCTCGGTCCGCTGCGTCCACTTGTCGATGACGACAGCCTGACTGAAATCATGGTCAACGGACCAGAGATGGTCTATGTGGAACGCAAGGGGAAGATCCTTCTCACCGACATTCGCTTCGACGACGAGGC
>PKYW01000074.1 GCA_003132805.1 Candidatus Dormiibacterota bacterium | reverse complement strand
CCCAGTCGCGTGACGACCCCGATCCGTACTCACGGCCGGCGATGACGATGAGCGGGATGCCCTCCTCCTGATACAGCGCTGACGCCTCGAAGATGGTCATCGTTGCGCCGTCCGGGAGGTGCACTGTCCAGCCGCCCTCCTTGCCGTCGGCGAGCATGTTGTGCAAGCGGATGTTGGCGAAGGTGCCGCGGACCATCACATCGTGGTTGCCTCGCCGCGCGCCATAGGTGTTGAAGTCACGCGGTTCGACACCATGCTCGCGCAGATACGCCGCAGCGGGGCTGGTCCCCGCGATGCTTCCTGCCGGCGAGATGTGGTCGGTGGTGATGGAGTCACCGAGCAGCGCGAGCACGCGGGCATCGATCACGTCGCGCGGACGCTCCGGCTCGGCCGGCATGCCGACAAAGTACGGTGGTTCACGGACGTATGTCGAATCCGCGTCCCAGTCGAAGAGCGCGCCCTCAGGCGACGGCAGCTGCTGCCAGTGCTCGTCACCGTCGAAGATGCGCGCGTACTCGCGCGTGTACAAGTCGCTGCCCATGGCTGCGCGCACTGTTTCGGTGACCTCATCGGGGGTCGGCCAGATGTCCTTGAGGAACACCGGATTCCCGTCGTGACCGGTCCCGAGGGAGTCGGTGGTGAGGTCGATGTCGAGTCTTCCGGCGAGCGCGTACGCAACCACAAGCGGTGGCGACGCGAGGTACGCGGCACGCACCTGCGGATGGATCCGGCCCTCGAAATTTCGGTTGCCGCTGAGCACCGCCGCGACCGTGAGATCCTCGGCGTCGATGCGTTCCGCGACCAGCTCGGGAAGCGGTCCGCTGTTGCCGATACAGGTCGTGCACCCGTAGCCCACGAGGTTGAAGCGCAGCTGTTCGAGCGACCCCAGCAACCCCGCGCGCTCGAGGTAGTCGGTGACCACCCGTGAGCCAGGCGCGAGTGACGTCTTGACGTAGTCGGGAGGCATCAGCCCGCGCGCGACCGCGTTGCGCGCCAGCAAACCCGCCGCCATCATCACCGCCGGGTTGGACGTGTTCGTGCACGACGTGATGGCCGCGATCACCACGGATCCGTCGCGGACCTGGTCGGCATCGCGAGGTCCGTTCGGTACGGGTTCCTCGACCATGCCCTCGGGGTCGATGCCGCCCTCCTCCTCGAGGCGAGTCACCTCGTCCTCTTCGCTCCCATCGCCCGTGCTCGTGTCGGGAGGCTGCTCCCAGACGTTGGTGAACGACTGCCACACGTCCGGCAGCGCAACCCGGTCCTGGGGCCGCTTCGGCCCAGCGACGCTCGGCACGACGCTCGCAAGGTCGAGCTCGACCATCTCGCTGAAGGTCGGGATCTCCGATTCGTCGGTGCGGAACATCCCCTGTTCCTTCGAATAGCGCTCGATCAGGTCGATGTGTTCGGCATCGCGTCCCGAGGCGCGCAGGTATTCGAGCGTCCGTGCGTCGACGGGAAACAGCGATGCGGTGGCGCCGAACTCGGGCGACATGTTGGAGAGCGTCGCCCGGTCTGGGACGGACATCGAGCTGAGCCCGGTGCCGCAGAACTCGACGAACTTGTTGACGACGCCGTGCTTGCGGAGCAGCTCGGTCAGCGTGAGCACCAGGTCGGTCGCCGTCGTGCCGGCCGGCAGCGCGTTGTGGAAACGCACCCCGACGACCACCGGTGCGAGCAGGAACAGCGGCTGGCCGAGCATGCAGGCCTCGGCCTCGATGCCGCCAACTCCCCAACCGAGCACGCCGATGCCGTTGACCATTGGGGTGTGCGAGTCGGTCCCGACGAGCGTATCGGGCAGAGCTATGCGCACCCCGTCGATCTCGCGGACCTGCACCACCTGCGCGAGGTACTCGAGGTTGATCTGGTGAACGATTCCCATACCCGGGGGCACCACCCGGAAACCCTGGAACGCCTGCTGCGCCCAGCGCAGCAGCGAGTAGCGCTCACGGTTGCGTTCGTACTCGCGCGCGATGTTGCGTTCGTATGCCTCGCGATTGCCGAAGGCGTCGACCTGGACCGAGTGATCGACCACAAGGTCGACCGGAACGAGTGGATCGATGCGCATGGGGTCGCCGCCCGCCCGGGCCACAGCCGAGCGCATGGCGGCGAGGTCGACGACCGCCGGGACGCCGGTGAAGTCCTGGAGCAGGACCCGGGCGGGCATGAAGGCGCGCTCGCGGTCGATGCCGGAGCCCGTCCCGTCCCAGCTCGCGATCGCCTCGACATCACCGTCGCGGACCGATGGTGCGGCGGCATTGCGCACGCTGTTCTCGAGCAGGACCTTGAGGGTGATCGGCAGCCGTGAGACGTCGCCGACGCCTCGCTCGGCGAGCGCGGCGAGACGGTGGTAGGTAACCCCCGGGACCAGCTCCGCCCTGGTGCCGTAGGGATCAGTGCCAGCCATGACCAATCCATCTTCGCACCCGGCGGCGGGGGCAGGCCGAGGCTGTCGACGGCCGTGCGCGATCGCGGACGAAACAGTCGGATTGACCACAACACTCGTCCGGCGCGGCTATTCTTCTCAACCTGACAGCCGAATGCAGGGGATTTAGTGGTGGCAAGCAGCCAGAGAACTGACGTACGCCCGGAGCACCAGCTCTACCACGAGTACACGACCGACGTCGACCAGGCTCGGACCAACGTCCATTACGAGCAGCCGCCGGAGTTCTTCCTGCTCATCACGGGTGGGGAGTGGAACGTCTACTCAGCCAACCTCTGGGACCCCGGCACCGAGGACGACACGGCGTCGCAACAGGCCAAGCTCGACCTCATCGCCAGGCTGGCGGGCCTGAAGAAGGGCATGCGCCTCATCGATGTCGGCGCCGGCTGGGCCGGCCCGCTCACGTACCTGACCGACACCTATGGGCTCACCGGTACGGGGCTGACCCTGTCGCCGACGCAGAAGGCGTACGCCGAGGAGCGCATCGCCAAACGCGGCACCGACGCGACGATGGTGCTTAGCCACTGGGAGGACTACACGCCCCCGGAGCAGGTCGACGCGATCTACACCGACGAGGTGATCGTCCACTTCTTCAACCTCGGCGGCTTCTTCACGAAGTGCCACGACTGGCTCAAGCCGGGCGGCGTGATGATCAACAAGGAGTTGCATCTCAAGCACCCGCGTTTCGCCAAGCTGGACCGCGGCGGCGAGTTCGTGAGCCAGATCTACGGCGACACCGGCAACTACCGCACCCTCTCCGACGAGCTCGGGCTCGCCAACGCCGCCGGTTTCGACATCGAGCGGGTGCACCACATCGAGCGGCGTCACTACGAGGTGACCATCGATCACTGGCTCGCGAACATGCACAAGCACGCCGACCAGCTCAAGGAGATGGTCGGCGACCAGCACTACCGCGACTTCCGGGTATACCTACGGCTCGCCCGGCATATCCAGCGCAACGTAACGCTCGACGTGGTGGTGTGCCGGCGCTTCGACTGAGCGGACGCTCTGTGTGGGGGTGGGAAGGAGATGGGCACGGGGGCACGGGGT
>PKYW01000012.1 GCA_003132805.1 Candidatus Dormiibacterota bacterium | reverse complement strand
TACGACTTCCCCGGCGACGACATCCCCGTGGTTCGGGTCTCCGCGCTCAAGGCGCTCGAAGGTGACAAGGATGCCGTCGATGGCGTGCTCAAGCTCATGGATGCGGTCGACACCTACATCCCTGTGCCCACCCGACCCGTCGACCGGCCGTTCATGATGCCGATCGAAGACGTGTTCTCGATCGAAGGTCGGGGGACTGTGGTCACCGGCCGCATCGAGCGCGGCATCGTCAAGGTCAACGAGCCGGTGGAGATCGTCGGCATCAAGGACACCGTCAAGTCGACGGTGACCGGTGTCGAGATGTTCCACAAGCTGCTCGACGCCGGCGAGGCCGGTATGAACGTCGGCTGCCTCCTGCGCGGCATCAAGCGCGAGGACGTCGAGCGCGGCCAGGTGCTTGCCAAGCCCGGAACCATCACGCCGCATACCAAGTTCAAGGCCCAGGTCTACGTCTTGAGCAAGGACGAAGGTGGACGTCACACGCCGTTCTTCACCGGCTACCGTCCGCAGTTCTACATCAGGACCACCGACGTGACAGGTACCATCGCGCTCCCGGACGGCCAGGAGATGTGCATGCCCGGGGACAACGTCGAGATGGGCATCGAGCTGATCACCCCGATCGCGGTCGAGGACGGCATGCGTTTCGCGATTCGCGAGGGCGGCCGGACCGTGGGTGCCGGCGCCGTCACATCGATCGACAAATAGGCACTCGTTAACCAGAGCAGAGGAACCACACCAACACCGTGCCCCAGAAAATTCGCATCCGCCTCAAGGCATACGATCACCGCGTCCTCGACCAGGCCGCGTCCAAGATCGTTGAGACGGCCACGCGCACGGGCACACGTGTTGCTGGACCGGTGCCGCTGCCGACCACCATCAACAAGTACACCGTGGTGCGCTCGCCGTTCATCGACAAGGACTCGCGCGAGCAGTTCGAGATGCGCACCCACAAGCGGATCCTCGACATCCTCGACGCCAACCCCAAGGTCGTCGATGCGCTCATGCGCCTCAACCTCCCGAGCGGCGTCAACATCGAGATCAAGCTGTGAGCAAAGGCCTTCTCGCCCGCAAGGTGGGCATGACCCAGATCTTCACACCGCAGGGAACGTCGGTTCCCGTCACGGTGCTCGAGGCGGACTCTTGTCGCGTCGTGCAGCGCAAGACGGTGGGTTCGGATGGGTACGAGGCCGTGCAACTTGGCTTCGGCGACAAGGCGGTGAAGCGCACCCCCAAGCCGATGCGCGGCCACTTCAAGCGTGCCGGGCTGCAACCCCAGTCGCGACTCAAGGAGCTGCGCGACCCTGGTGACGTCACTGTCGGTGCACGGCTGACGGTGGACATGTTCACCGAGGGACAGCGCATCGATGTCACTGGTGTGAGCCAGGGCAAGGGGTTCTCGGGACAGCACAAGCGCCACAACTTCCATCGCGGCCCTGTGTCGCACGGATCGCACAACATCAAGCAGGCGGGATCGATCGGTTCCACCGACGCCGCGCGCGTGTTCAAGGGCCTGAAGATGGCCGGACAGCACGGCGCGACGCAGATCACCGTGCGCAACCTCGAGGTCGTGCGCGTGGACACCGAGCGCAACCTGCTGCTCGTGCACGGGTCGGTTCCCGGGCACAAGAACCAGGTCGTCATGGTTCGCGACAGCGACCGCTCGGCGACGATCGGAGAGCAGGCATGAGCACGGCGCGCGTCGTCGACCAGGCCGGCGTCCAGACCGGCAGCGTCGAGCTCCCCGAGGCGATCTTCGGCATCGAACCGAACGAGCCTGTGATGCACCAGGCGTTGATCCGTCAACTCGCCAACGGCCGTCAGGGCACCGCTTCGACCAAGACGCGCAGCGCTGTCCGCGGCGGTGGGCGCAAGCCGTATCGCCAGAAGGGAACCGGGCGCGCCCGCCAGGGTTCGACGCGGTCGCCACAGTGGGAAGGCGGCGGCATCGTGTTCGGTCCGCATCCGCGCTCCTATCGAATCGACATGCCCCGCAAGCAGCGCCGGCTCGCACTTCGCAGCGCGCTCTCGGCCAAGGCACAGGACGGCGGCCTGCTCGTGCTCGAAGGCTTCGAACTCGAGGCGCCGCGCACCCGCGCGGTCGCCGACCTCATTCGCGGTGTCGACTCGCCGCGACGCGTGCTCGTCGTGCTCGGCTCACACAACGAGATGCTCGAGAAGAGCGCTCGCAACATCCCCGAAGTGCGCCTCATCCTCGCCGGCAATCTCTCCGTCCGCGACATCATCGGCGCGGATACCGTGATCGTCACGCGCGATGCCATCGAGCACATCGAGGAGGCGTTCTCGTGACCGCCGGCCGCAGCTTCGATCAGGTGCTGGTGCTGCCGGTGATCAGTGAGAAGTCGTACGCATCGATAGCCGCGGGTCGCTACGTGTTCCGCTGCCATCCGTCGGCGACGAAGATCCAGATCCGGCGCGCGCTCGAAGAGGCATTCGCCGACCAGAAGATCACCGTCATCGACGTGAACACCATCAACGTGAGCGGCAAGAAGCGACGCCGCTCGCGCGGGCAGACGCGGGTGCTCGGAAAGAGCCCCGACTGGAAGAAGGCAATCGTGACTCTCGGCGCAGGCCAGAAGATCGAAGGCCTCTTCGAGGGCGTGTAAGTGCCAACGAAGAAGTACAAGCCAACGAGCCCCGGCCGCCGATTCATGTCGGTGAGCAGCTTCGAGGGCGTGACCAAGAGCGCGCCGCAGCGCCAGCTGGTCGAGCACCTCAAGAAGCACAGCGGGCGCAACGCGTCGGGACGCATCACCGTGCGTCACCAGGGCGGTGGTCACAAGAAGACCTACCGGCTCATCGACTTCAAGCGCCAGAAGGACGGCGTCCCCGGCACGGTGAAGACGATCGAGTACGACCCCAACCGCAGTGCGCGCATCGCGCTCATCGTCTATGCGGACGGCGACAAGCGCTACATCCTCTCGCCGCACGGCCTCGCCGTCGGTGACGTGGTCAGCTCCGGCGGTACTGCCGAGATCCGTCCGGGCTGCGCATTGCCGATCACGAACATTCCGCTCGGTACCACGATTCACAACCTCGAGGTCAAGCTCGGTCGCGGAGCCCAGCTGGTGCGCAGCGCCGGGACGGCAGCGCAATTGCTCGCCAAGGAAGGTTCCTACGCGCAGGTGCGCATGCCCAGCGGCGAGGTCCGCCTCATCGACGTCCGCTGCCGCGCCACCATCGGTCAGGTCGGCAACGTCGACCACGAGAACGAGGTGGTCGGCAAGGCCGGGAAGTCGAGATGGCGGGGCATTCGCCCGTCAGTTCGTGGCATGACCATGAACCCCTTCGATCATCCTCACGGCGGCGGCGAAGGACGAAGCGGTGCGGGTGGCAACCCGCAGACCCCATGGGGCAAGCCCGCGCTCGGTTATCGCACTCGTCACAACAAGAGCACTGATCGGATGATCGTGCGCCGGCGGGATAAGTAACCATGGGTCGCTCGCTCAAGAAAGGACCGTTCTGCGATGACCACCTTCTCAAGAAGGTGCAGCAGCTCAACATGTCGCGCGAGAAGCGGATCATCAAGACCTGGTCGCGCCGCAGCGACATCTTCCCGGAGATGGTCGGTCACACCATCGCGGTGCACGACGGACGCAAGCACGTCCCGGTGCTCATCACCGAGACGATGGTCGGCCACAAGCTCGGTGAGTTCGCGCACACCCGGCGCTATCGCGGGCACGGGCACCACACCGAACGCAGCACGGCGCTGAAGTAGGACGAGATGGAAGTCGTCGCAACCGCGAAATGGGTTCGCACCACCGCTCGCAAAGCACGCCTCGTGTCGGCGATGGTCACCGGTTTGCCCGTTGCCGAAGCATTGGTGGTGCTCAACTTCTCGCCTCGGTCCGCCGCACAGGACATCGCCAAGGTGATCAAGTCGGCGGCGGCCAACGCCGAGCACAACTACAACCTCGATGCGTCGTCCCTGCGGGTCGCGCGTGTGGAGGTTGACGGCGCGATGATCATCAAGCGGTGGCGCGCCAAGCCACGCGGCATGGCCGGCAGCATCTTCAAGCGGACGAGTCACCTGCGCGCCTTCGTCACCGATGACGAGGCACCGGCCAACGTGCGCAAGCGCAAGGCCGTGAAGATGCCTCGCACCGTTGTGCCGACGCCGGTCGTCACGCCGGCTGCAACGCCCACACCGGCGAGTGCTGAAACACCCGCAGCCAAGCCACGCGCGCCACGCCGCCGCGCACCCAAGCCCACCACGGAAGAGGCTGAGTAGATGGGTCAGAAAGTCAACCCGATCGGTTTTCGGCTCGGCGTCTATCGAAACTGGGACGCGCGTTGGTACGCCGACAAGGAGTACACGAAGCTCCTCCATGAGGACATCGCAATGCGACGCCTCATCGGCAGCCGCTTGCGCAACGCCGGACTGGCACGCATCGAGACCGAGCGCAGTGCCAACCAGCTGACGGTTATCATCCAGACCGCGAAGCCGGGCATTGTGATCGGCAAGCAGGGCGCGTCCGTCGACGCGCTCCGCGATGAGCTCGAGCGGATTTCCGGGAAGAAGGTGCGCGTCACCATCCACGAGATCAAGACTCCCGAGCTCGACGCGACCCTGGTCGCCGAGAACGTCGCCTCGCAGCTCGAGAAGCGCATCGCCTTCCGCCGCGCGCTCAAGCAGACCCTCATGCGCAGCATGCGCGCCGGCGCCAAGGGCGTGAAGATCCAGGTGAGCGGCCGGCTCGGTGGCTCCGAGATGTCACGCCGCGAGTGGGATCGCGATGGCCGGGTGCCGCTGCATACGCTTCGCGCCAACATCGATTACGGCAAGGCCGAGGCCCGCACCACATTCGGACGCATCGGCGTGCAGTGCTGGCTCTATCTCGGCGACTACGTGACCGCGACCGGTGAGCCGATCGCGCCCGGTAAGGACCGTGCCGAGGACCGCGGCCTCGAGGATCGCGTTCCGGTGCCCGCCGCCCGTGTCGCCGAGGCCCCCGCCGAGGAGGTCGCAGCGGTCACCGAGGCGATCGAGGTGCCCGATGTCGAGGTTGAGGACGTCCCCGCGGAGGATGTCCCCGAGATCGACGAGGACGAGGAGGTCATCGCCGCTGCCGGCGTGGATCCGGCTGCGACTGGCGAGAAGGTCGAGAAGCTGACCCCGAAGCGAGCCCCGGCGCGGCGCAAGCCGGTCGCGGCCAAGAAGCCGGCATCGGTCGCACGCGCTCCCAAGAAGCTCATCAAGAAAGCCGATGTGCCGGCCGAAGCCGCCGAAGAAGAAGAGGAGTAGCGATGTTGATGCCGAAGCGAACCAAGCATCGCAAGCTCCACCGCGGGCGCAGGACCGGGGCCGCCCAGCGCGGCAACAAGCTCGACTTCGGGACCTACGGGCTCCAGGCGACCGAGCAGTGCTGGATGACCAACCGGCAGATCGAGGCAGCCCGACGTGCCATGACCCGTCACGTCAAGCGCGGCGGCAAGATCTGGATCCGCGTCTTTCCCGATCACCCGTTCACCAAGAAGCCGGCGGAGACCCGCATGGGCAGCGGCAAGGGTCAGCCCGAGGGCTGGGTCGCCGTGGTGCTTCCGGGGCGCGTGCTCTTCGAGATGGCCGGTGTGACCCGCGAGACGGCGCAGGAGGCGATGCGCCTCGCCGCATTCAAGCTGCCCATCAAGACGCGGTTCCTCATTCGTGAGGAGACCGGTTCGGACCTCGAGGCGGCGACGCTATGACCAAGCAGACTGACGCGCTCCACGAGTTGCGCAGGATGACCGTGGCCGAGCTCGACGAACACCTGAGCAAGCAGCGCAGGCGCCTCTTCGAGGTCCGCTTCCAGCAGGCGACCGGCCAGGTGGAGAATCACCGCCAGGTCCGCGAGATCCGCCACGAGATCGCTCGCGCCATGACGGTGAAGATCGAGATCGAGCGCGGACTGCGTCCGGCACTGCTCGAGACGCCGGCGCCGCGCCCCGTCGCGGCCAAGCCGAAGCCCGTCCGCGCGCCTCGAGCCAAGCCGGCGCGCCTCGAGGTTCCGGCCGTCGTTCCCGCCGCAGTTCCCGTCGCCGAAACCCCGGAGCCCGAGGAGGCCGTCGCGGAAACCGTCGACGCCCAGGAGGATGTCGATGAGTGATGCGACCCCGGTGACTCGTCCGCGCCGCAAGGTGCGCGACGGCGTTGTCGTGAGCGACAAGATGGAAAAGACCGTGATCGTGCTGGTGCAGATCAGCAAGCCGCACCCGCTGTACAAGAAGGTCGTGCGTCACAGCACGCGTTTCAAGGTGCACGACGACGAGAGCTGCGGCATCGGTGACCGTGTGCGGATCATCGAGACACGCCCGATTTCCAAGGAGATCCGCTGGCGGGTTGCCGAAGTTCTGGAGAAGGCTCGCTGACATGATCCAGCAGGAATCGGTGCTCAAGGTGGCGGACAACAGCGGCGCGCGCGAGCTGCTCTGCATCCGCGTGCTCGGTGGCAGCTATCGCAAGTACGCCTCGGTGGGCGATGTGATCATCGGCACCGTGAAGGTGGCGCAGCCGAACGCCCAGGTGAAGAAGGGCGATGTGGTTCGTGCCGTCGTCGTGCGTACCACCAAGGAGTACAAGCGGCCCGACGGCAGCAACATCCGCTTCGACGAGAACGCCGCCGTNNCGCGAGCTGCGCGAGCGCAACTTCATGAAGATCGTCAGCCTCGCTCCGGAGGTGATCTGAGATGGCGACGAGAGTCGAGCGCCGGCGTCACGCCACCCTCGTTCATGAGGGCTGGGCGCGGGGCCACCTGCGTCCACTCGACATCCGCAAGGGTGACAACGTCGTGGTCATCAGCGGCAAGGACAAGGGCAAGCGCGGCGTCGTGGAGCGTCTGCTCCCAGAGCAGCAGCGCGTTGCCGTGCAGGGCGTGAACCTGCTCAAGCGTCACACCAAGTCCGGGGTGCAAGGCAACATCCAGGGCGGCATCGTCGACTTCGACGGACCGGTCGCGTACAGCAACGTCATGCTCGTCTGCAACCGGTGTGACAAGCCCACGCGGATCTCGCATGGCCTCAACGAGCTCGGCCGCCGCGTGATCGTGTGCAAGAAGTGCGGCGAGACGTACGACAGGGCCCAGGTGTGATGGCAGTCCAGACCGTCGCCGAGCTGCCCCGCATGCATCGCCGCTACATCGACGAGATCGTGCCGTCGCTGGTTGCCGAGTTCCGCTATCTCAACGCAATGCAGGTGCCGTCCATCGAGAAGGTGGTCATCAACATCGGTCTCGGTGAGGCCATCACCAATGCGCGCGCCATCGATGCGGCCATCGCCGACCTCAAGTTGATCACCGGGCAGGCGCCGATCGTCATCCGCGCGAAGAAGTCGGTGGCGGCGTTCAAGCTGCGCGAAGGAATGCCCATCGGTGTCAAAGTGACGCTGCGAGGGCGGCGCATGTTCGACTTCCTTGACAAGCTGCTCAATGTCGCCCTCCCGCGCATTCGAGACTTCCGCGGCGTCGACCCCAAAGCGTTCGACGGCCATGGCAACTACACCCTCGGGTTGCGCGAGCAACTCGTCTTTCCGGAGATCGACTACGACAAGATCGACAAGCTTCGCGGGCTGGAGGTCTGCATCGTGACCACCGCCCGTACCGACGCGGAAGGACGCTCACTTCTCACCGGGCTCGGCATGCCCTTCAGGAAGAACTGATGGCAAAGAAGTCCCTGATCGCCAAGGCGAACCGGCCCGCCCGGTACTCCACGCAGGCACACCATCGCTGCGGTGTGTGCGGTCGCCCGCGTGCCTACATGCGCAAGTTCGGCATGTGCCGGATCTGTTTCCGCCAACTCGCCAGCATCGGACAGATACCTGGCGTCCAGAAGAGCTCGTGGTGATCCATGACCAGTGACAGCATCGCGGACATGCTGACCCGCATCCGCAACGCCAACCAGGCCCATCACCGCACCGTGGAGATCCCGGTGTCGAAGATGAAGGTCGAGATCGCGCGAGTGCTCACCGAGGAAGGCTTCGTCGACGGATACGAGGTTTCCGGTGAGGCGCCGATGCAGGTGCTCACGGTCACGCTCAAGCCGGGAAGCCCGCGCGGTCGCGCGCTCTCCGGTTTGCGCCGGATCAGCCGCCCCGGGCTGCGCGTGTATGCGCGCAAGTCCGAGATCCCTCGGGTTCTCGGCGGCCTCGGCGTNNGGATTGGGCGGCGAAGTCGTCGCGTTCGTGTGGTAGGTCGCGTCTGATGTCGCGCATTGGCAAGCTTCCGATTCCCGTCCCCGATGGGGTTGAGGTCGCCCTCGAGAAGGGCAACCGCCTCAGCGTCACCGGATCGCGCGGAACGCTCGAGCGCACCTTCGCGCCCTCCATGCTCATCAACGTCGAGACCGGGGTGATCACGGTCAATCGCCCCTCGGACGCGCGCATTCATCGCTCGCTGCACGGGCTGACGCGAACGCTCGTCGCCAACATGGTCCAGGGGGTCAGCGCCGGCTTCACCCGCGACCTCGACCTGGTCGGCGTCGGCTTCCGCGCGGCACGCCAGGGTGGCGACCTGATCCTCACCCTGGGGTACTCGCACCCGATCCGGTACACCCCGCCTGAGGGGATCAACATCGAGGTTCCCGCACCCACCCAGATCTCGGTGAGCGGTACGGACAAGGAGGTCGTCGGGCAGGTTGCTGCGAAGATTCGATCCTTCCGCAAGCCTGAGCCGTACAAGGGGAAGGGAATCCTCTATCGGGGCGAGAAGCTCCGTCGCAAGGCCGGCAAGTCCGGCAAGGCCGGCAAGACCAAGTAACCGGGTCAAGTAACCAAGAACGAATTAAGAAAGTAGAAGGCTGATCAGATGTTCACCAAGCACGATCGACGCGCCGCCCGCGCTCGACGCCACCGCCGCGTGCGCAAGCACGTGAACGGAACGGCCGCGCGTCCACGGCTCGCGGTGTTCCGCAGCCTCCGGCACATCGGCGCGCAGCTCGTCGATGACGAGAACGGCCGTACCCTGGTGGCCGCGTCGACCACCGAGCCCGCACTCCGTGCGGTTCTCGGTGATGCGAACGCGTGCACCACTGCCGGCGCCACCGCCATCGGCAAGACCATCTCCGAGCGCGCCAAGGCGGCCGGGGTCGATACCGTCGTGTTCGACCGCGCCGGCTACCTCTTCCACGGCCGGGTCAAGGCGCTCGCCGAGGCAGCCCGCGAGGGCGGGTTGAAGTTCTAGATGGGTATGCGCATGGATCGCCGCGATGATCGCGGCAGCGAGTTTCAGGAGAAGATCGTCTCCCTCAACCGGGTCGCGAAAGTGGTCAAGGGCGGACGTCGCTTCTCATTCAGCGCGCTCGTCGTCGTCGGTGACGGCAAGGGCCGCGTCGGGGCAGGTCTCGGCAAGGCAGGCGAGGTGCCGGACGCGATCCGCAAGGGCGTGGACGACGCCAAGAAACACATGATCACCGTGCCGATGGTCGGGACGACCATCCCGCACGAGGTCCGCTACAAGCTCGGCGCCGCCAAGGTGATGCTCAAGCCCGGCGTGCCGGGTACCGGTGTCATCAGCGGCAGCTCGATGCGTGCCGTGGTCGAGGCCGCAGGGATCAAGGACATCCTCACCAAGAGCCTGGGCACCGACAACCCGATCAACGTGGTCCGCGCGACGGTCTCCGCGCTCGCCAGCCTGCGGACGCTGGCGTCGGTCGCCGAGCTTCGCGGCCGGACCCCGGAGCAGATCGTTGGCAGCCGCAAGATGGCCGATCGCATGCTCGGCCGCACCCCGGCCGCGCCCGAGGTCCCGGCCGTCGAGGTCCTGCCATGAGCACGGTGAAAGTCACCTATCGCAAGAGCGCCATCGGCTACGCGTGGGACCAGAAGGCCACCCTTGCGGCCCTCGGCCTGCGCAAGCTCAACCACACNNCACCTGGTCGCGGTCAACGGCGAGCCGGCGGATTCCCCGGCGGGTGTCGCGCTCCTCCAGGTGCTGGCAGCTGAATCGGAGAACGCGGCGTGAAGCTTCATGAGCTGAGCCCCGCCAAGGGCAGCCGCCGGCCGCGGAAGCGCGTTGGTCGCGGCCAGGGCGCCGGGCAGGGCAAGACCAGCGGTCGCGGCCAGAAGGGCCAGGGCTCGCGCTCGAGCGTAGGGCTGCCCGCCGGTTTCGAGGGCGGCCAGATGCCACTCAAGCAGCGGCTGCCCAAGCAGCGCGGATTCCACAACCACTGGCGTCATGAATACGTCGTGGTGAACCTCGGCAAGCTCGTGCGCTTCGAGAAGGACACCGTCGTCGACCCGGATGTCCTGGCGGAATCCGGGCTGATCCCGCGCGTCTCTTCGTCCGTGAAGGTGCTGGCAGCGGGGCACCTCGGCCACGCACTGACCCTTCGCGTGCACCGGATCTCGGCCGCCGCGCGCACCGCTGTTGAATCCGCCGGTGGCTCGGTGGAGCTGCTTGGCGCTCAGCCCGCGGCCGAGGGTGCGGAACCTGTCGGCAAACGCGAACGGCGCAGGGCCGACGCCGTGGTCGCACGTGCGGAATTGCTGGCCCGCCCGGCCACCCCGAGTGAACCGGTCGTCAAACCGGATCGCAAGAAAGGTGCCAAGGGCGCGACCGCCGACGCGACGCCACAGGCCAAACCGGCACGTGGCGAGCGGGGCGGGAAGAACAAGCTACCCAAAGCGGAGACCGCCGCGGCCCCCGATGTCGAGCAGGACGAAGCACAGGACAACGAGGCGGAGACCGAGGACCAGGAGTGAACCTCCTCGAGGCGCTCGGTCAGGCGATCCGAATCCCGGAGCTGAGGCGGAAGCTGCTCTTCACGCTCGGGTTGCTGGCGGTGTTCCGGGTCCTCGCGGCCATCACGATCCCGGGCACCAACCCGACGGCGCTCAACGACCTCTTCTCAAGCAACACGCTGCTCGGGCTGCTCAACCTCTTCAGCGGTGGCGGTCTGCAGCGATTCACGCTCGTAGCGCTCGGGCTGAACCCCTACATCAACGCCACGATCATCATGCAGCTCATGACGGTCGTCTCCGTCCGGCTCAAGGAGCTGAGCAAGGAAGGCGAGATCGGTCGCAAGAAGATCACCCGCTACACGCGCTGGCTCACGGTGCCCCTGGCGATGCTCCAAGCCTTCGGCTATCTCGCGCTGTTCACCAACCCGCAGGTCACCCCCGCCGGCGCGATCATCTCCAATCCCACCCCCGCGACTGAGATCAGCATCATCCTGACCCTCACCGCGGGCACAATCATCGCGATGTGGCTTGGTGAGTTGATCACCGAGTACGGCGTCGGCAACGGTGTGTCGCTGATCATCTTCGTCGGCATTATCGGGAGACTTCCCGCTGCCATCGTTGGGTACGGCGGCACCGGAGGCACGGCCCACATCGTGCAGATCGTTGTGATGGCACTGATCGCCGTTGCAGTCACAGCCGGCGTCATCGAGGTGCAGCAGGCCCAACGAAAGATCCCGGTGCAATCAGCGCAACGAGTGCTCAACGTGCGAACCGGGCAGGCGTCTCAGGGACGCCGCAACTTCTTACCACTGCGAGTCAACGCCGCGGGAGTCATCCCGATCATCTTCGCCATCTCGATCATGACGTTCCCGACGATCTTCGCCAACCTGTTCCAGAGCAGCACCGGCTGGACATTGACCGTGTCGACATGGATCACCACCAACTGGCAGGCGACCGGCGGCACCATCTATTTGAACGTGGTGTACAACGCCATCTACTTCCTCCTCGTGATGGGGTTCACGTACTTCTACACGGCCATCGTCTTCGACCCAGTGGACGTCGCCGACAACCTCAAGAAACAATCCACGTTCATTCCGGGTATACGTCCCGGCAGGAGCACCGCCGAGTACCTCGGCAAGGTCATGGGCCGGATCACGCTGGCCGGCGCGCTCTTCCTGGCGCTCATCACCGTGGTGCTGCCGCTGCTCACCGCCGTGCTCACGGGAGTACCGTCGACGAGCCTCTACCTCGGCGGCACGGCGATCCTCATCGTGGTGGGCGTTGCGCTCGATACGATGAAGCAGATCGAGACCCAGCTGCTGATGCGCCAGTACAAGGGATTCATCAAATGATCGCCTTGATGTTCGGACCGCCCGGAAGCGGCAAGGGGACCCAGGCATCTCGGGTTGCGGTGCGTCTCGGCATCCCCCATGTCGCCGCGGGGGACATGCTCCGCGACGAGGTGGCTCGCAACACGGCCCTCGGTCGCGAAGCCAAGCCGATCATGGATGCCGGCGGTCTCGTTCCGGACGATCTCGTCGTCCGGATGATCGAGAGCCGGCTCGACCAACCAGACGCCGCGGGCGGCGTCCTCCTCGACGGCTTCCCTCGCACGGTGCCTCAGGCGGTCGCCCTCGACGCCATGCTCGCGGCCCGCAACGACCGGGTTGCCTGGGTGGTCTCGCTCGAGGTCCCTGACGACGAGCTCAGGACGCGGATCCTCAAGCGGGCAACCACGGAGGGGAGGAGCGACGACACGGCCGAAGGGCTTGCCCAGCGCCTGATCGTCTACCGCCAGGACACTGCCCCGGTGCTCGAGCACTACCGTGACGCGGGCACGCGGATCGCGGCGATCAACGGCGTCGGTGACATCGACGCGATCACCGAACGGATCACGCAAGCGCTCAGCCACGACGGTGTCGCCGTGAGGTCCGCATGAGCCCGCACGGCATCGACAGCTTCCGCCTCAAGCGGCCCGATGAGATCGAGAAGATGCGCGTCTCGGGGAGGATCCTCGGGGCGTGCCTCGCTCAGCTCGCAGGTTCGGTGCGGGCAGGGATGACCACCCTCGATCTCGACCGCGAGGCCGAGGCCTTCATTCGGGACCACGACTGCATTCCCGGTTTCCTCGGCTACGACGGGTTCCCCAACTCGCTCTGCGTCTCCATCAACGACCAGGTCGTCCACGGCATCCCGGGTCCGCAGGTGATCAACGACGGCGATCTTGTGTCCCTCGACTGCGGGCTGATCCTCGACGGCTGGTGGGCCGACAGCGGGCTCTCCGTGGCCTGCGGTGAGGCGTCACCCGAGGTGCAGCGCCTGATCGACACCACTCGCGAGGCCCTCGATCTCGGCATCGCCGCGGCCAGGCCCGGCAACCACATCGGGGACATCGGCGCCGCCGTCCAGGGCTTCGTCGAAGCCAGGGGCTACTCGGTGGTGCGCCAGTACGTCGGGCACGGCATCGGCCGCGACATGCACGAGCTCCCCCAGGTGCCGAACTACGGCAAACCGGGCACCGGCAACCTGATCAAGCCCGGCTATGTCATCGCGATCGAGCCGATGGTCAACGTGGGCCGTCCGGAGACGCGGGTCCTCGACGACGACTGGACCGTGGTGACCTCAGACGGCAAGCTCTCCTGCTACTTCGAACACACCATCGCGATCACCGATTCCGGCCCAGAGGTGCTGACCCTGCGGCCGGACCCCGTCCTCGCCGACGTGCAGTCGTGAGTTCCGCTGATTTGCCTGCTGGACGAGGCGCGGTTTATACTCAGTACCTCGGGCTCTCGCATGAGCCTGGTTCGGCGCGCACGCAACGGGGTACCGCCGGCACCAGCGTCACGGATCGCCCCGGGACGCATCGAGCATTCGCCATCGGCTCCCTACGCCGCCAACCATGAGGAATTCGTTACCAGGATGAAGGTCAGAGCATCGGTCAAGCGCCTCTGCGAGCACTGCAAGGTCATCAAGCGCCACGGCGCTGTGAGAGTGATCTGCGAGAACCCGAAACACAAGCAGCGGCAGGGGTAACGGCGCGCAGTGGCACGTATTGCCGGCGTTGACGTCCCTCGTGACAAGCGGATCGAGATCGCCCTCACCTATATCTATGGGATTGGCCCGACCACCGCAAAGCGAATGCTGTCGCTCGCCGGTGTTCCTGCCGATACTCGGACCAAGGACCTGAGCGACGCCCAGGTCGGCAAGCTGCGCGACGTCATCGCCAAGCAGCTGCAGGGCAGGGTGGAAGGTGATCTCCGGCGTCAGATCGCGCTCAACATCAAGCGGCTGACCGAGATCGGCACGTACCGCGGTCTCCGTCACCGGCGCGGCCTCCCGGTTCGGGGCCAGCGCACCCGCACCAATGCACGCACTCGCCGTGGACCCAAGAAGACCGTCGGCGTGCGCCGCAAGAAGGCGACGAAGTAAGCCATGGCCAAGAAGAAGAAGGTCGTCCGAACCCGCCGCCGGGAGCGCAAGAACATCGCCGTCGGGCAGGCGCACGTGCTGGCAACGTTCAACAACACCATCGTCAGCCTCACCGATCCCGACGGCAACGTCATCGCCTGGGGATCTGCCGGCGCGCAGGGCTTCAAGGGCTCGCGCAAGAGCACCCCGTTTGCCGCGCAGGTCACCGCCGAGGCGGCCGCCCGCCGGGCCATGGAGCACGGGTTGAAATCGATCGAGATCTTCGTGAAGGGTCCGGGCGCCGGCCGCGAATCCGCGGTGCGCGCTCTGGCCGCTGCCGGATTGCACATCGTCGTCATTCGCGACGTCACCCCCATGCCGCACAACGGCTGCCGTCC
>PKYW01000028.1 GCA_003132805.1 Candidatus Dormiibacterota bacterium | reverse complement strand
TCCGCCGTGGCCGTCTTCGACGCGTCACTCACCCCTGCTCCGGGGTCGAGATTCATCTCAGTCGCCTCACATCAATGAGTCGTGGATGGCATTTACGTGATCGCCTACGGTCCGAGCAGGCGGCTCCTGGTAGCCGTCGCGTTGTCTCGGACCGCCCTCCCCCAATCTCCGGGTGATGCCGACCCCCTGGGATGAGGGCAAGCCGGGCCGCCCCGAAGGGCGACCCGGCCGCACCGCTGAGGAGGCGTCCCTAGAGACACGTCCTCAGAACGATTACGAGATGTTGTTCGCCGTGCAGAGCGCCTGACCGGCGATGGCGCAGATGGCCGACGCCTGGTCGAAACCATCCTTGACCACGGTGCTCTCCATGTTCGCTGCGTTGACCCACGTTGCGCTCAGGAGCGACGCCGGCTCGGTGATGCTGGAATCGGCCGGGTCGACGGTGGTGCCGTTCAGCAGCGCCGCGGGGACCTTGTTTCCGGAGAGGAGGATGTCAGCCATGGCGACGGCATCCTGGGCCTCCTTGTAGACCGGCTTGTACACGGACCCGCACTGGTAGCCCTCGAGAATCCATGCCATGCCCTGCGCGGTTGCGTCCTGACCGGTGGTCGGGATCTTCTTCGCGGGCACGCCATCGTTCTTCAGGTCATTGATCACTGCGTTGGCAAGGCCGTCGTTGGCCTCGATGGTCGCGTTGATCGACGGATGCGAGCTGAACTCACCCTGGAAGATCGTGCCGCCTTCAGTGTTGGACCACCCAGGAGCGAAGTTTTCACCGACGAGCTTCATGCCCTGGCTGTTGGTTGCACCCGTGGCGACTGTCTTGGCCGACTGGCTCCAGACGATCTTGTTGTATCCACTGGCGAACGAGATCGCGTTCGGGTCGGTGTCCTCACCGCCGTTGAGCACGAAGACCTGCGGGCTCGTGACGCCCCACGACGTGACGCACGACAGGAACCCGTTGCCGATCAACTCACCGACAGCCTCGTTGTCGAAGCTGACGTAGTACGTCTTCGAGCCCTGGAAGGTGGCCCGGTCGTAGCTGATCAGCGTGACGTTCTTCGACTGAGCGAGCTGCGCGATTGCCACGCCGGTCGGTCCGTCGAGCGGGCACATGATCAGAACCTTCGCGCCGAGGTTGATGTCCGCGTTGGCATCGTCGAGCTCGGTAGCGTCGCTGCCCTGCGCGTTATCGATGCGGAACTGCGACTGGGTGAACCCGGCGTCCGCGAGAGCGTCTGTCAGGTACGGGTAATCGAAGTCCTGCCAGCGGACCGACGACGTGGTGTCCGGGAGGATCACTCCGATGAGCAGGCTGTTGACACCCTTGGTGGCGTACTTGGTCAGCGGCTGCAGCAGGCTCATCGTCGACGCGATGTCGGTTGTGAAGGCGCTGACGCTGATGCCCGAGGGGACGCCGGGATTGGTGGTGGTCCCACCGCTCGAACCCGTCGACGTGCTTCCGCAGGCCGCGGCAAGGAGAGCGGCAGTACCAAGAATGGTCAGCTTGCCCGCCTTCGACACTTGGGACCCCCGGCCCCTGACTCCATCTTGCAAACGCATCAGAGCTTTGCCCTCCAACCGGAAACCCACCGACTGCGACGCCATCCGCTCCGGTAGCGACGAGCGTCGCCACCCAACTTCTGTGAGGCAGCGTCCGGATGGTTGGACAAGCGATAAGGGTTTGTCAACTCCTCGAACGAAAAATCACCCTAACGGGGGATTTTTCGTACCTTTCGCCTATTCCCAGCCCTTCCGGCGAGGTTGTCGGCGCCGTCCGGCGAGCCCGACTCGCGCTCTGGACGGGCTGTTACTCCTGGTCCGTGGGCCGGATCAGCACCTCGTTGACGGCGACGTGGCGAGGGCGGGTCACGATGAAGGCGATCACATCGGCGATGTCCTCGGCGGTGAGGCGTTCCATCCGACCGAAGCGTTGCTGCAGCGCGTCGAGGACCTCCGGCCGGTTGTGCGAGGCGAGCTCGGTGGCCGTTGCGCCGGGCTCGACCAGCGACACCCGAACGTGGCGCGTGGTGATCTCCTTGCGCAACGCGTCGCTGAACGCACCGACACCGTGCTTGGTGGCCTCGTAGACGCCGCTCCCGCTGCGGGTTTCGCGCCCCGCGACCGAGCTGATGTTCACCAGGTCGGCGACCCGGCGCGGACTGTCCTCCGCGGCGTGCAGCAGATGGGGCAGGGCAGCGTGCGTGCAGTAGAGCAGGCCGAGGAGATTGATCTGCACCATGCGCTCCCACTCCTCCACCGGCGCGTCGATCACCGGGCCGAGCAGCATGACGCCCGCGTTGTTGATCAGCGTGTCCAGACGGCCGAGTTGGGCCACCGTCTCCGCGACGGCCCTGTCCGCTTCAGCCTGCTTGGTCACGTCGGCGGTGATCACCACGGCCGTTGCGCCCCCGGCCGTGAGTTGGGCAGCCAGTTCCTGCAGACGGTCGGAGCGACGCGCGACCAGTGCAACCTTCGCACCAAGTGCTGCGAGTGACACGGCGGTGGCGGCGCCGATCCCGCTCGATGCACCGGTGACCAGTGCGACGCTTTGATCGAGAGGACGGTCCGCTGTCGCCATCTGGTCAGTAGATTGACACAGGAGTACCGAACCAATCCCCGCACGTTCTTTGCTGTTGTTGGCAGCGACTTTGCGCGGGCGTAGCATTCGCGCAGATCGCGTGCCGGCAGATGGCATCGATCGCCTGGAGTGATATGGCCACGTCCGCGGGGCTTGCACCGCCCACCGCCGGGCGGCTCGGGTACAGGCGTCTTTTCGGGCTCAACGCCTTCTGGTTCGCCGGAGGCGCGCACTGGCAGCCGATCAGCATCTCGTTGCTCCCGGTCGGCGCAATGCTCGTCTCGGCACACAGCCCGGAGTTGGTGGTCGGGCGAGCCACAGCCGCGGGTGGCATCTTCGCCATGCTGGTCCCGATCCTTGCCGGCTATCTCAGCGACAGAACCTCGTCGCCATGGGGCCGCCGGCGGCCATGGATGGTGGTCGGCACCATCTTCAACGTCATCGGCCTGGGCCTCCTCGCATTCGCGGGGAGCCCCGCGATGGTGGTTGTGGCTTATGTTTTTGTCCAAGCCAGCAATAACGCGGCGAGCGCCGCGTACGCCGGCGTCATACCTGACGTGGTGCCTGCCGCGGAGCGCGGCCGTGCGTCCGGACTGCTCGGGACCATGAATCAGCTCGGTACGGTCGTGGGCGTCGGATTGGTCGGTGTCGTCCTCGCCGAGTTCGGCAGCACCCGGCGCGGACTGGTGGCCGGGTACGCGGTGATCGTGATCATCCTGCTGGTGTCCTTGATCATCACGATCCGCTCCATACACGAAGCGCCGAGCAACTTTCACACACAGAGAACGGTTCGGCGCACCGCGCCGCCGGCGACGCTGGTGATCGCCGCCACTGCGTTTCTCGTGACGGTGGTTGCGCTGCTCGTCGTGCTCGTGTTCTCGCTCGGCACAGTCGCGTGGGCGGTCGGAGGTGTCGCGCTCGTCGCTGCTGCGGTTGCAGTCGGCATGGGTCTTCGAGTCCCGGAAGTTCGCACCTTTCTCGCACCCTTCGCCGAGCACGACTTCCTCTGGGTGTTTCTCACCCGTTTCCTGATCACCCTTGGCATCTGGTCGGTGTTGCCCTTCGTCGCCTTCTATTTCGAGGACGTGGTGCACGTGCACAACTCTGGTGCGGCCAGCGCGATCTGGCTGCTCGCGGTCATCGGCGGCGCCATCCTCCCCTCGATCGTCGGAGGTCACCTGTCGGATCGCATCGGGCGACGCAAGCCGTTTGTCTATCTCTCGAGTGGGATCCAGGCCGCAGTCGTCTCGGTGCTCGTATTCGGGCTCATCACATCGCTCCCGCTCATGTACGTGCTCGGGATCGTCTACGGAGTGGGCTACGGCATGTACTACGCCGTGGATTGGGCGCTCGCGTGCGACGTGCTGCCCGACAGCGAACATGCCGCAGGCAAGGATATGGGTCTCTGGCACGTGTCATTCACGCTGCCGCAGGCGCTGGCACCCGCGGTGCTCGCGGGCGTCCTCTACTACTTCAACCATGCGGGGCACTCGGTGCTTGGCGTGGCCACGGGTGACAACCTCGGGTTCCGACTGGTCTTCGGTGGTGCGGCGCTGTGGTTCATCCTCGGCACCGTGCTGCTGTCGCAGATCCGAGCCGTGCGCTGACGGCATCGCCGGCACGGCCCCGCATGTCAGAGTCGCGGCATGGACAGTGACGGTTACGGCTACGGACCAGACGATCGCAGCTCGGCCCGGCTCCTCGAGGACTTGCGCACCTTCTCACCGTATGCGATCGAGCGCGCCGCACACGGATGGGAGACGCACGCGCTCCCGCACCTCGACAAGTACCACGCGGCGGAATCCGCTGCGCTCACCGCCATCGAGAAGGCACACGCCACCTCGGACTGGGAGGCGCTGCAACGTCAGATCCTCGACCTCACCGAGGGTCGCGTCTCACTGGTCTCGTGGAAGGTCGAGCATGGGCAGACCGGCCATCACGCCGAAACCGCGGCGCTTGGCGCGGGGCTCGCGCTCGAGGCCGCCGGGCACCTCGACCGCGCCCATCTTGAGACGCTGGTCGGCCCGATGGCCGAAGCCCTTCCGTGGCTGCTCAGCCTGCCCGCGGGAGGTCAGTAGTCAGGCTGTCGACACCGGGCGACACTCGACGACGAAGTACGGGGATCGTTCCTCGGCGGCGACCAGGTCGAGACCGGCTTGGCGCGCCAACTCTCGGAACTCCGTCACGGTGTTATCCCGGCCGCCGAGCAGCACGATGTCGATGGCGAGCGGCCGCGGTGCGCCGTCCGGTACCACACCGCCGAGCACCACGACGGTTCCAGATGGACGCGCCGCCTCCGCGCATCGACGCAGGATCGCCATCGTCTCCTCGTCCGGCCAGTCGTTGAGGACCTTTCTCAACAGATAGACATCGGCGCCGCCGGGAAGCGGATCGAACATGCTCTGCNNCGGTGACGCCCGCCGCGTCGAACACTTCCTGCGAGCGTGCCACCGGGCCGGGAAGATCAACGAGCACGCCGCGAAGATGGGGCTGGGCTCGCAACAGCTCGGCAAGCATCGCGCCCGTCCCGCCACCGACGTCGACCACCGTACGGACATCGTCCCAGCCACCCGTGAGCTGCAGTGCCGCACTTGGCGTGCCGTGGCCCGCGTAGCTCATCAGCGCGTCGAAATCGGCCGCGATGTCGGGATGCGCGTCCAGGTCGTCCCAGAACGGTGCCCCAAAGATGTCCGCGTAGCCAGGTTTGCCGGTCCTGACGAACGCCGGCAGCGTGCTCCATGCGTGAGCCATCCTGCCGCCGATCCCGTCGAGGCTGAGAAAGGCGCCGGGATTGATCAGGCCTCGCGCGGCCTCATTGAGCGCGAACCGTCCGAGCGGCTCCTCAGTGAAAACGCCGCGCGTGACAAGGTACGACAGCACGCTGTGCAGTGCACCGGCATCGGAACCCGTCGTGGCGGCGAGCGCCTCGACGTCCGTGACGCCCGACTCGATGTGCTCGGCGATGTGCAACGTGGCGACGACGCGGATGCACCACGGGGTACAGAGATCGCTCAGGGTCCAGAGGTCGACCGCCGGCTCCCCGTTTGACACGCGTTGACTACTCGCTGACGAGCTCGTAGTCGGGATTGAGGATGGCAAGCCGGCGTTGCCATGAGCCGACCATTCCCTCGACGATCAGACGCGCGCCGGGCTCGATGCCGGGGATCTTCGGCCGTCCCTGGAACACGAGCAGCAGGACGCCAGTGTCGTCGGTGATCTCGCATTCGAGGTTCGCCGTTCCCTTGGCGGTCTGCACGCGCAGCGAGCGAATGCGTCCGGCGACCCGCACACGCGTGCGCCAGGTCACCTCCCCGATGGGAACGGTTCCGGTCGCGCGGCGGGCAAGCTCGCGGTCCACGCCGGCGCCGCGCATCGGCTTGCGACGTGCCGCGTCAGGACGGATGGCGTGGGGCCGGAACCGGCGCCGTTGCGCTGCTTCCAGGTTGAACGGGACGATCGTCGCTGCGACATGGGCGACGCTGCCGACCGCGTCGGCGATGCGGTCAGCAGTGCGGTCGTGGAGCACGCGTGCGAGGCGCGAATGAAAGGCACGGCGCGGCAGCAGGACAGTGCACTCGGTCTTGCCGTCGGCGACGATATCGGCGACGTACTCGAGTGCGGCACGTTCCAGCCGGCGATCACGGCACTCCACGATGTCGAGCGGCAGGTGGGCGAGGCCGAGCCTGCTCCATTCATCCTTGAGCTGCTCGGTGGCCGCCGCATCGATGTTGAAATGCACGGCGCGCAACTCATCCGGCCGCAAGGTCCGCGCATATTGCACCGCGCGCGCAGCGGCCATGTCGAGCTGACCGATCAGCACCAGGACAACGTGACGCTGCAGCACCGGCGCCTCGGCTGCGGCGGCAGCGCCGGTCTCGAGCTGCTTCTCCTCCTTCACGTACTGCCGGTGCAACCGGATCAGTCCGAAATACATCGGCGGCCCGACGACGGCAACGATCCAGGCGCCCTCGAAGAACTTGGTGACCAGGAGGATGCCGACAACGGCAACAGAGAGCGCTCCCGCAAACCCGTTGATCAGCGCCCCGAAGCGCCAGCGCTTCTCGCGTCGGGTCAGATGGTATTTGAGCATGCCGAAACCGGCGAACGAGAACCCGGTGAAGACCCCGATTGCATACAGACCAACCAGCGAATCGAGATTCGCCTTGAAGACGATGATGAGCAGGATCGCCACTGCGGCGAGGACGAAGATGCCGTTCGAGAACGCGAGCCGGTGGCCGCGTTTGGTGAGCTGCCGCGGAAGGAACGAATCCCCGGCGACGAAGCTCGCCAGGTAAGGGAAGCCGTTGAAGCTGGTGTTGCCTCCGGTGAAGAGGATCAACACCGTCGCCGCCTGCACGAGAAAGAAGAGACCGGTTCCGATCCAGGTATTGCCGAGCACGTAACGCACTTCCTGGGAGACGACAGTCGGGCTCCCGGACGCGTACGGCACCGCATGAGTCCAGTGCGCGAGCAGCGAGGTTCCGAGCACGAGGAACCCGAGGATCCCGCACATGATCAGCAGAGCTTTGCGCCCGTTTCGGGCCTCCGGTTTGCGGAAGCTGGAGATCCCGTTCGACACCGCTTCCAACCCGGTGAGTGACGATCCGCCGTTGGCAAAGGCGCGCAGACAGTAGAAGATGCCCAGCCCCATGAGGAACCCGCGCTGATTGCCGATTGGATAGCCCAGCGCCGCGGCGCTGGGAAGCGCGTGCGCCTGCAGGCCGCCGACTGCAGCCTTGACCAGCCCCGTGATGACGACCGCGGAGAGCGACACCACATAGAAATAGGTGGGGATCGCGAAGATCGACCCGGCCTCGCGGATGCCGCGAAGGTTACCGAACAGCATGACCAGGGTCACAGCGACGGTGATCGGGACGGTGTAGGGGGCCAGTCCCTGGAACGCGGATGTGAGCGCAGCGGTCCCCGCCGATGTCTGCACGGCGACGGTCACCGTGTAATCGATCAGCAATGCGACGGCAGCGACCTGGGCAATGTTTGGCCCGAAGTTGTCGCGTGCAACCACGTAGGATCCGCCGCTCTTCGTGTATACACCGATGACCTGGATGTACGAGATCATCACGAAGACCATCACCGCAAGAATCGCCAGCGTGATCGGGATGACCATCCAGAACGCGGCGAGACCGATGATCGGCACCATCACGACGAGCATTTCCTCGGTGCCGTATGCGGACGACGAGATCATGTCCGGTGCGAGCACGCCGATGGCGACGGGGGTCGAGAGGCGCTCCTGGGTCAGCTGCTCCGAGACCATCGGTGGACCGAGGAGCCGGTTCTTGAGCCGGTACGCCCAGGACTCTGGATAGGTCCCTGCCCCCGAAACTCCCGGTGCGTCAGGGCCGAGTGGGCGCGGCGACGCCAGGGGGAGACCCTGTGACTCTTCCACGGCCGCAGTATGCCCCAAGCTGAACTTGGCGGCGGTCTCGCCCGCGGCCAGAGCGACCTGCTTGAATGGAGCGATGCACATCGTCATCGTCGGCTGTGGGCGGGTCGGGTCCGGGCTCGCACGCACCCTCGAAGCCGAGGGTCACTCGGTTGCCATCATCGATCGAAACCGCAAGGCGTTTCGCCGGTTGCCCTCGGATTTCAAAGGAATTGTCGTCGAGGGTTCGGGGTTCGATCGCACCGTGCTCCACGACGCGAAGATCGAGGAAGCCGACGCCGTTGCCGCCGTGACCTCCGGGGACAACTCCAACATCCTGAGCGCGCGCATCGCGCGCGAGACGTTCGGTGTGGAGCGTGTCGTGGCGCGGATCTACGACCCGCAGCGAGCACAGGTCTATCAGCGTCTCGGTATTCCGACGGTCGCGACGGTCACGTGGACTGTCGACCAGGTGCGGAGCTGGTTGCTGCCCGACGAGTTCACCCCCCACTGGCGCGATGCCACGGGGACGCTCCTGCTGCTGGACCGTGTGCTGCCGGAGCATCTCGCCGGTCAGAAGCTGGCCACGCTCGAATCGGATGGCAAGGTCCGCCTCGTCGCCGTGACCCGCGCCGGCGTGCCGCGGCTCGACACGAGCGGTCTCGTCGGCCAGGATGGCGATCTCCTCCACCTCGTGGTGATGAAGGATGATCTGGCCTCTCTCGAGGCGATACTGGCGACGCCCTCGCCCGTCGCGGTCGCGGTCGCCACCAAGGCGCACTGATGAAGGTAGCGGTCGCCGGCGGGGGCAGCGTCGGCATGGCGGTTGCGGCGGATCTCAAGGTGCACGGGCACGACGTCTTCATCCTCGAGGTGGATCCCGAGCAGGTTGCGCGATTCGAGCCCCACGTCGACGTCCGCTGGGTCGTCGCCGACGCCTGCGAGGTCTCGTCCCTGAAGGCAGCCGGGATGGCTGAGGTGGACGTGATGGTCGCGGCAACGGGCGACGACGAGGACAACCTGGTCATCTCGCTGCTCTCCAAGCAGGAGTTCGCGGTGCCGCGCGTCATCGCCCGCGTCAACAACGCCAGCAACCAATGGCTCTTCACCGAGAGCTGGGGGGTCGACGTCCCCGTGTCGACGCCGCAGCTCTACACGGCACTCGTCGAGGAGGCGGTGTCGATCGGGTCACTCGTGCACCTCATGAGCTTCGAGGGCGCGTCGGCGCACCTGCTCGAGGTCACCCTCGCCGAGGAATCGCCGGCGTGCGGCCAACCCATCTCCGAGCTTGGTCTGCCGCGCGAATCGGCGATCGTTGCGATCGTGCGCCGGGACCACATGATCATCCCCGACCCGGAAACCCTGCTCTACGCCGGAGACGAGGTGATCGTCCTCGCCATGGTCGAGAGCGAGCGCGCCATCCAGTCGATCCTGGTCGGTGATGCGCCGCCGGTCGGCCCCGCACCCACCCTGCAGTAACCGCGTCGAGCGGCTCCCACCACCCCCCGTGCCCGCAGCTCCGATGGTGCTGTAACGCCTGGCTCACGGATCGGCGGCTATGACGCGAGCCTGCGGTCCGCGCCCCTACGGTCACCACAACGAGCACATGGGTGCTCTTCCAACGAGGCGATGGCGTGCGGACGAGGAAGGTTCTGGTCGCGACAGGTCTGGCGAGCCTGGGGATCAGCCTGATCACGATGGCGGGCGGTCCGCTGGTGGCGATGGCCGGCTGGCAGACGATGAGCTGCACTCCGGTCTCGACTCCCGGCGGGCACGCGAATGCCTGCCAGTTCGCGACGGCGGCATATCTGAATGCCCCTACCCTCCACCAGAGCATGGCGCTCGACTGCGAGTCGGCGGCCCTGGCAGTTGCGCTGCAGACCAAGGGCATCGCGCTGACCCAGGCATGGGTCTTCGACCAGCTCCCCAAGCAGCCTCAGAAGGCCCTGGTGTCCGGCGGGCGGCCGGTTGAGTGGGGAGATCCGTACGAAGCATTCGTCGGGAATGTCAACGGCTCGGAGACGAAGTACACCGGGTACGGCGTGTATTACCCGCCGATTGCCGCTGTCGCACAACGCGCCGGCGCGTCCGTGTTGGCGCGCACCGGCTGGACCACGAATCAGATCGAGTATCAGATCGCGATCGGACACCCGGTTGTGGTCTGGACCAACTTCAACTTCGGTTACTCGGGCACGAGCGCCTGGAAAGCGTGGGACGGCCGGGTGGTGCCGTACACCACGCAGGAGCACGCCGTCACGGTGATCGGCTTCAACTCCGTCGCAGGTACGGTGACGGTCATCGATGTCGGCGTCGGCCTGCGCAGGACCATCTCCACTGCTCAGTTCACCGCGGCGATTGCGACCTTCGGGGGCATGGGCGTCGCCGTTTGGTGACCTCGCCGAGCGATCACTCCGGTGGAGTGATGACCACCGGACTGTCGAGATCCATGTGCAGGAAACGAGTGGTCGCTGCAAAGCCGAGACGCTGATAGAGCGGGTATGCCCGCTGACTTGGATGCACGATCAGGTACCCGACGTGGCGCCCACGCGCCTCTGCGATCACCGCATCGACGAGCGCTCTGCCGATGCCCTGATTGCGGTACTCGTCAATGACGAACACACTCTGGACATTGCCGGCCAGACGGCCGATGTCGCGGGGCTGCGGAATCCGTTCGAAGACCGCGAGCCACGCCATGCCGACCACATCGCCGTCGCATTCCGCGATATATGCCGTGTGGCTGTCTTGATGTGAGCGCCACCACGCCCTGAACGCGGTTTCAAACTCAGGCGCCGACAGCCCGTTTTCGGCTCGTTCGACAGTTCGCCAGAGCCATCGCAACCGTGCCAGGGCTGCACCATCCTCGATGCCGGCACGACGTACCCTGGCAGGCGAGGCAGTGCTGCGCGCCATGCATCTACTCTCGCACCTGAGGGTCGTCGCATGGCGCGAGGCCGCTCGGTGTTGAACGCCGTACCCTGCAGCGGTGGCTGTCACTGGCGAGGTGCCGCTCCCGGATGCCACCCCCGACGAACGCGAGCTGTTGCTCGGCTGGTTGTCCTGGTTGCGCGAGGCGGTGCTGCGCAAGATCGATGGGCTTGACGACGTCGAGGCGAGGTGGACCCCCGACGGCAAGCTGATCTCGCTGCTCGGGATCGTCAACCACGTCACCCACGTCGAATGGCGCTGGATCGACGGTGCCATGCGCGGTGAGGACACCGAACGTCTCGACGCCGAGTTCCGGCCGGGCGCCGAGCTGACAGTCGCGTCCGCCGTCGCCGCGTATCGAGTTCGCGCGCTGGCGACCGATGCGTACGTGCGGGCAACGCCGCTCGCCCAGCCGACGCGCAATGACGACGGGACGGACCTGCGCTTTGTGCTCCTGCACCTCATCAATGAGACGGCCCGGCACGCGGGCCACGCCGACGCAACCCGCGAGTTGCTCGACGGCGTCACCGGGGAGTGATCGATCAGCGGCCGGCAGGAGGGCCGTTGACGACAACGCTCATCACGCGATCCGGCGGTGCGCCGGGAGGAAACGCCTCCAGCAGCCACGTCACGCCCGACTCTTGAAGCGCTGCAACCGTTTCCCGTACTCCAGCCGGATCCTCGACGGCGAGGGTGGCACGCACGGCGATGTCGATGTCGGGCTTGGCCCCGAGGTCCGACAACGCAGCCCGCAGCGCGGTGATGTCGGCAGGGTCGGGCGGCGGCACGCCACCAGACGCGGCGAAGATCGGAAAGCAACCGTCGAGCTTTGCGATGCGTGCCAGCGGCTTTCGATTCGGCCAGCGGACTGCGCCCCAGATCGGAAGCGGATCCTGGCGTGGCCTGGGGAGCAGTGGTGGGGCGTTGACGGCGTAGTGGCGACCGCGGTAGCTGACCGCTTCCCCGCTCAGAAAGCGCTGGAGCAACTCGAGCGCCTCGTCGAGCATCTGGCCGCGAACGACGGGATCCACGGCTTCGCCGAATGAGCTGAATTCGGTCCAGCCGTTATCCCCGAGGCCGATCCCTCCGATCAGACGTCCGTCGGAGAGTTGATCGAGCGTCGCCATCTGGCGGCTCAGCACCCAGGGCCGGCGCCTGGGGAGCGGCGTGACCAGGGCTCCGAGCCGGATCCGCGTGGTCATCGCGGCCACCGCGCCCATCACCACCCACGGATCAGCCACCGCCATCCCGGGATTGGCAAGCATGTGGTCCCAGAGAAAGAGACCGTCCCACCCCGATTCCTCCGCCTGCCTCGCGAGTGAGACCACGCGTCGTGGTTCGGCAAATTCAGCGAAGGGTGGAAGGAAGATCCCGAAACGCATCGCGGGATTATCTGGATATCCCGGCTGCGACGTCATCCCCGGACCGCACCTCGTGGGTCCTCTCGAAACCCACGAGGCAACGGCCCCCGCGAAGTGAGCTCGCTACTGGCGCGGGCTCAGCGTGATCGGCGTCGGCCGACCGGAACGCTCCCAGACAGCTTGGAAGCTCGAGTTCGACGGGTCGATCGGTCCGACCGCGTCGAGCGAGATGAAGCCGCCCGAGTTGAGTGGCTGCACCATGTAGATCGGATACGTCGTGGTGAAGCTGGAGATGCTGCGCAGCCCACCGCCCGTGCCGGCCCAATCGTCGCTCATCGTCGTGGTGCCAAAGTCCGCCAGGGCAAACAGGAAGCACCCGGACGCGTCGCAACCGGCAGGTCGCTCGATGATCCACTCAGCCGACGTGCGCGCGCAGGTCGAACACGCGGCGACATCGGTTGCGGACTTGCCGCTGGTCTTGTCGGCGATCGTGAGGGTGAACTTGCCCTTGAAGTACTTGACAGACGCGTCCATCACGTCACCCGGCTTGACCTTGAAGACGTTGACCGAGCCGGCTGGATACATCTCGTACCAGGCGTCGTACTCCGGCGTCGTGTTGTGCTTTCCACCGCAGAAGCCGAACGTGCCGTCCTGCTCCACGGTCTCGTTGTCGAAGCCGTCCAGACCCACCCAGTTGGAGGTGTACTGCTTCGGCTTGCCAGGGCACGTGACCGCGGGCTGAACGAACTCACTGGAAACGCCGGTGAATTTCTTCGGCGCCGTCGCCGCGTATCCCGACCAGTTCTCGCTGATGGTGGGCACGCCCCCAGCCGTCACCCCGCTGTGGGTGCGGATCATCGGTCCTCCTACCTGTGCCAGGGCGCTCGACCCGGCAAAGGCTGTCGCACCACCGAGGGAGAGCAGCGCGCTGCCGCCAATGGTGGTGGCCAGAGCAACAAATCGCTTCACAGTGATCCCCCTGTCTGAAAGGATAATTGCAGCGAGTATACGGCGGTCGTACGACCAGACCGGCCGCGCGGGATTCACCTTCCGTGGCAAGGGTTTCTGCCGCCGAATCGCGTTAGGCGGTCGCCAAACAGAACGCTGCAATTTCGTCGTGACGTGCAAACCACGCATCGCCGCACGCGGCGATGTGCTCGAGCAGTTCTGCGAGCACAGAAATGCGAGAGCGATGACCCACGATATGGGGATGCAGTGTTAGCTGAAATAGTCCGCGTTCTTCGCGCGCCTGGTCGAATTCGTCGAGCCATATACGGAGCAGATCGCGCGGTGGGGTATACGGCCGGGTGCCTGTGTATCGGTCCATGGTGAGGTACGGCGCGTCGTCGCGAATCCATTCCACCGGGATCTCGACGATGCCGGTCGGTGTGCCGTCGGCGAGCAACTCGTACGGTTCGTCGTCGGCCATCAGCGACGAGTCGTAGGTGAGGTGCAGCTCGCGGATCAGATCGAGCGTGTTCGCGCTGAAGTCCCACGACGGCGTGCGAATACCGACGGGGTGTGAGCCGCTGAGTCGCTCGATGACATCCACACTGCGCATGAGCAGGTCGCGCTCGGTGTCACGGTCGAGCGTGGTGTTCCATTCATGGATCCAGCCGTGCAGCGCGATCTCGTGCCCCGCTGCCGCGCATGTCGCGATCTCCTGCGGGTGGAGCAACGCCGACACCGCGGGGACGAAGAAGGAGGCGGGCACCCGATGCCGGTCGAGCAGACGGAGGATGCGCGGGACCGCGACCCTGGCGCCGTACTCGCCCTGGGAGAGCTTGCCCGGATGCGTCTCTCCACTGCGGAGCGGAATGGTCTCGTGGTCCGCGTCGAAGGAGAGCGCGACCGCGACCGCCGAGCCGTCGGGCCACACCGCCGGTTTGAGGCTCCGGCCGGCGCGGACACGGCCGACGTACCCGCGCCAGCGCGATTCCTCCCACGCCCACGGAGGGTCGCCCGATTCACCTCCCCCACCACCGTCCGGATTCACCTCGCAAACGGTACGTGGTCGACTGCGCGGATGCCCGTTCTCCGTGCCCTCGTCAGATGGCGATGGCGATCTTCACGCCCAGAAGGATCAGCGGCCACAGGATGACGGCGATGATCGCCGAGAGGATCGCACCAATGGTGTTCAGGTGCGCAAAGAAGTGATGGGTCGCCGCGACGACGATGCCGATCACGAGCCACAGCAGCGGTAACAGAGAAACGCCTCTCACGCTCGCACCTCCTTGACGTGGAGCTGCCTGTCGAACGCCGGCTTCAGCGACCGTCCGCCTTGTCTTTGAGTGCCTCGCCGGCGCCCTTCAACTTGTCGGCCGCGTCACCAATCCCGTGCTCGACCTTCCCCGCCGCGTGCTGGGTCTTGCCTTCGGACTCACGCTCCTTGTCGCCAGTGACCTTTCCCTCCAGTTCCTTCGCCTTCCCGGCGACCTGATCAGCTTCTCCAGACATCGCGCTTCCTCCTTGTACAGATCGCGGCGCGCCTGATGGCTGCCGCATCTCTCGCTGAGTTGATAGGGATGATATCATAAAAGCTACCAGCGTGAGTGACCATCCGGCGCGCCCAAACGGCCGCGGCGGCGGCTCTCAGACCGCAGCAGCGGCTACCAGTGCTGCAGGAGCCAGTCGTGGACCTCGCCGAGGTGGAGCTTGGTCAGAGTCAGATGACCATCGTCCTCGGTGATCCGCGCCTCGACGCCGGGAATATGTGCGGCGAGCCATTCGCCGTGGCCGACGGGCACGAATCGATCCTGCTTTCCGTGCATCAGCAGGACAGGCATGGAGATGGCTCTCAGCTCGAATCCCCATGGACCGAGGTGAGCGACGTCGTCCTCATACCAACCCTCCGTTCCAGGTGCGAGCCCCGCCGCCACGCTTTGGACGAAGAACTCGGCGAACTGGGGCGTGAACACGGCCGCGTCAGCCGGTGAGACGAGCGTGTTGATGACCTCGAGCATCTGTTCAGGGGTGGCAGCGAGCATCTCCTCGCGGTCCTTCTCCGCCTTGGCGCGTGACGCGACACGGTCGCTGAAGAACAGCTTGATGTCCTCGACGTTCAACTCGCCCATCCCGGCGTAATAGTCGAGGCCGTCGGCACCCCACGGCGCAACTGACGCGAGCGACGCCGCCGCAGGGACGAGGTCGCCGAGCAGCGCGGCGCACGCGAGGACGTGAGGCCCGCCGCCGGAGATGCCCCAGGTGAGCACCCGATCGATGTTCAGCGCGCTGCAGATGGCGCGAACGTCTTCCACGCAGTCCGCGACCGTTCTGCCGGGATTCGGGCTGGACTCGCCGTAGCCGGGACGGTCGTAGGTGATGAACCGGATGCCACGCTCACGCGCGTTGGCGACATCGGGAGCGTACTGAAGGCGCGAGTTCGGGGTGCCGTTATGCACGATCACCGGGATGCCATCCGGCACACCGCTGTCGGTGACGGCGAGCCTGCGTCCGTTCGCGGTATCGACGACATGTTCCACCTGGAGCCCACCTCACTGTTGCGCGCCGGAATCAGCGGCGATTATCCGCTTCGCGCTTGCGCCGGCGGCGCGACGCCGAGGACCCGTTTGACGTCGATGTATGCTCCCGACCATGTCGAATTCTCGTGAAGAGCACATCCGCGGCGACGACGGTCATGAATTCACCGGCTATCTCTCACTCCCCGAGTCCGGGTCGGGTCCCGGCATGGTGGTGATCCAGGAGATCTTCGGTGTGACCGACTACATCAAGGGCGTCTGTGCACGCCTCAACGACCTCGGGTACGTCGCCCTCGCGCCCGATCTGTACTCACGCATCGACGGCGAATCGGTCATCGACGAGCGATCCGAGAATGCGCTGCCGCGGGCGTTCGGGTCGATGCAGAAGCTGGACATGGGTAAGGCTGCGCGCGACTCCGCTAGTACGGTCGAGCATCTGCGCACGGTTTCCGAGGTGAGAGATGGCCGCGCCGGCATCATCGGGTTCTGCCTCGGAGGCGGCATGGCGTATCTGGTCGCGGCCGCTTCGGAGCCCGATGTTGCTGTCTGCTACTACGGTTCAGCAATTCCCGGGAACCTCGACAAAGCGGCCGATGTGCACTGCCCGGTGCTCTTCGAGTTCGGTGATGCCGATGAGTACATCACCGCCGAGCAGCGAGCGGCGGTCGCCGACGCCTTCGAGGGACGTCCGCACACCGAGTTTCATCTCCATCACGGTCCCAACCACGCCTTCGACAATCACAACGCGGAGATCTTTCACCACCCGGAGGCCGCAGCAGCTGCATGGAAGGAGACCACCGCGTTCCTGGAGCGCGAGTTTCCGGCATAACCGGCCAGAACCTCAGCGAACCTCGATCACGTGCGCGCCACGAGGCACGAGCTCGCCGATGATGGGCGACCCTGGAACCTCGCCCGCCACCAGCAGCCCGCCGCTCGTCTGCGCGTCCGCCAGGAGGAGACGTTCACGCTCGTCGGTCGCGGCGCGCCCAGCCCAGCTGACATGCGGTGATACCCACTCGAGATTGCGGCGCGTGCCGCCGCTCACGTGGCCGGCGTCGAGCGCGTCGCGCGCACCGTCTAGATAGGGAACCGCGTCGGCGTTGATCACCGCCGTGAGGTTGCTCGCACGAGCGAGCTTGTAGAGATGACCGAGGAGGCCGAAACCGGTGATATCGGTGGCGCAGCGCGCGCCCCCGTCGACTGCCGCCTCCGCGGCGGCGCGGTTCAGCGCCACCATGGTCGCGACCGCCTGTGGGAACACCTCGCCGGTCTGCTTATGCCGGCTGTTGAGCACGCCGATCCCGAGCGGCTTGCTGAGTGAGAGCGGCAGGCCCGCGACGCCTGCATCGGTCCGGAGCAAACGATCGGCCGCCGCAACGCCGGTGACCGCCATGCCGTACTTCGGTTCCGGGTCGTCGACGCTGTGACCGCCGGCCACCGGGCAGCCCGCCTCGGTTGCAACTGCAAGGCCGCCTCGGAGCACCTCGGCGGCGAGCGACATCGGCAGGAGATCGCGCGGCCAGCAGACCAAGTTCACCGCGAGGATCGGCCGGCCGCCCATGGCGTAGATGTCGGAGAGCGCATTGGCAGCGGCGATCCGACCCCAGTCGTACGCGTCGTCGACGACCGGCGTGAAAAAGTCCACGGTGCTGAGCACGGCGGTGCCGTCGGCGCCGATTCGGACCGCGGCAGCGTCGTCGCCGTCGTCGAGGCCGACGATCAGCGTGTCGCTGGGGACGCCGACCAGTCCTGCCACCATCTCCTCGAGCTCGCCCGGCGGGATCTTGCAGGCGCAACCGCCGCCGTGCGCGTAGCCGGTGAGTCGCATGTCGCGATGTTCGCAGGTCGCACCCGCACCCCACGGACAGACAGACCGCTGCCCTACGCTTGGGGGCGGAGGCGTCTGGGCACCTGGTGGGCTTCCTGATCTTCAAAATCAGTGTGACCGAGTATCCCGGTCAAGCGGGTTCGATTCCCGTCCGCCTCCGCCGCACCGCGCTGTGGCCGACGAGCGGCCCCCGCACGTAAGGTCGTGCGACATGGACACCGATCCGCGCCGCTCCGTCCCGCAGACGGACTTGGTGCTCGCCGACCAGAGGCTCGCCGCCGCGCAGCTCCGTCTCGGCCGCGCGCGAGTGCGTGACGCAGTGCATGCCTCGCAGGGACGGGTGCGCACCGGGTCGCTGCCGCCTGAGCACTTGATCGACGACGTGCTCCGCGATCTGCCTTCGTGCGCAACCAGTCTCACCCCGGTGATCAACGCGACGGGGACGGTGCTGCACACCAATCTCGGCCGGGCCGCGCTGTCCGAAGCGGCGCGTGAGGCGCTGATCGCCGCGTCGGGATATGTCGATGTCGAGTACGACCTCGTCGAGGGCCGTCGCGCTGCGCGCGGGCGAGGCACGCTCGCCGCGCTCCGGGCGGCGCTGCCCGGCGCCGGCGACGTCATGGTGGTGAACAACGGAGCCGCGGCGCTCCTGCTGGCGGTGACGGTGCTGGCGAGCGGCCGTGAGGTGGTCTGGAGCCGCGGCGAGCTCGTCGAGATCGGCGATGGATTCCGTCTCCCGGACCTCGTTGCGTGTACCGGTGCAACGCTTCGCGAGGTCGGAACCACCAACCGCACGACCCGGGAGGACTACGTCGTCGCAATCGGCGAACGCACCGGTTGCGTGCTCAAGGTGCACACGTCGAACTTCCGAATGACCGGTTTCACCTCATCAGTCGCCATCGCCGACCTCGCAGGACTCGGCCCTCCCCTGGTGGTTGACGTTGGATCCGGATTGATCGCGCCAGACCGCGTGCTTCCGGACGAGCCGGACATTGCCGGCGCGTTGCGTGCCGGCGCCGATGTTGTGACCGCGAGCGGCGACAAGCTCCTCGGCGGTCCGCAGGCCGGGCTCATCGCCGGGCGAGCCGACATCATCGCCCGCCTCCGCCGCCATCCCCTCGCTCGCGCCCTGCGTGTCGACAAGCTCACGCTAGCGGCGCTCGAAGCGACGATCGGCGGCCCCGGCTCTCCGACCGCCGCAGCGCTTCACGCGGACACGGAAGCGCTGCGTTCGCGCTCCGAGACGATTGCCGCCAGGCTGGGATCCGAAGCGAGCGTGGTACCGAGCGACGGAGCGGTGGGTGGCGGCAGCGGTCCCGGCGTGGTACTGCCCGGCTGGGCGGTCAGCCTTCCCGAGCGCTACGCGGCGAGGTTGCGTGCGGGTGACCCACCCGTTGTCACGCGGCTGGAAGGTGGCCGCTGCCTGATCGACCTTCGTTGCGTTCCGGCCTCCGAGGACGACGCGATCGCTGACGCCGTGCTTGCATGCAGGTGATCGCGACCGCTGGTCACGTCGACCACGGAAAGTCGACGCTCGTGCGCGCGCTCACCGGAATGGAGCCGGACCGCTGGGCGGAGGAGCACCGCCGAGGCATGACGATCGATCTCGGCTACGCGTGGACAACACTTCCCTCGGGTCAGCAGATCGCGTTTGTCGACGTACCGGGACACGAGCGCTTCACCACCAACATGCTCGCGGGCGTGGGGCCCGTCCCAGCCGTGCTCCTTGTGATCGCCGCCGATGAAGGCTGGGCCGCGCAGACCGACGAACACGTGCGTGCACTCGACGCACTCAGCGTTTGTCATGGCCTGGTGGCGGTGACTCGGAGCGACCTTGCCGACCCGAGGGTGGCGATCGAACAGGCGCACGAGATGCTCGCGAGGACGAGCCTGGCGGGGATTCCTGCCGTGAGCGTGTCCGGTGAGACCGGTGAGGGGCTCGGCGAGCTGCGGATCGCGCTCGACGCGCTGGCTGCTGCGCTGCCGCAGCCCGACCCGGACGCCCGGGTTCGACTCTGGGTGGATCGCTCCTTCACTATCCGGGGGAGCGGGACTGTGGTCACCGGAACGCTGGCAGCGGGGACGCTGCGCCGTGGCGACACTCTCGAGCTCGGCGACGCCACCGTGACCGTCCGTGCGCTGCAGCGGCTCGGCGAGCCTGCGGACGTCGTGACCGCACCCGCCCGTGTTGCCATCAACCTTCGTGGTATCGCGCACGAGCAGATCAGGCGCGGTGATGCACTCCTGACACCGGAGTCATGGCAGCGAACCACTATCGTCGACGCCCGGATCGCCGGCGCCGACCTGCCAAGTCACGTCGTGCTCCATGTGGGCGCCGCTGCCGTGCCGGCAACGATTCGCCGGCTCGCGTCGGACGAAGCGGTGGTTCGACTGCTGCTCGACTCGCCGCTGCCACTTCAGGTGGGCGACCGGCTGCTCCTCCGCGACCCGGGCCGCCGGCACGTGGTCGGTGGCGCCACCGTGCTCGATCCGGCACCCCCCGCGCTTCGCCGGCGTGGGGCCGCACGGGCGCGAGCCGGCTCCCTCGCGGCTGCCCGCGGGACGCCTGACCTCGCAGATGAGCTGGCCCGGCGCGGGGCGGCGAGCCGCACCTTCCTGCGTGAGATCGGGGTCCCGGTCGGAGGTCCTCTGCCCTCAGGAGTGATCGCAACGGGGGCCTGGCTGGTCACCGAGGCGCGCTGGAAGGAGTGGGTGCGCGCGCTCCGCGCCGAGATCGATGGGCATTCGACGGCGCTGCTCGATGCCGGTGTGACGNNCCGGGGCGGCGAGCCGCGATTTCCTGCGCCGGATCGGGGTCCCGGTGCGGGATCCGCTGCCCCGCGGAGTGATCGCGGCGGGGACCTGGCTGGTGAGCGAGACCCGCTGGGAAGAGTGGATCCGGGCGCTCCGCACCGCAATCGACAGCCATCCGACCGCGCTCCTTGATGCGGGCATGACGCATGCCGACCTTGTCCGCGCGCTGCGGCTCGACGATCCGCAGCTCCTGGTCGCGCTGCTGCAGTCGTGCCCGGAGCTCGATGACAGCGGCGGCAGGGTCCGCAAGCGCGGGAGCGCTCCCACGCTGCGCACCGACCTCGAACAGGCCGTGTCGCGCCTGGTCGCAGCGCTCCAGGTCGCGCCGTTCGCGGCTCCCGAGCAGCACGAACTCGCGGGACTCGGGCTTGGTCACCGTGAGCTCGGGGCGGCCGCGGCTGCGCGTGCCATCCTGCTGCTCCCCGGCGACATCGCGTTGCTCCCGTCCGCGCCCGATATCGCTGCCGGGATACTGCGCGATCTGCCACAGCCGTTCACGCTCTCCGCGGCCCGCCAAGCGCTCGGGACCACCCGGCGCATCGCGGTCCCGCTCCTCGAATACCTCGACCGCATCGGCGTCACCGAACGGGTTGACGGTGAGCTGCGCAGGCTGCGCGTTCCCGCCGCCGTCGCCTAGGAGCGAAGCCCCTCGCGCTGCGGGATGACCGTGTAACGCGGATCGCGCGCAGACGCCTGGCCGGCCTCGAAGACGGCGAACCGCATACACGCCGAGCCGACGAACAGCGCGGCTCCGCAGACGGCCGCAGCAGCACGGTTGCGGCTTCCGAGGACGATCGTTCCGACTGCTCCGCCGATCGAGAGCGCCCGGCTGGCGTTGAAGAGCCGCTGCGCCTTCCCGGAGTGGAGTGTCTCGGCGCTGAGGCCCATGCTCCGCTCCATACGCTGCTCCATCACCAAGGCGAGGGCGGCTCCGCCCACCGCCATCCGCCGCGCCGGCGTGGCCTGTCCGACCGGGGCGCCGGCCATGCCGAGTCCTCCGGCCGCTGCGGCAGCGGATGCAACGAAGATCAGGGGGAGCTCGCGTTTCGCCGCATGCCAGGCCGGCGTGGCGGTGTCCGTGAGGAGCACCCCGGTATACGACGCCAGTCCGGGTGCCACCGCGGCTGCCAGGAGCCCGGCCGGCCTGGCGCCTATGTCAAGGAGTCGACCGGCGATCGGAATCCGGAAGGGCAGCAGTGCGGCAACTTCCGCGGCGCCCGCAAGGCTCGCCATCGGCATGAACGTCGTGAGGATCCACGTGCCGACCGACATCGGCGACGTGGGCTTCGCGGTTCGCATCATGTTCAGGAAGCGAGTGGGCTTCCCCAGGTCGTGGATGAGCGCGACAGTCCCTGCTGCTCCACCAGCGAGCGCCCCGATGCGCGCAACCCGGCGCAGTTCGGGGCGGTTGCTGAGGTCGGCGCCCGCCGCGAGCAGCGACGAAGCGGCGGCGAGACCGCCCAGGAACAGGTAGGCGGGGATATCGCTCTTCCACGGTGAAGCCTTGACGATCGGGCGCCCGTAGTACGAGGTGAACGTTGCCGGCGGAACCATGAGGCGCTCGCCCTCGCGTCCGCCTCCTCCGCGACGGCGACGGCGCGGTGCCTCGGCCTGGGCCGTCACGATCGCGCCCTGACAAATGCGGCCGCCGCGCCCGCGACCAGCGTGGCTCCCGCGATTGCGGCGGTGCGCCACATCGCCGGGAGGTCGCGGGTGGTGACCACAGGGTCCGGGGGAAGCCCGTAGACCTCCGGCTCGTCGAGGAGCAGAAAGAACGCGCCGGCTCCGCCGATGCCGTCGTTCGGATCCGCGAGGTAGAGCCGCGCATCCGTGACGCCGGCCGCGTGCAACGTATCGACCCGATCCTGCGCGCGAACCCGCAGCTCGTCCAGATCGCCGAACTGGATCGACTGAGTCGGGCAGGCCTGAGCGCATGCCGGGGTCATGTCGTCGCGGAGGCGGTCGTAGCAGAGCGTGCACTTCTGCGCGATGCCGACATTGCGCGCACCGACAGGGCCGTCACGGCGGTCGATAACGCCGAACGGGCACGCGGGGATGCAATAGCCGCAACCATTGCAGATGTCGTCCTGGACCACGACGGTCCCGAACTCGGTCCGCAACAACGCCCCGGTCGGGCAGACATCGAGGCATGCGGCATGCGTGCAGTGCTTGCAGACGTCCGATGACATCAACCATCGAATCCCCGTCTCCGCTCCACCGTCCCGCGTGTTCTGGTCAGACGTGGCGGCCACCATCGGGAGTGGAGTCAACCCATCGGTGCCGACCGACCGGCGTGGCTGTTCGATGAAGGCCACGTGGCGCCAGGTGCTGGCACCCAGACCACCAGTGTTGTCGTAGGACATCCCGAGCAGCTGCAGGCCGTCCTCGGGGATCCCGTTCCACTCCTTGCAGGCGACCTCGCACGCCTTGCAGCCGATGCAGACCGAGCCGTCGGTGAAGAAACCCTTGCGGGCCGGAGCGTTGGTCCACCCGGTATCAGCCGCTGGATCGGGAGCATTCGACCAGCCCCACATCACGAACCGTCCTGGTGTGGAGTCACCCGCGCGGTCCCGGTGTCGACGCTGATGCCGGCGCGCCGGCGGTACTCCTCGACATATCGGGGCAGCGCGGGACCGGTCGGCCGCCGGCCCGGCTGGATGTCGCACGCCGCCGCCTTGGAATCCTGGATGTGTACGTTGGGATCGAGCGCAACTCCCATCACGTCGTTCGCCGAGTCACCGCTGACGATCGAGCCACCGCCACCCACCCCCCAGTGGTATGGCAGGCCGATCTGGTGGATCGTGCGGCCGCCGACGGCGAGCGGGGTGACCCGGTCCGTGACCAGGACCCGCGCCTCGATCGCGGTCCGCGCGGTGACGATGGTCGCCCAGCCGAGATGCTCCAGCCCGCGCTCGGCGGCCAGCTCGGGCGAGACCTCGCAGAAGAATTCCGGCTGCAGCTCGGCAAGGTATGGCGACCAGCGGCTCATGCCGCCTGCAGTGTGATGCTCGGTCAGGCGGTACGTGGTGACCACATACGGATAGACATCCGAGCCGGGCTCCGGTGGGGACGGGCCGGTGAGGTTCTCCTTGCGCGGGAACATCTCGCGAGTCGGATTGGACTGCTGCGCGTGCATCGCGTTGCGAAGCGGGGATTCGAGCGGCTCGTAGTGCACGGGCAGGGGGCCGTCGAGCAGCCCGCTCGGCGCGTAAAGCCACGCCTTCCCGTCCGCCTGCATGATGAACGGGTCATCGCCTGCCAGCCCTTCGGGGCCGCCGATCCCCGGCTCCGGACGGAACGAGGGCGCCTTGGTCACCTGGAAATCCGGGACGTCGTGCCCGGTCCACTTGCCCGCGGCCTCGTCCCACCAGACGTAGGCTTTGCGCTCGCTCCAGGGCTTGCCATCCGGGTCGGCCGATGCGCGGTTGTAGAGGATGCGTCGATTCATCGGCCACGCCCAACCCCACTCGGGTGCGACCCACGACTGTTGCGACCCCGGTTTCCGCCGCGCTGACTGGTTGACGCCGTCGGTGTAGACGCCCGTGTAGATCCAGCACCCACCCGATGTGGAACCATCCGCCTTCATCTCGACGAAGCTGTTGAGCATCTGCCCGGCCTTCTCGCCGCTGAGGTGGCGGCCGTTGATCTCCTGGAGCACCGCCGCCGCATCGGGTTCTCCTGCCTCGAGCATCGGGTAATCCCAGGTGAGACTGCGCAGCCCCTCGTCTCGCTTGAGCGATGACGTCGCGAGGCGCGCGCGCAGGAGCCTGCCGAGGTGGAAGAAGAAATCGAGCTCGCTGCGGCAGTCGCCGCGCGGCTCGACCGCCTTGTGATGCCATTGGAGCAGACGTTGTGTCTGGGTGAATGTCCCGTCCTTCTCCGTGTGCGCGGCAGCCGGGAGGAAGAAGACTTCCGTTCCGATGTCCTCGGTGCGCATCTCGCCGGTGGCGATCTCCGGGCCGTCCTTCCAGAACGTCGCCGACTCGATCAGGTTGAGGTCGCGGACGACGAGCCACTTGAGGTGCGACATCGCGAGCCGCTGCATCTTGCCGTTCGCCGACCCGACCGCGGGATTCTGGCCAAGCAGGAAGTAGCCCTCGACCTTGTCGTCGAGCATGTCGACGATCGTCTGGTAATTGCTGTGGTCGGCGTTGATCCGGGGCAGCCACTCGAAGCCGAAGTCGTTCTCCTTGGTGGCGGCATCGCCCCACCACGCCTTGAGGAGGCTGACCATGTATGTGTCGGCCGCCGTCCAGAAGCCCTTCTGTCCCTCGCTCTTGATCGAAGCGAGGTACTCATCGAGGGTGCGGTGGATGCCGGCTCTCGGCATCGGGAGATACCCGGGAAGCAGGTCGAACAGCGTTGGGATATCGGTTGATCCCTGGATGCTCGCGTGGCCGCGCAGCGCGAGAATGCCGCCGCCGGGACGGCCCATGTTGCCGAGCAGCAATTGGATGATCGCCGCACCGCGGATGTACTGGACACCGACGGAGTGCTGCGTCCACCCGACCGAATACACCCATGCGGTGGTGCGCTCGCGGCCGCTGTTGGCGGTGACCGCCTCGCACACCTTGACGAATTGTTCAGGAGGCACGCCGCAGATGCGCTGCACCATCTCGGGCGTGTAGCGCGCGTAGTGCCTTTTGAGTATCTGGAAGACGCAGAAGGGATCCTCGAGGCTCTCATCCCGGTGGACCTCGCTGTGCGGCAGCGCGACGCCGCGTCCGCCGAACTCATGTCCTCCGCCGCCGGCCTGCGCGCCCGGCTGCCTGCCCGCGACGGTGCGTGTGCCCGCCGCCGCGGCTGTCTCCATGCCCTCGTAGGCCCAGCTGGTCGTGTCGTATGTGCCGGTCTTCGGATCGAACCCGGAGAAGAGACCGTCCAACTGATCAGCGTCCTGGAAGTCCTCGCTGACGATGGTCGCCGCGTTGGTGTAGCTCACGACGTATTCGCGGAAATACTTCTCGTTGCTGAGGATGTAGTTGATGATTCCGCCAAGGAAGGCGATATCGCTGCCCGCCCGCACCGGCACGTACTGGTGGGCCATCGCAGAGGTTCGGGTGAACCGCGGGTCGATGTGGATGATCGTTGCCCCGCGGGCCTTGGCCTCCATCACCCACTGGAATCCGACCGGATGGCACTCGGCCATGTTCGAACCCTGGATGACGATGCAGTCAGAGTTCTGCAGATCCTGCTGGAAGGTCGTGGCTCCGCCGCGTCCGAACGATGTCCCCAGACTGGGGACTGTGGAGCTGTGTCAAATACGGGCCTGGTTTTCGACCTGCACGACCCCGATGGCGCTGAAGAGCTTCTTGATCAGGTAGTTCTCTTCGTTGTCGAGGGTCGCGCCGCCCAGGCTGGCGATACCGAGCGTGCGGTGCAGAGCGTTGCCCTGCCCGTCGGCATCCTCCCATGTCCGCTCGCGGGTATCCAGGACGCGATCCGCGATCATCTCCATGGCACGGTCGAGCGGGAGCTCCTCCCAGTCGGTGCCGAACGGGCGCCGGTACTTCACCGTCGTGACGCGGCCCGGATTGTTCACGAGTTGCTCGCTCGCCGACCCCTTCGGGCAGAGGCGGCCGCGCGAGATCGGCGAGTCGGGATCGCCCTCGATCTGAATCACGCGCTCGCCCTTGACGTAGACGCGCTGGCCGCACCCGACTGCGCAGTACGGGCAGATGCTTTTGACCACGCGGTCCGCTGTCCTGGTTCGCGGCGTGAGCGCTTCCGTGCGCATCGATCGAACCGCGGTTCCGCGTGCGAGATGATCTGTGCCGGTGAGTTGCCGGAGCAAAGGCCATTGACGGACTCGACTGCGAATGCTCACGGAAATCACCTCCGAGCGTGCTATGACCAGCGCGACAGAATGGCGAAGATGATAGTCGCGCTGTACGGGCGGCGCCACAGATGCCGCTGACCCCGCTCTCCGACTTCAAGGGTCCCCCGTACCGGCCGAAGATCCCGGTAATCGCCGGGCTGGCTCTGGTCGCGCTGCTGGACGCGACGTCCGTCCCCCTGAAGTGGGTGGGGGTGATCACGCCGAGTGGGGGCTACGTGATTGCCAGTGGCATCCAGCAGGCAAGTTGGATGCTGGTGGTCGCTGTGGTGGTGGCGGGCCTGGCGATCCGGCTCGCCATCGCTGCGCCCGCGACGTGGGTGCGCTGCCTCTTCGTCGCACTCGACTTTTTCGTCCCGCTCGGCATGTACCTCGAGTACATCGACAACCTGGGTCGCGCCGAGTCGTACACGACCACGCCATATCTCGGCCCTGGGTACTATCTCGCGCTGGGCGCCACTGCTCTGCTCATCGGTTCGACCGTGCTCGGGTGGCGTGAGCGAGACGAGTGGATACCAAAGATTCAGCGTCGCGTCGACTAAAGCCGATCAGATCGGAGCGCGGGACTCCGCCTCGCGCAGCCGCTTGCAGAGGACGAGCAGCAGCTTGTAGGTGATGCTCGGGTTCTCCAGCAGGGCCGCTTTGAAATTCCACAACGCCAAGGACAGCGTGTTCATGAATGTTTCCGCGGTGACCGTCGCCGAACGCGGGCCTCCGTCGATGAGCGCGATGTCGCCGAACGAGTCGCCAGGACCGAGCTTGCGAATGCGCCGACCGTTCCGAGTCACCACGGCGGTTCCAGACACGATGAGGAAGAAGCGTCCCCCCAGATCGCCCTCCTCCACCATGACCTTCCCGGCCGGATAGTTGTAGTCGCGCATGAACTGGAGGACGAACGCGGCCTCCTTCTTGGTCAGCCCGGCGAAAAGCTCGACCCCGCTCAAGAGGTTGACCTGCGCGCTACGACTTGCCATGGCGTTCTCCCAACTCCGATAAGACGGGTTGCATCATAGGCAACCCCGGAGGGTCGTGAGGCGGGTCTCAGTGTCGAGTGCGGGCGCATGATCATTGAGCGATGCGCGGAATCCGGGGGGCGATAGCTCCAACTGCTACGGCGATGATCGTTGCGGTCGCCGCAGCCGCACTGGCGGGCTTTCTGATCTCGAGACCACAAGGCCCCGTCAGCGAGACGCCTCCGACAAGCCCGGTGCCGACCCCGAACGCTCCGTTTTCAACGGACGGCTACAGCGTCGCCGACGACGTTGCGAGCAACCAGGTCGTGATGTTCGGCGGCGATCTGAGCCTCGATCAGACCTGGGTCTGGAACGGACGCGATTGGCACCTCGAGCATCCTCGGACGAGCCCGTCGGGACGCGAGGAGGCCGCCATGGCCTATGACCCTCAACTGCACATGGTGCTGCTCTTTGGGGGCATCCGCCCCGCCGAGACAGGCCTGGAGGACACCTGGGGTTGGAACGGAACCACGTGGCGCGAGCTTGATTCGTCTTCCGGCGGACCACCTCCCGGCCAGGCGGCGATGGCGTGGGACCCGGCGTTGAAAGCGATGGTGCTCATGCCCGCGTCGAGCTCGGGGGCCGATACCTGGACGTGGTCGGGCAACCACTGGATCGATCATCGGCAGACGGATCCCTACCTGCCTACGGGTGTGCTCGCGCTCACGTTTGACCCTGGGACACAGGCATTGATGGCAGTGGGCTTTGGCAACGTCATCGGCCCAGGCGTCGGCGCGGTGATCGAGACGTGGACCTGGGACGGGACGACGTGGCGTCAGGTCATGACCCCTCACGTTCCAACCGCATACGGCATCCTGGGAGTCGTCTGGGACCCGGTCACCGCACGGTTCCTGTTGTTCGGTGAGGGGCCGGCAACGGACTCTGCGACGTCGCGATGGGTGTGGACGGGAAGCGATTGGACGCAGCTCGTATCTGTGCCCACGCCGCGGATCATCGAAGGGCAGTTGACCGAGGAGAACACGAACGCAGTGCTGCTCGTCGGCGAGGTGAGTGCAGCGCCGGGCGCGATCACGCCGATCGATGTCTGGACGTGGACCGGATCCGCGTGGAAGGCCCATGACTGAGGAGGTCCGCCGGTGCTAGGCATTGCGCTCCGGGTCGCGTTGCAGGGAATTGCTACCACGCGGCGCACTCGATATAGGGGATGTCGCGCTCTGAGAGAGAGTGGCGAGGTGATGCAGGGGGCATAGCCATGCGATGGATCCATAACGTCTTCGGACTTGCCGCACCGGTCGTCTTCGCGGCTGCCGCCATCAACGGGGCTCCTGTGTCGGCCGCGAGCCAGCCGACGATGCTGGAGTGGCAGTCGGCGATCGGACAGGTCCCCGCGGTGGGATCCGGTTGCTTCCAGGCTTCATTTCCGGCGCTGGTGTGGCATGCGGCCAAATGCGCGACGGCACGCCAGCAGGCATTCGCGCCTGCGCTGCCGTCTTCACCCAAAGGCGCTCCTGACACTGTCGGCAACGGCGTCGACTACGCGGCGGTGGTGTCTGGATCGATCTCCAAGGCGACCGGCACCTTTACCAACGTCAGTTCCAACATCAGTGAGAAGGGCAAGATCGGCAACTCGGGCTCGGCGAAGGCCAATGAGTTCTCACTGCAGCTGAACACCGAATTCTTCAGCGGCTCTCCGGCGTGCGCAAAGGCACTCACTCCTTCCCAGTGCGAGGCGTGGCAGCAGTTCATTTACGCCACCGACACAAATAGCGTGTTCATGCAGTACTGGCTGATCGACTACGACACGACGTGTCCCAGCGGTTGGTTCACGAGCGCGGGCGCGGGCTTCATCGACTGCTACACCAA
>PKYW01000049.1 GCA_003132805.1 Candidatus Dormiibacterota bacterium | reverse complement strand
AGTGGATCCTGGACAACGTCGACGGCGCGCGCGCCAAGGCGGAGGCGGGTCAGCTCGCCTTCGGCAACATCGACGCATGGCTGATCTGGCTGCTCACAGGCGGCACCGATGGTGGCATCCATGTCACCGACGTCACCAACGCGAGCCGGACCATGCTCATGAACCTCGAGACGCTCGACTGGGACGACGAGATCCTCAAGACCATGACCATCCCGCGGTCGATGCTCCCCGCGATTCGCGCGTCGAGCGAGACCTACGGGACAGCCAAGGGTGTGCTCGGCGGCATCGCGGTCGCGGGCGATCTCGGCGACCAGCAGGCCGCCCTCTTCGGGCAGACCTGCTTCGCTGTCGGCGAGGCCAAGAACACCTATGGAACGGGCAACTTCCTGCTCCTCAACACCGGCACCAAGCCGGTGCAGTCGAAGAACGGGCTGCTCACCACGCTCGCCTACAAGATGGGCAGCGCGGACGCGACCTACTGCCTCGAGGGTTCGATCGCGATCACGGGCGCGCTCGTCCAGTGGTTGCGCGACAACCTCGGTCTCATCGAGAAGTCCTCGGACATCGAGGTGCTGGCCAAGACCGTTGATGACAATGGTGGCGCGTACTTCGTGCCGGCGTTCTCGGGCCTCTACGCTCCGTACTGGAAGGCGAGTGCTCGCGGCGTCATTGCGGGGCTGACGCGCTACGTCAACAAGGGTCACATCGCACGTGCGGCGCTCGAGGCGACCGCCTGGCAGACGCGTGAGATCGTCGATGCCATGAATGCCGACTCCGGGGTCGCGCTGACCTCGCTCAAGGTGGACGGCGGGATGGTCTTCAACGACACGCTGATGCAGTTCCAGTCCGACGTGCTCGGCGTGCCCGTGGTACGCCCGACCGTCGCCGAGACCACCTCGTTGGGCGCCGCCTACGCCGCCGGCCTCGCGGTCGGATTCTGGGCACAGGTGGAAGACCTTCGCGAGAACTGGGGCAAGGACAAGGAATGGACGCCGAAGATGGACAAGGCCACGGTCGACCATGAGTACGCGCTCTGGAAGAAGGCGGTCACCCGGACGTTCGACTGGGCCGAGTGACGCCCGTCTGAGGCGGATGTAGCAGACTGAATTCGTCCTCCGTGGCAACCCCGGCCGGCACCGGCATCGTCAGCGCCGGCCGGGCCCGCGGAGGGCTGGCACGCGACCGAAGCTGGCGAGAGCCAGGCTAAGAGGAGGTCCATCATGGCTGGCGAGGAACCAGGAGGCGTCCCAGCGCCGGACGACCACGAGCACGGGCACCAGGGCTCGTTTGGCACCGGGCAGGAGACCGAAGAGCATCACCCGGAGCGCGAGGAAGAGGAAGGCGATTTCGCGACTGGTGAGGAGAAGGCGAGAGACACCCACGAGGGCAGCTTCGCGGAGGGTCAGGAGAAGAGCGACCACCATCCTGAGAACCCGGACAACCGGGGCGACTATGCGGAGGGTGAGGAGGAGGAGCACACGCATCCGGGCTAGATCGGACGCTTCCCGGGTGGTCGAGCGATCGGCGCGCGCCGACTCGATACGCTCACTGCAATGGCAACGCAGAGCCCGTCACTGAGTTCACTCGAGGCCGACGTCCTCGTCATCGGGGGCGGCTCGACAGGCGTCGGTGTCGCACGTGACGCTGCCCTGCGTGGCTTCTCCACGATCCTGGTGGAGCGCAGCGATCTCGCCGATGGGACGACCGGCCGGTTTCACGGCCTCCTCCACTCAGGGGGGCGGTACGCGGTCAAGGATCCGTCGGCGGCTCGCGAGTGCATCGCCGAGAACCGCATCCTCCGACTGACTGCGGCCGACTGTGTCGAGGACACGGGCGGGCTGTTCGTCTCCACGCCGTGGGATGACCCGGAGTACGGCGACCAGTTCCTCGAAGGTTGCAAGGCGACCGGCGTTCCTGCCGAGGAGATACCGGTCGCGGAGGCGCTTCGGCGAGAGCCTCGCGTGAACCCGGATATCCGGCGGGCGTTTCTCGTCCCCGACGCCGCGCTCGATCCCTGGAAGCTGGTCTGGGGTTGTGCGCGCTCAGCCGAGGAGCACGGGGCTCGCATCCTCCCCTACCACCGCGTGCTCGACCTCGAGGTCGACGGTGACCGGGTGGTCGGCGCGCATGTCCGCAACGAGCGCGGTGGCGAGGAACTCCGCATTCACGCCACTGTTGTCATCAACGCTGCGGGCGCGTGGGCCGGTCAGATCGCGGATCTTGCCCACTGCACCGTCAACGTCCGTGCCGGGATGGGCCTGATGATCGCGATGAACCATCGCCTCGTGCACATGTGCGTGAATCGATGCAAGCGGCCGGCGGACGGCGACATCCTGCTGCCGCTCCGAACCGCGTGCGTGATCGGCACCACCGATGTGTTCGTCCCCGACCCCGACAAGACCGAGATTCGCCAGGAAGACATCGACCTCCTGCTCGATGAGGGTGAGAAGCTGGTGCCCGGATTCCGCCAGGCGAGGGCGCTGCACGCGTGGGCAGGCGTGCGTCCACTCTTCGAGGACACGGCGAAGGTCGCGGAGACACGCGACGTCACCCGCTCGCACGCGCTCCTCGACCACTCGTCACGTGAAGGCGTCGCCGGCTTCCTCACCATCACCGGCGGCAAGACCACGACATTCCGCCTGATGGCCGAGGCCGCTGTCGACGCGGCGTGTCAGCAGCTCGGGGGTCCTCGGCCGTGCAGGACGGCCGATGTGCCTCTGGCGGGTTCGGAGAGCCACTCGCTCTACCAGATCAGCCACCGGCTGGCCGAGCGTGAGCCCGTTCCTCAGGCGGAGGAAATCATCTGCGAGTGTGAGCTGATCACCAGGTCGCGGCTGGAAGACACGATCAAACAGCGCGACACCACCAGTCTCGACGACATCCGTCGTCTGCTGAGGCTGGCAATGGGGCCGTGTCAGGGTGGGTTCTGCATCTACCGGGCGGCGGGCATCCTGCACGAGGGCGGGCACGTCGACCAGGCAGGTGCAAATCAAACGCTGCTCGACTTTCTCGAGGAGCGGTGGAAGGGGGTTCATCCCGTCCTGCACGGCGACCAGCTCCGCCAGGCGCGACTCGACGACTGGATCTTTCAGGGCATTCTCGACGTGGAGCACGTGCCGGCATGAGCTACGACACCCTGGTCGTCGGCGCGGGGCTCGCGGGGCTCACGGCGGCGTTGCGTCTGAGCGAACGCGGACAGCGGGTGCTGATCGTCGCCCGAGGCGTTGGTGCGACCCATCTCGCCCCTGCCACCGTGGACGTGCTCGGCTACCTGGGCGATACCCGGGTGGTGAGCCCGGCAGCCTCACTCCCCGCGCTCTCAAATGGCCACCCATACGGACACATGACCGTCGACCAGCTCACGACGGCACTTGCATGGTTCTGCGCACACACGGCGTCGCTCGGCTATGCGGGCAGCCCCGGCGAGAACCTGCTGCTGCCGACGGCGCTCGGCGTTCCCAAGCCCTCGGCGTTCGCGCCACGCACCATGGCCGGCGGCGATCTGCGCGCCGGCGGCCGCTTTGTCTTCGTCGGTTTCAAGGGCTTCAAGGACTTCCATCCCACGCTGATCGCCGCCAATCTCGCCCGTGCACCCCTCCCCATTCCGATCGAGGCGCGCGCGCTCGAGGTCGAGCCTCCCTCCAGCCGCAGGGGCGACCTCAGCGGTCGCGTGATCGCGGGCCGGTTCGACAACGAGCACCTCGCTGACTGGCTGGTCAGCGCGCTCGAGGATCGAGTCGAGCCCGACGAGCGAATCGGCGTCCCCGCGGCGCTGGGTCTCCGCAGCGACGCCCCGTGGGAGGAGCTCGAGCAACGGTTGCAGCGCAAGGTGTTTGAAGTCGCGACGATGCCGCCGTCGGTGCCAGGCATACGGCTCTTCCAGGCGCTCTCAGGCGCTCTTCGATCCGGTGGCGCTCGCATCGTGTTCGGTGTCACGGCAGTGGGTGCGCGCACCAATGCCGGAAGGATTGAGGCTGTTGAGGTCGCCAACGCCACCGGGACTCACGAGTACCCGGTGACCTCGGTGGTGCTCGCATCGGGTGGATTCGCGAGCGGTGGTCTCGAGCTCGATTCGTTCGGCACGACACGTGAGACGGTGTTCGCCCTGCCGCTCATCGGTCTCCCGGAGGCAGACCGGGTCCGCTTCGCCCCCAGGTACTTCGATGAGCAACCGCTCGCGACTGCCGGTGTGGCAACCGACGACAGCCTGCGCCCCGTCGACAGCTCGGGGCGGCCTGTCTACGAGAACCTTCATGCCGCGGGCGCGATTCTCGGCGGCGCGACTCCCTGGAAAGAGAAGTCAGGCACGGGGATCAGTGTCGCCACGGGATACGCCGCGGCGGAGGCGATCCTCGCACCGGCGGCGCAGCTGGTGTCCGAGGCGGTGCGATGAACGACGCCATCCGCGACTCGCTCGACCACTGTGTGAAGTGCACCATCTGCGAGTCCTTCTGTCCCGTTTCGCAGGTGACTCCACTCTTCCCAGGGCCGAAATACGTCGGACCCCAGGCGGAACGCTACCGCGGAGCCGGCCCGTCGGCGGACTCGTCCGTTGACTATTGCTCGGGATGCGGTATCTGCACGCAGGTCTGCCCCCAGGACGTGAAGATCGCGGAGATCAACTCACGAGCGCGCGCATCCCTCTGGGAGAAGCGTGGCGTGCCGCTGCGCAACCAGCTCATCGCCCGCCCGACCGTGATCGGACGCCTTGGCACCCCGGTTGCGCCACTCGCAAACTGGGCGCTGCACAACCGCACGATTCGCGGAGTCGTGCAGACCGTGGTGGGCATCCACCGTGACGCGCCGATGCCGAGCTTCGCCGGCACCACCTTCCAGCGGCGTTCACGCAGGCACCACGCTCCGTCCGACGGACCTGCGGTCGTGTATTTCCACGGGTGCGGGACCAACTACTACGAACCGCGCCTCGGCGAGATGCTGGTTGCGGTGCTCGAGCACAACGGGTTTCGGGTGATCGTCCCCCCGCAGGATTGCTGCGGTCTTCCCCTGCAGTCGAATGGCAATTTCCCCGCCGCGCGCACCTACGTCCGTCGCCTCGTCGACCGGCTCGCACCCCACGCGCGCGCGGGACTTCCAATTGTCTCCAACTCGACGAGCTGCGGTCTCATGCTCAAGCGCGAGGCGCACGAGATCCTGGGGATCGAGGACGATGACCTCGAGATTGTCAGCAGGTCGATGTACGACATCTGCGAATTCCTCCTCCGTCTGCACGATCGCGGTGAGCTGCGCACCGACTTCACCTCCCTGCCCCTCACCGTTCCCTACCACGCGCCGTGCCAGCAACGCGGCCACGGGATCGGCAAGCCGGCGCTCGATCTGCTCGCGCTCGTTCCGGACCTGCACATGATCGAGCTCGATGTCGACTGCTGCGGCATCGCAGGAACGTACGGGCTCAAGAAGGAGAAGTACGACATCTCGATGGCGGTCGGCAAACGTCTCTTCGACGACATCGCGGCAACCGGCTCTGGCGTTGCGGCCTGCGACAGCGAGACCTGCCGCTGGCAGATCACGCACGGCACCGGCGTGAAATCGGTGCATCCAGTCGAGCTGCTGTATCGCGCGTACGGTCTCGGCCGGNNGACGTGCTGCTCTCGCGCGACGAACGGGGCACGTGGCTGATCGACATGAAGGTTCGGTCTTCCGCCGGTGACCGCTCGCTGCAGATTCCGATCGGCAAGCACCGCGCCATCGACCGGCTTGCCTGGGAGCTCAGGAGGAGCGAGAACCAGTCCTGAGTGGTGCCGGCGGCTGCAAGATTTCAGTCTGCGGCAGCAGGCTGCGAGCACCGATGAGCAGCGAATCGCAGACCAGCGCCACGCAACGCTTCCGCTGCGAAGGATCCATGAGGATGGGATCCGTATGGCTGATGCCGGCCATCATTGCCGCGACATCACCGATGGTCACGTCCGGCCGGATCCGGCCACACTCCTGCGCCCGCTCGAGAAGTCGCGAGACCGCCGAGATGAGCTCGCCGGAGATCTGACTCTTCGCAGCATCGAGATCGACGCCTGAATCCACCATCGCGTCGGCGAGCGCCTTGAAATTGGCAAACTCGTCACTCAGGTTGCGCACAAAATCGACAAACGCCTCGCCGGGTTCGTCAGCATCCGCCGCGGCGCGCGCGGCCGAGACGAGCGGTTCGAGCCGCGCCATGAGCAATCCCTTGAAGAGGGCAGCCTTGGTCGGGAAGTTGCGATACACCGTTCCCACGCCGACCTGCGCGAGCTGGGCGATCTCGTCGATGGGGACGTCGATGCCGTGGACAGCCATCAACGTCGTTGCGGCGTCGAGGATGCGCGCGCGGTTGCGCTGGGCGTCGGCGCGCAGGTGCCGATCAGATCCCGGCGAGCCGGCCTCCCCCTGCTCTCTCTCAGTTATCCCCGTGCTCATCGATGTCCTGACCTTGGGTTGACAAACGGAACCATCGTTCCGTATAGTACTCCTAACCGGAGCCCACGCTCCGATTCTACCCCAAAGTGAGGACGATCGCTATGCAACCACGACGCGTCAACCCCTGGCTCGTCCTCGTGATCGTGGGCCTCGCCCAGTTCATGGTCATCCTCGACGCGACCATCGTGAACGTCGCGCTCCCCTCGATCCAGCGCGGACTCCACTTCTCGCCCGAGAGCCTGCAATGGATCGTGAACGCCTACACGCTCGCGTTCGGAGGCTTCCTGATGCTCGGCGGACGGGCCGCCGACCTCATCGGGCGCCGCCGCCTGTTCGTCATCGGCATCGTGCTGTTCTCCGCCGCCTCGCTGATGAACGGGTTCGCCGGTTCGGCAGGAATCCTGGTTGTCGGCCGGGCGCTGCAGGGTCTCGGCGGTGCGCTGGTCTCGCCGGCGGCGCTCGCCGTGCTCACCACCACGTTTGCCGAGGGCCGCGAGCGCACCACCGCACTCGGCGTCTGGAGCGCGGTGGCGGTCGGCGGCGGGGCGATCGGGCTTCTCCTCGGCGGCGTGCTGACCACGCTCTTCTCGTGGCAGTGGATCTTCTTCGTGAACGTTCCGGTCGGCGTGATCGCCATCGTGCTCGCACTCCGGTTCGTGCCTGAGAGCCGCGTGGAGCACGCTCGTGGCGGGATCGATATCGCGGGTGCCTTGTCGGTGACGGCAGGGCTCGTGGTGCTCGTGTATGCGCTGGTGAACGCCGAGACGGCAGGGTGGATCTCCGTTGAGACACTCGGTCTCGGAGCCCTTGCACTTGCATTGCTTGCGGGCTTCGTGATGATCGAAAACCGGCTCCGCCATCCGCTGATCCGGCTCGGCATCTTCCGGATGCGTTCCATCACCGGAGCGAACGCCGCGATGCTCCTCGTCGCCGGCGGCATGTTCGCGATGTTCTACTTCGCCTCGATCTACGTGCAGGAAGTGCTCGGCTACAGCGCCCTGCGCGCCGGGCTTGCGTTCCTTCCGGTCACCTTGGGCATCGTCGCAGGCGCCGGGCTGTCGCAGCAGCTCATTCGCCGGGTCGGCGTTCGGGCCGTCGGGCTGTCGGGCATGTCGATCGCGGCAGTGGGACTCGTCGTCTTGAGCAGAATCCCGGTGGCGGGAACCTACCTCGGTGATCTGCTCCCGGGCCTGATGATCATGGCCGTGGGCATGGGGCTCACCTTCGTCCCGATCACGCTGATCGCGACCACCAACGTGGGCGCCGAGGATGCGGGCCTGGCGTCAGGGCTGCTCAACACGTCGCAACAGCTCGGTGGTGCAATCGGGTTGGCGGTGCTCTCGACCCTCGCGGCAAACGCAACCGCGAACAACTTGTCGGCGCTGGGCCATCTGCCAACGGCTGCGGACGGCGTGAGCGCCCTGGTCTCCGGCTTCCACGTGGCGTTCCTCGTCGGAGCATTCCTGATGCTGTCGGGTGCGGTGATCCTCGCGGCAACGGTGCGCCGTGGTGACGTCGCGCGGATCGACAACGCGAATGAGGAGCCGGCCTCGGATCTCGCAGTCGTCGACTCAATCGCAAGCTGATACCGGATGCACAGCCTTCGCTGACCAGATGTGTGCGCGGAGGACGAAGTTTCCCGACATGAGTTCTGACACCATTGATGAGGATGACTGCCATGCACACAGCCTTTCGTCGCGTCGACGCGGGTGCGAGTGAGGTGAGCCCAAGCATGAACACGCCGACCATCGCTGACACGCCCGATCTCCCCGCGCCGGCGATCGCGCCGATCAATCAGGCGAAATGGCGGAACCGAATCCGCGCGACGGGCACGGTGCGAGCCCTGCGCATGCAGGAAACCCCGACCGGGTCCAGCCTCGGCTGCGAGATCGGTGACGGAGCTGGCAGCCTGCTCCTCGTCTTTCCGGGAAGACGGCGCATCCCGGGACTGGAGCTGGGCGCACGCGTACTCGTCGAGGGCATGGTCGGCCTCTGGCGGCGCCAGCTCGCGATCCTGAATCCGTATTACGAGCTGGTCGGCGACTAATCCGAGTCGAGCGTCCCTTGCCTGGGAACGACAAGCGCTCAGGCGATGGCCTGAATGTCGGAGTCGGTGCAGTCGCCTGGGCCAAGTGCGGTCATGAACACACGCTTTGTGGCCGTGAGCGAGCCAGCGAACGGTGCCTGATAGGTCCCTGAGAGCGGGGTAACGTCCGCGTAGTCACGTCCCACGGCGACCGTGATGTACTCGTAACCCGTCGCGCGACCATGGGTGGGGTCGAGCGACAGCACACGCGCATGACCACTCGGGTCCGGGATCATGACCTCCACCCAGGCATGCGAGCCCCCGAATCCGAGCATCTGTCCCGAGATGTAGCGCGACGGGAGGCCGAGCCGGCGAGTCAGCGCCAGGAGCACATGCGCGTAGTCCTGGCAGACGCCCGCGCCGCGGGCGAGCGCCTCGGCCGCCGTAGTGCGAACCGACGTGGCCCCGTGCTGGTAGATCAGGGCGTTGTGCACGCAGTCATTCGCCGCAGTCGCGAGGGCGGCGCCGGTCAGACCGCTGGCCGTCAACTCTTCCGCAAGCAGATCGATGGTCTGATCGGCGCAGGTGAGTGGCGTGGCGTCGAGTAGATTGCGGTCCTGGAGCATCGCGGCCGGTTCGATGTGTGGACCGTGCTGGGCGTCCCGCTCCACGATGCTCGAGGTGACAAAGGTGACCTCCTCCTCCACGCGGGGAATGTTCAGCGTGACCACAGTGTTTCCGAACAGGTCAACACTGGCCTCGACGCTCTCGGGAGTCGCATTGAGCACGCTCAGGCGGCGGCTGACCCGCCGTTGATCACCGTGAAGGCTCCTCGGTTGGACGACAAGTCGCTGCTCGAGCGATTCCACCGGACCTTCATATCGGTACGTGATGCGCTGATGGATCCTGTAGCGCGTCCGCTCCACGCGGCTCCAATCCAGGTGCAGCGGACCCGTGGACCAGGTGGCCGCTCGAACCGGCACGGACGAGTCGGGCCGCAACGTCACTGGAGGTCCCCGGCGAACTCGCCGACGACAGCGGGAACCGCGCTCGACCATGGCGGCGCGTCGATCGGCTCTGCCACCACGCGCATGGCACGCAGGGGCGCCGCGCCGTAGTGGGTCATCATCGCGATGTCGAGCGCGTCACGCCCTCGCCCGATCAGCACACGGCCGGTGCGTCTCGCGTTGTTGCGGGGATCGAACGTGTACCAGCGGTCGCCGACATAGGCTTCGAGCCACCCGGCGAAGTCCATGGGCTCGTTCGGCGGCGGCACGTCGATGTCGGGGAGATACCCGAAGCAGTATCGCGCCGGGATGTTCAGCCCGCGCAGGAACGCGACCGCGAGTTGGGCGAAGTCGCGGCACACTCCCTCGCGCTGGAGGTACACGTCCGTCGCCCCCGTCGATGTTCCACTGCTACCGTGCCGAAAGGTGATGTTGTCGTGCACCCAGTCGACAACTGCCTTGGCGCGTTGCCACCCCGGCGGCGCGTCGCCGAAGAGTCGCCACGCGGTGTTACCAAGCTTGTCGGACTCGCAGTACCGGCTGGCCAGAGTGAAGTGGAGGGTGGAGTCGGGCAGGTCGGCCACCGCACGCTGCGTCGCGGTCTCGTCCACCTCGTCGACGCCACTTTCCACCTCGACCTCGGCCTCGTAGCGGATGCGCACGCTCCCGGGTCCCAGGACGAATCGCTGACACGTGTTTCCGTACATGTCGGCGTACTCGTGCAGGGAAGTCGGTGGCCAGGTCTCGACTCCGGCGCTGCGCAAGGCGCGTACCGCGTCCGGGCGCGGCTCGACCTGAAGGATGAACGCGACCGGCCACTCGAGGTCATGGAGGAACTCACAGCCCACGCGAAGCCGTCGACCGCTCGTGGGGGCGTCGATCACGACCCTCACTGTACTGCCGATTTGCAGCGTGTGAACCACTCTGAGTGCACAATCGCCGCTTCCCCGCCTTGTGCACGACGACCAATGACGATGTGGCGGATGCGGGGAGTACTGTCCATGGATGACAATCGGAGTCGGCACGGCGAGGGCGCCCACCTTCGGGTTGCCACGCGCCGCCGACGAGTGCGTCGACCTCGACGGCGTGGTCCGGCCTCCCTACGCGGAGCTGCTGGCAACCCTCGAGCGCGCTGCCGGGACGCTGCCGGGGATCCGCCGCGACGCGCAGCAGTGGTTCGCCGACCGGGGGGTGACGTTCGGCGTCCCCACCGAGGGTGTGGCGCCGATCTTTCCCTTTGACCCGGTGCCGCGAGTGCTCTCGTCCGCTGAATGGCGGTCCCTCAGCCGCGCTCTCTCCCAACGCGCCATGGCGCTCGACCTGTTCGTCTCCGATTGCTATGGCTCGCAGCGCGCGATCCGGCACGGGGTCGTCCCCGGCCGGCTGGTGTACAGCAGCACCGGCTACCTCCGCGATATCGTCGGGATTCGGCCTCCCCGCGCGACCTGGTGCCATGTGTCCGGTATCGACGTGGTGCGCGTCAACGGCACCTTCCTCGTGCTCGAGGACAACGTGCGTATCCCGAGTGGCATCGCGTACGCGCTGGAGTCGCGACGCGCGATGGAGTCACTGGCGCCCGACTGGTTCGAGCTGGCCCCGGTCCGTCCGATCCACGGCTACACCGGGCGGCTGCGGCGCATCCTGCAGCGCATCGCTCCGCGCCAGTGGGATGCCGACATCGTCGTGCTCACTCCCGGCCCCTTCAACGCCGCGTACTACGAACACCAGCTCCTGGCCACAGAGATGAACGCAACCCTCGTCGAGGGCCACGAGCTCATCGTTGTCGAGGACGAGGTCTACCGTCGCGACGCGGAGGGCACTCCGCAGCGCGTGGATGTCATCTACTCGCGCGTCAACAGCGAATGGCTCGATCCCCTGGTCTTCCGGCGCGACTCGATGCTCGGCGCACCTGGCCTGATCGAGGCCTGGCGGCGCGGCAACGTCGCCATCGCCAACGCGCCGGGGACGGGCGTCGCCGATGACAAGGTCATCTACCCTTATGTCCCCGCGATGATCCGCTACTACCTTGGTGAGGAGCCCCTGATTGACAACGTCCCCACGTACGACCTCACCGATGACGAGCAACACGGCCACGTTGTGGCCAATATCGACAAGATGGTGCTGAAGCCCGTGGACGCGAGCGGTGGCTACGGGATCCATTTCGGGAGGCTGATGTCGTCGGCCGAACGGGGCGAGTTCCTCGCCGAGGTCAAGACCAACCCTCGCCAGTGGCTGGCGCAGGAGGAGGTCGCGTTGAGCCGCGCCGTGTGCCTGCGGGCGGGCGGCGGCTTCGAGCCTCGCGTTGTCGACCTGCGTCCCTTCGTGCTGCTCGATGAACGGCCGTGGATCGTTCCCGGCGGGCTCACCCGCGTTGCCGGTGACCCCGACGAGCTCGTGGTCAACTCGTCCCAGGGTGGTGGGAGCAAGGACACATGGGTTCTGACACGCTGACCTACTCGGTGTCGCATCGCACCGTGCTGAGATACACCGCGAAGGTGAGCCTCTCGTACAACGAGGTGCGCATGCGCCCTCGTGACCGCGGGTCGCAGCGCACCCTGGCCTTCTCGTTGGTGAGCAAACCATGGGCGGTGCCGCGCAGCCGGGTCGATTACTTCGGCAATTTCGTACATCGGCTCGACGTCACCACGCCCCACGAGCTGCTCGAATTCACCGTTGATGCGGTTGTCGAGAACACCGAACCACGCCGCCGCCGGCTCTCGGCCTGGGACCCAGAAGCGCTTGCGGGCGACCCGCGTCTCGAGTTCATCCTCCCGAGCCCACGCGTCCCTCTCGGCGAGAACACGCGGGCTCTGTGGCACGCGTGGAACGGTGATGACACCAGCTTCGACAGCGTCCTGGCCACGGCGCAGCGGATCCCGCGGGAGCTGCGCTACATGAGCGGAGCCACCACTGTCGAATCGAGCATCGACGACCTCCTGGCAGGAGGCGCGGGAGTGTGCCAGGACTTCACGCACCTCTTCCTTGCGATGGTTCGCGGCGCCGGGTGGCCGGCGCGATACGTGAGTGGTTACCTCGGACCCGTGGACGACGAGAAGGTTGTCGAGGGGCAGTCACACGCCTGGGTCGAGGTGTGCGGGTCCGACGGGCGTTGGCTCGGACTTGACCCGACGCTCGGGGAGCACGTCGGCGCGCACCATCTCCGGCTCGCAGTTGGTCGTGACTATGGTGACGTCGCACCCCATCACGGTCTCTTCTTCGGCACAGCGAAAGGCACGACGCCCGAGGTGACCGTGCGAATCGCGCGGATGTCCAACCAGCAGGTGGACCGCGTCGAACATCACTCAGCGGTGCACTGGCAGCAGCAACAGCAGCAGCAATAAGCTCGAGCTAGGTCCAGGGTCGCGCTGACCTGGCGGCCCAGTACTGCTCGGGCGGCTCGGCGATATCAGCGATCTCGACGGCGGCGCCGTCGTCGAAGGCATGGAGATTGCTGGTCAGCTGCTCGATAGTCGCAGCGCCGCTCAGCACCACAGAGACCCAAGGTTGCGCAAGCGCAGCCGCGATCGCGATCGCATCGGGTGTGACATGCGCGGACGCCGCCGCCCTCCCCAGTGGCGTGCCCTCACCTCCGGCGTCGCCGACGTGGGTCAACCTGCCGTTGGCGACGGCCTCCTTGACGATCACGGCCCATCCCGCGGCCGACGCCTCGCTGAGTGCGGGACCAGCCGACGGTTCCAGCAGATTCCAGGTGGCCTGCACCGACGAGAACAGCGGCACCCCGTCGACCTGGACCTCGAGCGCTCGGCGGATGGTGTCTCCCTGTCTCGGACCGGTGGTCGTGATACCGATGAGCAGCCCATCCTGGCGGCGCCGCGCAAGCGCTGCAAGCAGCGGCTCGTCGTCCATGGCGCCCGACTCGATGGTGAGCGAGTGCACCTGATAGAGGCGAAGGTGGTCGGCGAGCAGCGCGCGAGTCTCGGCATATTGACGCTCGAAATTCGCCAGCGAGAGATCCTTGACCTCCTGCACCGGCGCCTCGGTATCCCAGCCTCCAACATACGTGTAGCCCCACTTGGAGCCCACGACCACGTCGTGGATATCAGCCCTGCTAGCGAGCCAGCCGCTGAGAAACGCTTCGGCCGACCCGTACGAGCGCGCGACGTCAAGATAACGCACGCCTGATGCGTACGCTTCGTCGAGCAGCTGCCAGGTCCGCGCACGAAGGGCGTCCATCGACCGATCCCTGCCGAGGTCGGCGGCGCGATCAGTCGTGATGTAGGCGGGACGCCCGATCGCCGCGAGCCCCAGACCGATTCGGCCTACGCGCGGTCCGTCGCGTCCCAGCGTCGCGGTCTCCATACGACAACCATACGAAGACTCTGCGACGGCGTCCTGGGGAGGCCGACGTAAGATCGACCGATGGCAACCCTGATCGTGGAGGGCTCGGATCTCGTGGTCAAGATGTCCGAGCTCGAGAAAGTCGAGGCGGTCCATCCGGACATTTGCGTGCCCATCAGCACGATTCGCGCCGTTCGCGTGGTCGAGGACGCGTGGCCCGAACTTCGCGGCATCCGAGCGCCCGGGACCGGCATTCCCGGTGTGATCGCGGTGGGAACACGACGTGGCTCGTTCGGCAAGGACTTCGCGGTCGTGCACGGTAGAGAGCGTGCTGTCGTGGTCGAACTCGAGGGCGCGAGCTACGCACGCATCCTTGTCACCACGCCCGATGCGGATAACGTCGCTGCCGAGATCCAACGCCATCTCATGCCGTCGTCGAGCTTCCTCCCGCCGTCTGGCTGAGTCTGCAGCGGTACTCGTCAGGGGACGAATAAGAGACCTTTCGCCTGGATGGTCGTGACCGCCGGCACGATCCTGCCGGTGCGGAGATCGAGCTCGCCAAGGCAGTTCGGCTTATCGACCGGGACATTCGCGTCGCCCGGGGTGACGGCGACGTATGCGGCGCCGGTGACGAAACTGCCCGACACTTCGAAGATCTCGCTGTCCACCCCATCGGTGACGAACAGGGTTCCCTTGGGGTTGGTCACCCACGCAGTATCGTCGACAGCCTGGGATAGATCGAGCACCGAGAGACGCGGCGTGGCGCCATCTGCGCCGGCGACGTAGATCTGTTCCTCGTCGCCCTGGCTGTCGAGTACGAAGTCACCGGCGAACCGCGGGCTGCTCGCGGGGACGATCTCGTTCGAATCCGGATCAGTCAACGCAAGTGCCACGTGGTGGTTATACGAAGGGCTGTTGACGTTGGCGACCGTCGCCGTGCTGTTGTCGAAGAACACCGGCTGTAGCACCGCGATCGACCCCTCGAGCTCGGCTCGGTACACGGCCGGGCCGTTCGCGACGGTCGGCGCCGAGGCGCTGATCAGGATCACCCCGCGGTACACCGAGATGGCATCAGTCCCGCCTCCGTGCGGAAGGGGGTTGAGGTTGTATTCGTAGTGATGGACCTGCCTGGTCGCCGGGGCCTCCGGAGAGATCACGAAGAGGCTCGAGTTCCCGTCCTCATTGACAGTAACAATGAGCTGATGCGTGGCCGAGTCGGCAGCGATGCCATCGGCGTGGCCGGTGACCTTCCAGGCTGCGACGCGATGACCGGAGGCGTTGTACCCCACGACGTCGCTGGCGGTGGCGCCTGTGGGGCTCGGCTGCCCGCTCGGTCCGATGTCGTTCTGCCAGACGGCGTACACAGTGCCGTCGAGCCAGGTGATGTCATCCGGCTGCGTCATGGCGGCGGTGCCGCTGGCGAAAACCCGAACCGAGAGCTTCGCGTTGGCGGCTGGCGTTGTCGCAGCTGCCACCGGTACCACCGAAAGAATTGAGGGGACACCGATCGCGACCGCGGCGGCGGCGATGATCCAGCGGCGATGCGCGTTCTCTGACACGTCTCCGACCCTCCTCTCTGCAAACGACCCAGCAACCCCAACTCTGAGCGCCGGATAGTTAATTCGGGGTAAAGGGACCGAGTGTGCTCGCCAGAGCTTGGTGTACTACGCCCGCGAGCGCCCCCGCATCAGATACCAGCCGATGATCGCGAGCACGATCACCACAACGATCACGTACACAACGATCTCTTTCGTGCCAAACACNNCACGTGGAACGCGAGCATGGACTGCCTCCTTGGTCGGTGCTGGGCTGCGCCTCCGGCGCCATCCTACGGTGCTGACCCGCCCTCTTGCCTGCTCTCGTCCTCACACGTCAGACTTGAACATCTCGAACGTAGCGGATCGGAGGAGGAACGGCATATGCTCGGTACCAGTCACGCGTTCTCGGGATTTTCGGCGAATGACATCGTGAAAGCCCGGCAGTTCTATGCGGAGACACTCGGCCTCCGCGTTACCGAGGAGGACGGGATCCTCACCCTGCACCTGGGTGGCGGCGGCGCCGTGATCATCTATCCGAAGCCCGATCACCAGCCGGCATCGTTCACCGTGCTGAATTTCCCCGTCGCCGACGTCGACAAGGCTGTCGACGACCTCATTGCCGCAGGTGTCAGCCTCGAGCGATACGACGGAATCGATCAGGACGAGCGGGGAGTCATGCATGGACCTGGGCCGACGATCGCATGGTTCACCGATCCCGCCGGCAACATCCTGTCGGTCGTCAACGGAGCCGGCCCTTCCTAGCTCGCCGACGTCATCTAGGGCTGCCGGGGTCGCTCCACCCAGAGAAAGCTCGTGAAGTTCTCGTCGAGGTCCTGGAGGTTGTCTTCAACGACGCGCAGGCCGTTGAGCTCCGCGAGGACCTTGCTCCCCATCGTCGCGATGGAATCGGATAACTCACCGGTACCAAGGAGTTCGGCCACCTTGGCCTGATCGATCAGGTCACCGGCTCCGCTGGTCTGATGGAGGTTCGCGTACTTCTTGTCGAGGTTGGTGCGGCACTGACGGAGCACCTGCGGATGCGCCATCACCGTGTCGACGTTGGAGAAGTCGGCACCTGCGGCAATCATCAGCGCGTGCGAGATCTTGATCGCAAACTCTTCGACGATGGCGAAGCGATAGCGGGCCATTGCCGCAACCGACTCGCCCACCATGCCGCCGACCGAGTTGTGGATCGCGAAGACGCCGCGATCGACCTCTCCTTCGTGCAGCGCGCGCAGCACCCGCTCGGTGGTGTGAAGGTAGACGAGCTCAAAGGGGACTTCAGGGGTGCGGCTCATGTAATACCGCGCGGCATCCTCGTTGAAGCTTCCCCGGCCACCCTGGATGCCCACCACAACGCGCTCGGCCACCACCCGGTTCGGAAGCAGCAAATCGAAGACCGAGTCCTGCGCTTCTGAGATGCGCAGGCGCATCGCCTTGGTGTGAGGGTTCAGCGTCTGCAGGTCGACAAACAGCTGCCAGGTGTCGTTGCTCACCTGCGAGGTCACGTCGTGGAGGCGTCTCGTGCCGAGCGTATCGATCGGTGTCTGCGCAAAGCCGAAGCGTTCGAGGGTGCGGCCGACGAAGTGGGTGACCCCCTGGCTCTCTGCTGCGAGCCGATCGTGTTCATCCGCGGACATCGGGACCACCACGAGTCCCTTGGAGGTGAAGTAGTCCTTCCATTCCTTCAGCGCGGCGGGCGGCAGGCGAAATCCGTCGACGACGATGGTCTGCCCTTCAATGCCGCTTGCGGCAACGCTGTCCGGGCCGAAGAGCGGATGGGTGAGCAGCGCCTGGTAGGTCGCGGGGAGATGCCGCTCGAATACCTGGCGCGGGTGCACCTTCACTGAGAGCACGTCAATGAGGGTCCGCGTTCCGCCGAGCTCGTTGAAGATCGGCAGATGCTCCTGCAGCGTGGCCTCGAACGCGGAGATGGGAACGCAGTAGAAGACAGCGTCCGAGCTCAGCGTGTCGCGCAGCGATCCCGGTGCAAATCCCTGACGCTCCGCCTCGGCACGTTGAGCCGGATCGGAGTCATAGACACGGAGAGTGAAGTCACCCTGCAGCATCGACGCCCAGAGGCGTCCAAATCGGCCCAGGCCCACGACGCCGACGGTCTCCGGCAGGCCGCTCGTCATCACCGGGGCTAGTGTACGGGTGCGTGCCGGAACCGCCTCGGCACCGAAGAGCGGGGCGTCGGTATGGTTTGCGTTGTATGGCATCGCCAGTCGAGGGTGAGACGGCCGATCGCAGCGTGCGCGACACCGCGCGCCATGAGATGCCGCGTGCGCTCCGCGAGGAGGTTCGCCTGGTCGGCGACGCGCTCGGCCAGGTGATCGCGGAGCACGGGGGCGCGGGGCTCCTCGCCGACGTCGAAGCGTTGCGGAGAACGGTGATCCAGGCACGCGCCGAAGCCACCGAGCGAGGTGGGTACGCGAACACGGCGGACACGCTCGTGTCCTCGTGGTCGCTCGATCGCGCCGAGCAGGTGGCCCGCGCGTTCGCATGCTATTTCCACCTCGTCAACCTCGCGGAGGAGCGCTACCGCGCGCGAACGCTGCGCGAGGCTGACTACGGCACCGCCGGTCCCGCCGAGGCGCTGGCCGGCGCACTCGCCACGGTGCGCGCCGAACTCGGCGAAGCCGGACTCGATGAGCAGCTCGCGGCGCTGCGGGTCCATCCCGTCTTCACCGCCCACCCCACCGAGGCACGACGGCGTGCGGTGACCTCGGCACTCCGTCGCATTGGCGATCAGCTCGAACGGCTCGCCGACCCCCGGCTCTCCGAGGCGCCGCAACCCGAGATCCGCCGCCGGTTGCTCGAGGAGGTCGACGGGCTCTGGCGTACGGCTCAGCTCCGCAGTCAGGACCTGCAGCCGCTCGACGAGGTCCGCACGCTCATGAGCGTCTTCGACGAGACCCTCTTCCGGCTCGTGCCCGCGGTCTACCGTGAGCTCAGCGCGGCGCTCGACGCAAATGAAAGCGGCGCGGACCGGCCGCCCGCGCCCGCGTTCCTTCGCTTCGGGAGCTGGGTCGGCGGCGACCGCGACGGCAATCCGCAGATCACCGCCCAGGTCACCCGCGAGACGATGCTGATTCAGTCGGAGCACATCCTCCGCGGCCTCGAGGCAGCGGCCACGCGGATCGGCTCGGGACTCACGGCCGATGCTGAGACCACCGCGCCCGACCAGGCCTTCCTGAGTAGCCTCCGCTCCGCGCAGGAGATCCTGGGCGGCCGCGGCGCCGCCATCGAGTCACGCTCCCCCGGGGAGCCCTTCCGGCAGTTCCTGCTGCTGGTTGCCGATCGAATCGCTGCCACCCGCCGGGGTGATCTCGCGCTCGCCTATGCGCAACCGGACGAGTTGCTGGATGACCTCCGGTGCCTCCAGGACGCGCTCGTGCGAGCCGGCGCCCCGAGGCTCGCATACGGGGAGCTGCACGGACTGATCTGGCAGGCGCAGACCTTCGGCTTCCACCTCGCCGACCTCGAGATCCGCCAGCACAGCGGCGTGCATCGCAACGCCCTCGCCGAGCTTCGCGCCGCGGGCACGATGCGTGGCTCGGGGACGCGCTCCGCAGAGACTGACGAGGTGGTGGCGACGCTGCGCACGATCGCGCTGTTGCAGCAGCGGCTCGGAACGCACGTCTGTCATCGCTACGTGGTCAGTTTCACGGAGGGCGCGCAGGACATCGCCAACGTATACGCGCTCGCCGAGCTGGCGCTCGCGCCCAACGCGCCCCCCGAGCTCGACGTCGTGCCGCTCTTCGAGACCATCGCCGACCTGCACAATGCGCGCGCCACGCTCGACGCGATGCTCGATCTCGAGCCGGTGCGCAGGCGCATGGCCGCAACCGGACGCGCCATGGAGGTCATGCTCGGGTATTCCGACTCGGCGAAGGAGAGCGGACCGGTCACCGCAACGCTCGCGCTGTATGCCGCGCAGGCCGACCTCGCCGCGTGGGCGGCGGAGCGTTCCGTGCAACTCACGCTCTTCCACGGGCGCGGCGGTGCGCTCGGACGCGGCGGCGGCCCCGCCAATCGCGCGGTGATGGCGCAGGCACCGGGCTCAGTGTCGGGCCGTTTCAAGGTGACCGAGCAGGGAGAGGTCATCTTCGCTCGCTACGGCAATCAGACCATCGCGCAACGGCACATCGAGCAGGTGACGTCAGCGGTGCTGCTCACCTCTACGCCGGCAGCGCGTGAGCGAACCGAGAACGCAGCAATCCGCTTCGACGCGCTCGCGCACAGCCTCGACACCGCTGCGCGCGCCGCGTATCGCGAGCTGATCGACATCGAAGGCTTCGCGGAATACTTCGCCGAGGTGACCCCGGTTCGTGAGCTGGCGCGTCTGCACCTGGGATCGCGCCCTGCCAGTCGCGGAGGTGACCGCAGCCTTGGATCCCTGCGCGCCATCCCATGGGTGTTTGCCTGGTCGCAGATCCGGCTCAATCTCCCAGGGTGGTACGGCATTGGCAGCGCGCTCGCGGGCATACCGCTGGACGATCTGCGCATTGGATACGCCGAGTGGCCGCTGCTCAAGGTCCTCATCGACAACGCGGAGATGAGCCTCGCCAAAACCGACCGTTTCATGGCGGCGGACTATCTGCGACTCGGCAACCGTCCTGCAATTGACGAGCTGATCCTCGCGGAATACGACCGTAGCATCGCGGGTATCCTCGCGGTGACGGGTCAATCCCGTCTGCTCGAGAAGCGGCGCGTGCTGTCCTGGGCGGTCGAGTTGCGCAACCCGTACATCGATGCGCTCTCTCACCTGCAGCTGCGTGCGCTTCGTGCCCTGCGCGCCGGCGAAACCGCCGATCCCGAGCGGCGACGGCTCGAGCAGCTCCTCCTGCTCACCGTCAACGGCATCGCTGCCGGGTTGCAGAACACCGGGTAGCCCTGCCGGCGGCGGCGTTTACTCGCTCGTGCGAGGGGAGCCGCTCACCGCGTCGAGCGTGCGCCGCATCTGCTCGATGTGAAACCGGCTGTGACCGGCGAGCAACCGGAACATCAGGTCGAAGCTCTCCGGGCCGCGCTCCGCGTGCATCCCGTCGCGCACTCGCTGCTCGGGGGTTGACCGTTCCCAGAGAGCGAGGTTGGCAGCGCGGAGCGCGTCGAAGGTCTTGAGCAGCTCGTGGGGGTCTGCACGGGTGTACCCGAGCGCGTCGACCCACAGATCCTGGTCATACCCCGCCAGCGGCGGGCGGTTCTCGGCGATGACCCAGCGATAGCGTGCCGACGAGACGATCTCGGCGTCGAGCACGTGGCCGAGCAGCTCGATCACCGACCATTCCCCTGGCGCGGGGCGGGTGCGCAGGTTATCGCCTGCCTCGGCGATGACCTTGCGCAGCGACGCCGAAGTGGCGCGCTGCACATCGGCCGGGTCTTCGTTGCCGACCAGGTCGAGGAGCATCTGCTGGTACGCCTGCGGATTCTGAACCGGATCGACGGTGGCGCTCATCCTCGGGCTCCCTGTCAACCGAACTCGTCTACGATCCATCGTCGCACCTTGACCAGCGGCGACGCGTGTGAGGAGACAGCCGGTGATGCTTTCATGAACGTCGGAGTCGTCGGGATCGGGAAGATGGGCCGGCCGATTGCCGGCCGTCTTTTTGCCGCGGGGCACCACGTCGCGGTCTGCAACCGCTCGGACAACGCGGGCGTACAGACGCTGCGCGAACAGGGAGCGATCGTGCACAAGTCGCCGGCGGATCTCGCCGCCTCCTGCGAGGTGGTCCTCACCGCGCTGCCCACCGAGGACACCGTCCGGCAGGTGTATTCGGAGATGTCCGCCGTCGCCTCGTCCGGGCAGATCTACGCCGACCATTCGACGGTCAGCCCCGGGCTCAACCGTCACTGCGCCGACATCCTTGCGAAGCAGGGAGCGGGGTTCCTGGATGCGCCGGTATCTGGCGGCCCCGCCGGAGCCGAGGCCGGGACCCTGACGGTGATGGTCGGGGGCGATGAGGCGACGTTCAACCGCGCACTCCCGGTGTTCGAGGCATTCGGCGGCAAGATCCGGCTCTGCGGCGGCGTCGGCGCGGGTCAGGTGATCAAGCTCGTCAACCAGTACCTCGTCGCCGTGCACACCATGGCCGCGGCGGAGGCGGCGGCGTTCGCCGTCCAACTCGGAGCCGATCTCGGCACCGTGCAGGACGTGATCGGCACGTCCTTCGGGAGCTCGGCGATGCTGCTGCGCGACCTGCCGCGCTTCATCGCCCGCGACTTCAGCCCCGCGACCCCGGTGGGCCTCATCGCCAAGGACCTGTCCATCATCCACACTGAGGCGAAGGATGCGGGCGTGCCGCTCCTGCTCGGCGGGCTCGTAGAGCAGTACTACCTCGAGGCCGGAGCGCGAGGATGGAACGCCGAGGACATGGCCGCTCTGGTCAAGTTCTGGGACCGGCAGGCCTGATATGCCCCGCTTCGCAGCCAACCTGACGATGCTCTGGCAGGAGCTGGAGCCGTTCCAGCGGTTCGAGGCCGCGGCGGCGGCGGGGTTCACGAACGTGGAGATGCTCTTCCCCCACGAGCTCGACGCGGACCGTCTTGCCTCGACACTCGACCGGCTCGAGCTCCAGATGGTGATGTTCGACCCGGCGGCAGGCGACTGGGGCAAAGGTGAGCGTGGCCTCCTTGCGCTCCCAGGGCGCGAGGACGAATTCGCCGAGACGGTTCGCGCAGCGATTGCGCTGGCGACACGGCTCGGAACCTCGAGGCTCAACGGGTTGGTGGGCGTGCCGCCCGTCGGCGTGAGCCGCGAGGCGGCGCGCGATACCGCGCTCGCGAACCTCAACCGCGTGGAGCCGCTGGTGCGGGAAGCGGGTATCACGTTGCTGGTGGAGGCGATCAACAACGTCGACATGCCGGGGTACTGGGCGAACACGGTCGATGCGGCCGCTGATCTCGTGCAAACCGTCGACCGTCCGAATGTGCGCCTGCAGCTCGATCAGTACCACGCTGCGATGGCGGGCGAGGACGCGATCGACTGCCTCCGACGCTATTTCCCGCTGATCGCGCACGTCCAGATCGCCGACGTTCCCGGTCGCCACGAGCCCGGCACCGGAACGCAGCCGATCGAGGCATTCCTCAGCGAACTCGATCGCCTCGCGTACAGCGGATTCGTCGGCCTCGAATACCGCCCGCTGGTCGACACCGCTTCCAGCCTTGACTGGATGCGGACCATGGACCTGCGACCCTAGGAAACCTCGAGCGTCAATCGGGGCGCGGAGCCGCCTCGACCGCTCGTCTTGCGGCCGTCCGCAGCAGCGCTCTTGCGTGGCGCAGCGGATCAATGCGCCGGTCGATGCCAGCGAGGCTCAGCGTCGAGCTGAACAGGTGCGGAAGCCTGTCGAGCACGGTGCCCGCGATCGCGACGCTCGGGATCCCGTGCGCCCGCGCTCTCGCCGCGACCTCGGCGGGCGCCTTGCCAGTGGGGGTCTGGCTGTCGAGGCGTCCCTCACCGGTGATCGCCATGGTTGCGCGCCCCAGCGCGGCATCGAGCCCGACCATGTCGCAGATCAGCGCGGCCCCAGGCATCAACGTGGCGCCGGCCAGAGCAAGGCCGAATCCGCATCCACCCGCCGCGCCCGCCCCGGGGAGCATCGACAGATCCCCGTAGCCCAGGCTGGACGCGAGAACGGCAAAGTACGCCAGCGCTCGCTCGAGGCGGACAACGTCACTCGCACTGGCTCCCTTCTGAGGCGAGAACATCCGGCCTGGTCCGAGCGCCCCGAGCAACGGGCTGCGAATGTCGCATGCAACCACGATCTCGCAGTGCTCGAACCTCTTGAGCACGTCCGAGAGATCAATGCCGGCGGCTTCCTCGAGCGCGGCGCCGCCCGTGCCGATCTCGTCACCACGCGAGTCGAGGACATGACCTCCAAGCCCCTGGAGCAGTCCCGCGCCGCCGTCGGTGGAGGCGCTGCCGCCAACCCCGACGACGACCCTTCGCGCACCGGCCGCGAGTGCGATGCGAATCAGCTCGCCGGTGCCACGCGATGTTGCATGCAATGCGTCCCGTGGCGCGCGCCCGAGGCGGCGCAATCCTGACGCCTCGGCGAGCTCGACCACCGCCTCGTCGCGGCCCAGCCAGCCGAGTCTTGCTGTTATCGACGTACCGGCGGGACCGGTCACTCTGTGCCGCGTCACCCGCGAGCCCGAGCGTTGCGCTGCGAGTAACACGTCAAGGGTGCCGTCGCCTCCGTCGGCCACCGGGATCTCGATCGCTGTTGCACCCGCGTCTCGGACGCCGCGCGCCATTGCCACGGCCGCCGCCTCCGCGCTGAGCGTTCCCTTGAACGCGTTGGGCGCGCAGACGGCAACGACGCTCGAGGGGGTTTGTGGTCGCATCCGGTCCATGGTGCGGAATCCCCTATCGCATGCGGCGATCAGAATGTCGGCGTGACCAGCCGCCGGGCCGTGACTGCGGGACTCGGCATCGCCTATGTGGCAGCGTCGGCGATTGCACCACTGATCCTCAAGACGACGCGATCAGACCTCGACCTGTACTTCTGGCCTTCGGCCGAGACGCTGGTCTCCGGGCATTCGCTGCTGATCTATGCGGGCCACGTGCATGGCCTGTACCAGAATGACAACGGTCCCCTCGGACTGGTGCCGCTGCTCCCGGCGGTGGCAGTAGCCAATGTGCTGGGCTGGGCTGGAAGCCTGGCCGGGCGCGCGGCTCTGACCGGTGCCGTGACATCGCTGGTTGTGCTGCTCCTTGCGTATCAAACCGTTCGGCTCGTCAGCAGCGCACGTGGCAGTCTGCAATGGCCGGTCATCGTTGCATGCACGGTGCTGCTGGCGCCGGCCCTGTGGATCGGCGTGCTCGACTATGGTCACGTCGAGCAGCCCGTCGAGCTGTGCTTCGCGCTGCTGGCGATCACGCTCTTTTTGAGCACACGCAACGCGTCGACCGGCGTCGCACTTGGCGCAGCCGTGCTCGCGCGCACGATCGCGGGATTCTGCGTGATCCCGCTGCTGCTCATTCGGCTGATGACCCATCGATTCCGATCCGCGGCGATGATCGCGCTCGCCGGCGTCATCACGGTCGGCGTGGTCATGGCACCGTTCGTGCTCGCAGATGAACAGGCGGTCACCCACTCGCTGCTCACGTACCGTCCCGGCCTGCCGATCGGCGGCGGCTCTTTCTGGGTCCTTTTCCGGCAGGCGTCGTGGGCGGGGCTGATCAGGACCGGCGACGTCTACATCGGCGCGGCTGTCGCGATTGTGCTTGCGGCGCTCGCGCTGCGCCATGATCCTGCCGTCGCGAGCACATGCGCCGGGCTCGCCGGCCTGCTCACGATCGCGGCCTGCTGCTTCCCGCTCTTCGCCAAGAGCGTCTATCCGTACTACCTCGTCGAGCCGTACGTGTTCTCGATTCTCTGGTGGCTCGCCCGTCCAGGCAGCGCGCTCAACTGGCGCGTCACGGCGCCGCTGCTGCTCACCGTCGACGTGTTCATCGTCAAAGCTGCGTCGACGTCACCATTCAGTGCAGGGGGCGCAACTGAGGGCGTCCTCTCATCGGCTGTCATCGCGGTCGCAATCGCGATGGTGACGATCGATCTGCTGCGCTGGCCCGAGCGTTCAACGCAGGCCGCTGATAGCCGAATGGACCGCCTGCCAGAGCGCATTCCGTCCACGCAGGATGCGACGTAGATGACGGGTGACACGGGCCGATGGGCCTCGATCACTGCGAGTCGGTCGGCATCAGACCGAAGTGACGAGCAGGGTCACCGCGGCTGCGCCCATGACTGCCGTGGCGATCCACACCAAGCCGGTGCTCCACGCGCCGCTGCGATGCTCCGCCATGACCTTCCGATCGCGAGCCAGCAGCGCGATCAACACGAGGATCGGCGGCGCCACCACTCCGTTGATGATCGCGGTGACGACCAGCGCCTGGATGGGATCGATGTTGAGGACGTTCATCAGCACTCCGCCGATGAGCGCGACGACGATGATGACGTAGAAGGTGGGGCGAGACCCAGGCGTCTCACTCAGACTGCCGCGGAAACCGAAGAACTCCTTCACCGCATAAGCAGCGCTCGCCGTCAGCACGGGTATGGCAAGCAGGCCGGTGCCGATCATCCCCAGCGCAAAGAGCACCGACGCGAACGGTCCTGCCAGGGGCTTGAGCGCCTGCGCTGCCTGTTGAGCGGTCTCAACGCTGTGGCCCGACGAGTGGAGCACCGTCCCAGACGTGAGGATGATCGAGTACATCACCAGCTGCGAGAACAGCATGCCGACCGACACGTCGATTCGCGCGGCGTGCAATTCCTTGCGACTGGTGCCCCGCCGCTCCTCCTCAGTCGTGCCACCGGCGGCCTTCATCTCATCGACCTCACTCGAAGCCTGCCAGAAGAACAGGTACGGGCTGATCGTCGTGCCGAGTATCGCGACCACGATGCCAACGAACTCCTTGTTCAGCTCGAAATGTGGGATGAACGTCGCCTCGATCGTCGTGAGCAGATTCGGGTGGACGATCACAACGGTCACGACGTACGCGAACAGTGCGAGGGTCAGGTACTTGAAGCAGCGGAAGATGATCGAGTACGTGAGCTTGAGCTGCATGAAACCGATGAGCAGTGCAGCGGGCAGGACCAACCAGCCGGCTTGCACGTGACTACCGGTGAGCAGCGATCCTCCCGCCGCGACGGCACCGAGGTCGGCTCCGACATTGATGGTATTGGCGCCGAGGAGCAGCACGATGCAGGCTCCGACCAGGACGGAGGGAAACTTGCGGCGCAATGACGTGCCCAGGCCGACTCCCGTCTGCAGCGCGACGCGTGCACACGCCTCCTGGACCGCGAGCATCAAGGGGAATGTGAAGATCGCCAACCAGAGCGTCCCGAGACCGAACTGGCTGCCGGCCTGGGAATAGGTGCCGATCCCTGACGGGTCGTCGTCGGACGCGCCGGTGATGAGACCAGGGCCCAGGATCTGGAGGACACCGAGCGGCCCCCGGCGCCGAGCCTCGTCGATGCCGCTCCGTCCTGCCGCGGGTGTCCCTGTGGCCGCCTCTCCGCCGTGACCCTTCTCAACGTCGGCGGCCGACGGTTCCTCGGTGAGCCCGCTGACTCGCGAGGCAGCAGCGCGAATTGGATCAGGCCGCTCCTCGGTCGTGGTCTTCTGGCCGGTCGTTCCCATCAGGGGATGCGCAACCGGCTAGATGACATGCAGCAACAGCAGGATGACCAGAACGACCACAACCAGTCCGATACCACCACCTATGTACATCTTGGCTCCCTTATGATGATGCCCTAAGTAAATATGATACTTACACTAACACATTAGGCCCCATCCGTAGGGTCCGCCCGGCTCGTGGTGGTTACCGGCGTGTAACACGGTTTCGCGAGGCGTCAGACATCGCCGCACTTCGGAGCCCCGGCCGCGCTTCATATAGGAGTCGTCGGGCGATCCGCTGTCGCCGTCACGAGGAGAACGCCTGCAATGGGGATCCCGAAGAGGCCGGCCGCTGCCGCGCAGGGCATGGCCGATCGATGAGCCAGCTCTTCCGCCGCAACCGGACGGCCGCGGCGGCGCAACCGTCCACGCCCGAAATTCCTGTGAGCACCGGTGTCGCCTGCAAGGTCGCCGGGTGCCCAAGCGATAACGCACAGCCGTGTGCCTACCGCGATGGCCGGGGTCGCGCGTGTCGAACTGTGTGCTGCCCGGATCACGGCACCTCGACCGATGGAAAGTTCTACTGCCGTCGCCACGCGGGCGTGATTCGCGCGGTCGGCGCCCAGCAGACTCCGCAGGGCGGGTTGCCGGATGTCGACAACCGGGCGGCTTCACTGGTGAACTGGATTGCGCGCGACCTCGATGCCAATGTCCGCCGGTTACTCTCGGGAGTCGCGAAACCGGGCGAGAGCGTCATCGCCGACGAGACGGTGCACGTCGCCCGTGACTTCAATCGCAAGGCCCGATGGGAGCAGAGCTGGCGACTCGTCGACCACACCGGTGTGATCCTCAAGGTCACCATCCAGGTGCTCGAAGAGAACGATTCGCTCGTGCGCGTCCACGTCGGCAGCGGCGTCATCGCCGACGGCGTTCCCCCCTGGATCGCCCGCCGGACCGAGGACAGCGATGTCGCCACCGATGCAGCGCAGCGGCAGCGCTTCTATCAGTGGCTGGACGAGAGCATCTTCATGGCCGTCGACCGGTTCCGCACCGAGCGCGTTCGACTGCGGTAGTCAGCCGGCCGTCGCTGGTGGCGGGATTCCCTCGATGGGTCCCGTCTCGACGCGAACGGCTTCGGTACCGGGCACGTACACGGTGACTCCCCCAGCGCCCAGGCATCGCCAAGTCCCTGCCTCCCAGAGTGCGCAGGTCCGCTCATCGATGCCGATCAGCACCGTGTCGGGCAGGGCTGCGCGGGCCGACGGATACCACTTCTCGCCAAAGGTGTCGTGATGTGGGAGCACGGCCGCATCCGGCACCACGCCGAGCCCCGGGAGTGCGCGACGTTGCGTGTGGCCCGGGAACGACTGACGCACGAGCGTTTCTGAGCAGAGCGCCATCGCGCCGGCCGACGACCCCGCCAGCACGGCGCCATGTCGCCAGGCCGCGATAATTGCGTCGCCCACCGGGCTCTCGCGGAGCACCTTTGCGACGAGGCCGGGATCACCGCCGACGATGTAGCAGAACCCTGCGTCTGCAGCGAGCTTCGCCAGCGCGGGGTCCTGCGCCTGCGCTCGCGTGTACACCGCCAACTCGGTGAGTTCCAGCCCGAATCGGCGAAACCACGACTGTGCGTGACGCACCGCCATCTCAGGGCGAGACCTCGCCGCGGCGGTTGCGAGGACATACGCCGGGCCGCGAGCGCTCGCTGCGAGGAGTTCGTCGTGCGGCTCGTTTCCAGGGTGGAACTCGTCGCCGCCGACGAGCCCGAGGAGTCCCGCGAACTCAGACGTCGGAGTCAGACAGTGATGCGTTGCGCTTGGAGTGCAGCCTCGAGACGGAGTCGAGCGTCGGCGTCCCGCCTGGCCGCGACAACGACATCCCACAAGATGCGGGACGCGTCTCGCTGCTGCAGATACGTCTTGATCAACCGGCTCTCAGCGTGATCCGCACGACGCTGTTGCCACCAAATCCAAGCCATGGGAGGGGTTCCTTTCTAGACACTCCCAGTCTAGCTCGGATGTTCCGCCTGGTTGGTCCTTTTTCTGAATGTCTCCCCGTGCGAATGCCGTGTGCCGCTTCGTTGGATCAGCGGATGAATGTGCCGGGTTGTTCGAGGAGGTGCGCGGTGCTGACGTCTCTCTCGCGCAGCGCGCTGCGCCGCGCCGCATCGTCGACCGCGATCTCAGAGGCTGGGTCGCCCCAGTGCGCCACCATGACCGGCACCGTCGCAACCTGAACGATCTTGTTGGACACGCTTCCGAAGAGCATGCCCGTGAGGCTGGAGAGTCCCCGCCGACCGACGATGATGAGGTCCGCTCCGCTCTCCTTGGCTGCGTCGATGATCGCCCGAGGGACGTCTCTGGTTTGCGCCCGAAGCAGCCGCCCCTTCGCGGTGATGCCATCCGCCACAAGCGATTCGACTGCCTTGTCGACAAGGGCCTGGGCATCATCCACGCGCTCGAGATCGAGGGCGACACCAGACTTGCCTGGGATGAAGTCGTGCTCGTGCACGTGCACAACCTCGACGTGGCAGCCTGCCTTGGCGGCAATCCCTCCCGCTGCGGCTAATGCCTCATTTGAGTACGGCGAGCCATCGATCGCAACCATGACCGTGTCGAACATGCCAACCTCCTGAGACGCAGCCGGTCACCACGTGACTGCGATGTATTTGCTCTCCATGAACTCGAGAAGACCGTCGTGCCCGCCCTCGCGACCGAGACCGCTTTGCTTGACGCCTCCGAACGGCGCCGCCGGGTCGGAGACCAGAGGACGGTTGAGCCCGACCATGCCGGATTCAAGCGCTTCACTGAAGCGCAATCCTCGCTGCAGATCACCGGTGTACACGTAGGCGACAAGACCGAACTCGGTGTCATTTGCGAGCGCCACCGCTTCCGCTTCGGTATCGAAGACAACCAGCGGGGCGACGGGTCCGAAGACCTCCTCGCGCAGGATCGCCGCATCAGACGGGACGTCCACCAGCACTGTCGGTGGGTAGAAGAAGCCGGGTCCGTCGGGAGTGGTTCCACCGACGGTCAGACGCGCGCCGTCACGCACCGCGCCGTCGACGAGTGACATGACCTTCTCGCGACCGGCAGCGTTGATCAACGGACCGAGTTGCACGCCATCCTCGAGCCCCGGTCCGACTCGGAGCGCACGCATCGCATCGGTGAGCCGCGTCGCGAATGCATCGGCAATACCCCGTTGCACCAGGAAACGATTGGCCGCGGTGCATGCCTCGCCGCCGTTGCGCATCTTTGCCACCATGGCTCCGGCCACGGCGCTCTCCAGGTCGGCGTCGTCGAACACGACGAAGGGCGCATTCCCCCCGAGCTCCATCGAACAGTTGACAACGCAGTCGGCCGCCTGTTGCAACAAGCCACGCCCGACCTCGGTGGAGCCGGTGAACGAGAGCTTTCGCACGCGGGGGTCGTGGAGCATGGCGCTGATGACCGGGCCCGAGCGGCGCGACGGCAACACGTTGACGACGCCCGCCGGAACACCTGCCTCGGTGAGCAGCGCCCCCATGGCAAGGGCGGTCAGTGGTGTGTCTGACGCGGGTTTGAGCACCACCGTGCATCCCGCCGCCAGCGCCGGGCCGATCTTCCGTGTGGCCATTGCGGCTGGGAAGTTCCATGGCGTGATCAATACGCTTACCCCGATGGGCTGGCGCAGCACGAGGATCCGATTGGTTCCGGCAGGCGCCGTCTGCACGTGGCCCTCGGCGCGAACCGCCTCTTCGGCGTACCAGCGAAAGAACTCCGCAGCGTAGGCGACTTCTCCTCGGGCGTCGGAAAGCGCCTTGCCGTTCTCACGGACGATCAATCTCGCGAAGTCGTCGGTACGCTGAGTCATGAGCTCGAACGTGCGACGCAATCGCTCGGCGCGCTGCCGTGGTGGCGTCGCCGCCCAGGCGGGCAGCGCAGCTGACGCCGCGGCCACCGCAGCGAGCCCGTCCTCCACTGAGCCGTTGGCGACCGATGCGATCACGTCACCCGTCGCCGGATCATCGACGTCGAAAGTCTGCTGATCGGACGCGTCCATCCAGCGCCCCGCGATCAGCAACTGAGTTGGTGCGCCGATTGCTTCGGCATGAAGGACGGTGGTCATGGAGCTAATTGAAGCACTGGCCGGCCGGGGCTCACAGAAACGCCGGTCAGCCGGGGCCTTCAGCGGACTTACCCGGTGGAGTGCCGGTAGGCGACGCTGATCCGCGGGCCTGCGGATGCGACCTTGGGAACCGCGTGGAGCCAGCTGCGCTGGCTGCTGCCCCCCATGACCACGAGGTCGCCCATGCCGAGCGCGAGGGACAGCGCCGTTTTGCCCTCGCGTGGCCGCATGACGAAGCGCCGGGGAGCACCTAGCGATACCGTCGCGACGACCGGGTCGACGATTCGCATCGGGATGTGATCGCCGTGCCAAGCGACTGAGTCGCGGCCATCGCGATACAGGTTGGCACCCACCGAGTCGAACGGTCGCTTGTAGCGCGCCACGAGCAGCTCGCGGATGCGCTCGATGGCCGGCGGGAGCGCCTGAATCTCCTCGGGCGACGTCCACCGCGCTACCAGACGAGGCGTGACCATGACCTTGCCGTAGAGCTCCTGGGTGGTCGCTTCCCAGGGCGTCGAGTGCATCAGATCCTCGAAGAGGGTATCGGCCCCCTGAAGCCATCCGGCGACATGGTCCACCCATGCCGTTTCGTCCAGCTGGTGCCTGACGAGGGCCGAAAAGTCGGGGTCGGGTCGCGGCTCACCCTGCGCGAACAGGGATGGCTGCCACAGCTGTTCAGGAGATTCCACGAGAGTCTCGTACCGCACCGACCCTCCCCTTCAAACGACTCCGCGCGGCGCCTCCATCAGTACATTCACGCTATCATCTGCTGCGATAGTCTCGCTATCAACTCATCCCCAACATTCGAGGTAGCCACGTGCCCACTGATGCGATCGCGCTCCTGAAAGCCGACCACCGCGCCGTCGAGCAACTCTTCAAGCAATTCGAGAAAGTCGGTGAGCGAGCACTGAAGACGCGTCAGTTACTCGTCGACAAGATGCTGCATGAACTCGTGACGCACACGTATATCGAGGAGCAGGTCTTCTACCCCTTCATCCGCACCCTCAACAAGAAGCTGAACGACGACACGCTGGAAGCGCTGGAAGAGCACCACGCCGCCAAGGCGACCCTGGCGGAGCTCCAACTGATGGACTCAACCGAGGAGCGCTTCACCCCAAAGGTGACGGTCCTCATCGAGAGCGTCCGTCACCACGTCAAGGAGGAGGAAGAGGAGCTCTTTCCCGAGGTGCGTCAGGCAGCCTCGCGCCGCGACCTCGTGGATCTGGTGCCCGCTCTGGAAGCTGCGAAGGCGTCAGCACCGTCTCGCGCGATGCCCAATGCGCCCGACACCCCCCGAGGAGAGACCAGCGCGCCGCGACCGCGTGGAGGCGTGATCGATAATCTAACCGGCGTCAGATAGGCGGCGTCCTCCGAGCGGCGGGACGGCGACCGCTGACGTCTCGTCCCGCGGCTCATGCCCGCGCGTCAACAAGGGTTCGGAGCGTGCGTTCCGCGGCCTCGCGAACGCGTTTCACCCGGTCATTGCGCAGTTGCGTGATGAGCGTCGAACGCCTCTCCCACCAAGTGGCGCGCCGCTGCCTTCGCCGCCATCTCACGAAGGCGCCACGCGTCGTCGGCGGTTGCAGCGATCACTGCCTCCGTCGCTCGATCGTCCCACGCATAGAGCAACCCCTGGCCGCCCACACTCTCGGCCAGTATCCGTGCTTCCCGCCTGCGCGGCCGGTGAGGACGAGCTCGGCAAGGGGCCTCCCAGCGCCACGAGCAGCGCGTTATCGACCTCGCGTCCGTGCAGCAGGTCGATGCAGCCTCTGACGACGGCCGACGTGCCCCGCAGCCCGCATTCCGCGCTGACGCTGACCTTCGGAGTGATCCTCCATATGCCTGACACGGAGGAAGTGTCTCATCGCTGAAGCGTTGCGTTAACTCGAGTCGGTAACCGACGGCGCGATCTCGCCGCGGCCGGCCTGCTGCAGATCCGGAGGCAGGACAACCGAGAGTTTCCGCGCGACGATTTCGAGCTGTACTCGCCAGGCGATGATGGCGTCGCGTTGTTCCAACTGCGTATTGGGCAACCCGGAGAAGTCGCCGTCCGGCAGGGCTGCAACGAGAGCGTTGAGGTACGCGTCCTCGAGGATGTATGTGTGCGCATACGGTGTGTTGATCCCGGCCAATGTGGGGTCAGACGGCTGGAGCGCGTTGATTTCGACCATGTACGCGCTGAAGCTTTGCTCCAGCTGCCCCATCGCAACGGCCGCCTGAGGGCCGGAAAGATGGTGATCGCGGTACCCGTCGAGAATCGGATCGGCATCCTCGAGCAGGCTGTTCACGCCGAGCCGGATCGGTTCCACCTTGTCCAGATACGAGCGCAAGGACGCCGTTGAGAGTTCCGATGGTCCACAGCCTGTGACCATCAACGCGACCACAGTTGCAGCGACGAAAGCGGCTTTCGTGGTCGCCTCAGGGCGCCGGTGGCTTGACGTTGCTGTGCCCGACTCGCGTTGCGTCCTGCTCGCGCGCCATGAAACTTCCGAGTTCCTCGATGGTGCTCATGATCGGCGCGGGAAACACGACCGTGGTGTTCTTGTCGACGCCGATCTCCACGAGACTCTGCAGGTTGCGCAACTGCAGCGCCACCGGGTGGGCCATCATGATGTCGGCCGCCACACCCAACTGATCTGCTGCCAGCGCCTCGCCCTCGGCGGCAATGATTTTCGCGCGTTTCTCGCGCTCCGCCTCGGCCTGGCGAGCCATCGCGCGCTTCATGCTGTCCGGGAGTTGGATGTCCTTCAACTCCACGAGGGTGACGAGCACGCCCCAATCCGACGTGGCGACGTCGAGGATCTCACGGATGCTGAGGTTGATCCGGTCGGTTTCGGCCAGCGTCTCGTCAAGCGTGTGCTGACCGACCACCTTCCGGAGCGTCGTCTGAGCGATCTGGTTGATGGCGGCGCCAACGTTCTCGATGGCGACAACGGACTTCACCGCGTCGACGACCTTGTAGTACGCGACCGCCGAGACGTCGATGCTGACGTTGTCGCGCGTGATGATTCCCTGTGACTGGATCGGCATGGTGACAATGCGCAGTGACACCCGGCGCAGGAGGTCGATGACCGGCACGATCGGACGCAACCCCGGCTTGCGAAGCCCGATCACCCTGCCGAGGCGGAAATGCACGCCCATCTCGTACTGCTGAACGACACGGATCGAAGACAGCAGCCCGACAACGATGACGGCGGCGACCACGATGGCTGCCACGAGCAACGCGTTCATCGACGGTGCGCCCGCAACCCGGCGGCCGCTGTCTGAGCGTTCTTCTCTTGTCCCCGCCGGCTCAGGTGCCGCGGGCAGCGTCGCTCCATGTCGACAGTGCCGTACGGCGGCGGGTTACATCCCGATATCGCTGCCGGGCTCGGTCACCCGCGGGCGGCGGCTGGCCCGTCCGGTCAGGCCGACGTGCTGGTCCGGTGCTGTTTCCCGGAGCGCGTCAAGCACGTCGTGGAGCGCCTCGACGAGCCGTCGGATATCACGTTCCGGCACCTCGGTCCAGACGGGCTGGGTCTCGCGCAGCAGCTGGCCACCCGATGACAGGCGCGGATCCCAGGCCCCGGCCCACGGCGGCGCATCCGCGCCGCGCTCCCAGACCTCCGGCGGATCACCCGTGCGCAGGTTGAATCGTTGGCGGTTTCCCACCGCGTCACCGCAGTACGCCATGAGATTTGCTGAGGGTTCCTCGCCCACCACGGCGTCGCCGGGGTCGAGATACCCGTGCGCCTCGCCGACATGGAGCATGTTCTGCAACGGGCCGGGCTCGAAGGTGTCGCCAACCGCAAGGTGCAGATCCTGCGAGAAACCCTTGGCCTCGGCGCCGGCCGAGTGATAGAGATGGCCGCCAACACGCATCCACACCACGAAATTCAGCGCCGAACCGTTGCCGACGTTGCGAACGCGGACCGCCGCCCAGGGCTGGTCGCGAATCCCGAGCGGTGGCTCGTCAAGGAGGACGAGCATCGGCATGGTGGCAACGGCTGCCTCGCGCCGCACCTGTTCGACGAGCTCTTTCGCAGCACCGGTCTGGAGTGCCAGGTTGCCGTCGACGAGGCGGCGCAACTCGCTGCTGAACGCGCGGTTCTGACGCACCATGAGCACGATGGTCACTGCGATCGCAATGAGCGTGAGACCAACGACGCCCGCGGTAATCGCCAGGATGATCGTCGTCGTGTCCATCAATGGGGAGTGTAGCCATGCGTCGACGTTGGTAGGGACGCCGCGACTGACCGATGTGGGTCCGGTTTGCGAGAATCCGGCGCCGTGAGCAAGGCTGCTTCTCCGATCCGCGTCGCGCTCGAAGTGGCGCCCAAACGCGCATTCGCGTCGGCCATCGACTGGCCCGGTTGGTCGCGGAGCGGCCGCACACCCGGTGAGGCGCTGGAGACGCTTGCGGCGTACGCGGATCGCTACGCGCCGGTGGTGACGATCTCGGGGCTCAAGCTACCCAAGGTTGGCGGCGCCGAATCCTTCACGGTCATCGAGGAGCTCGAGGGTGACGCGACAACGACGTTCGGCGCGCCAAGCCAGCCTGCAGCCGTGGAATCCGGGGCGGCCACAGCCAAAGAAGCCGAGCGCGTGGCGCAACTCCTCGAAGCCGCCTGGACGTTTCTCGATGAGGTGGTGCAGTCATCCCCAGCGGAGCTTCGCAAGGGTCCGCGCGGAGGGGGTCGTGACCGCGACAAGATGTTCGCGCATGTTCTGGGCGCGGAGCAGGCCTACGCGCGAAAGCTGGGGATTCGCCTCCAGCAGCCGTCCAACGACGACCGGGCAGCCATCCGGGCCATGCGTGCAGCGCTGATCGGCGCCGTCCGTGCAGACCGCACGGGTCAGCCTCTTTGGGATCGCGGCTGGCCCCCCCGCTACAGCGCACGCCGCTTCGCATGGCATGTGCTCGACCATGCATGGGAGATGCAGGACCGCAGCTCCTGACCGCACCGTGAGTGATCACCCACCGCTGGTCATCGTCAGTGGACCGCCTGCTGCCGGCAAGTCGCGACTGGCTGCAGGTCTCTGCACGAGCTTGCATCTCCCGGTGATCGCGAAGGACGCGATCAAGGAAGTCCTGATGGATCATCTCGGCGGCGGTGAGCCCGTTGGTAGCGCGGCATTCGCAGTCCAATTCACCATCGCCCGATCAATGTTGAATGACGGCTGTGGACTCATCCTCGAGGGAGCGTTCTTCAACGACCAGCGCGAGCTGAGCAGTCTTGTCACCAAGGCACGCGCGGCAATCGTGCATGTCGAGGCGCCACTGGATTGCCTGATGGAGCGATATACGCTGCGGGCGAGTGACCGGCACCCAGGCCATCGAGGGCTCGAAGCGCTGCCAGACCTTAGAGCGCGTGTCCAGAGCGGTGCATACGAACCGCCGGACCTCGGTATTCCCGTGCTGCGCGTCGACAGCACCATCGGGTACAAGCCTTCCGAGCTGGAGATCGAGACCTGGATCGCTCGTGAGTGCTTGGCGGGTCCGCCTCAGCGTTCGTAGGTGACGTGGTGCGTGGGCACCCGGCGCTGGACTGTCCGGCCGGAGTACCGGCTGCCTCGGCGTGGGACGGTATAGCTGAGAAAGGCAGGGGTGATGGACTCGCTGCTGACGCGATATCCCAGCGCTTGCAGGCGTTTTGCATCGCGCAGGTACTCGCCCGCGCTCCAGTAGCTGCGCTCCACCGTGGCCGGGCGCACGCGTTCACGCGCAAGTTTCCTGGCGGCTCGAGCCAACGCCATGGTGCGAAAGGGTCCACCCAGGTCGATCGAGCTTCCGGAGGTGGTGACCGCGCCCATGATTCCAAGTGCCACGATGACGATCACCACGATGACGAACTGATTCCCTGCCATTTGGTTTCAGCCCTGCTCGCCGGACTCGATCCACCGTCCTGCCGCCACGGCCATCGAACGTGCGCTGGACACCAACACGGCGTTGTTGAGTGCGAGCGACCGGTCGCCCAGCACCAGCGTGTCTTCGAGCCCGACTCGAACATCGTGGCCGGTCTCGATCGCGGCGGCCATGACACTCCACGTGGCCACGCCGGCCCCGTGATGCAGTCGCGGTGCCTGGGAGAGACCATCATCCAGCATGAAGTCAATCGCGGCCGCCAGGCGCACGGCGTCATCTGGATCGGAGACCGCATCCGCATCCGCATCCACCTCCACGAGCACACGCACGCATGCGTCGTCGAGTCCGTTCTCAACGAGCATGTGAGCGTCGTCCGTGGTCCAGACGCGTGCCTCCACGCCGACGCCCAGCGCGTTGAGCAGGTCGATGACCTCCAGCGCGCCCTCCTCGCTCAGATTGACCGACGCGAAGGCAGGAAGCACGGACCACGAATGCAGCATCGCCAGGCGATGCGATACATCGGGTTCTATCCATGCAGCCGTGGTGACTCCCACCGGAAACCCAGGACAGCGTGCCTGCACGGCCTCAACCACGGCTCGGACATGCTCGCCTTCGAATGACTCCGTGCCATCCGCGCTGCGGGGATGCACGTGGAGGCACCCAGCACCGCAATCTCTGACCGCGACAGCATCGCGAGCGATCTGTTCGGCGGTCACCGGCACCGAAGGGTGCTCTCCAGAGTGACGAGACCCGTTGAGGCACGCTTGAATCAACATATGGAGTGAGGATGACACTCATGAGCACCAGCTGATCCGCCGATCGCACATGGCCAAGCGTCCGCATGTTGTCATCGTCGGCGCCGGCTTCGGCGGCCTTGCCGCCACACGCGGTCTGCGCCGCGTTGACGTCGACGTCACCATCGTTGATCGCAACAACTACCACCTCTTTCAGCCGCTCCTCTACCAGGTGGCATCCGGACTGCTCGATCCGTCCGCGATCGCAAGTCCGGTTCGCACCATTGTCCGGCGAAGTTCCAACGTCGACGTCCTGCGCGCCGAGGTCACACGCGTGGACCTGGAGCAGCGCAGGGTGATCACCTCCGCCGAGACGCTCGACTACGACTACCTGGTGATCGCGTCGGGCAGCGAGACCGACTACTTCGGCAACGAGGACGCGCGGCAACACAGCACCGGTCTGAAGGATCTCGGCGAGGCGCTCGGGCTGCGCTCGCAGCTGCTCGGTTGCTTCGAACGCGCAACGCTCACCGCAGATGCGGACGCCAGGCGGCGGCTCCTGACGTTCGCCGTCGTCGGCGCTGGGCCAACGGGCGTCGAGTACTCGGGTGCCGTGGCCGAGTTGATCAAGCATGTCCTGCCGAGGGATTACCGACGAATCGACTTCACCGAGGTATCGGTGGTGCTCATTGAAGCCGGGGACCGCGTGCTCGCGACCTTCGCGCCGCGACTCGGACGTCTCGCCGCGAAGTCGTTGCAGCGCAAGGGAGTTCGCATCATTCTCGGCCGGTCCGTGCGCGGTGTCGACGACCGCGGCATCGTGCTCGACGACGGAGAACGCGTCGAGACCAGCACCGTCGTCTGGACGGCCGGCGTCCGGGCAACGACTCCACTGGATCTGGATGCTGATGCGCTGGCCCGATCCCGGCGCGTCAAGGTCACGCCGGGGCTGAATCTCAGCAGTCATCCCGAGGCGTTCGTCATCGGCGACGCCGCCGCGCTCGAACAGGCCGGTGCCATGCTGCCGATGCTTGCCCCGGTTGCGATTCAGGGCGGCAAATACGTCGGGAAGGTGATCGCCGCGCGCCTCAAGGGTCAGGAGAGCCCAGCCTTCCACTACCACGACAAGGGGACGATGGCGACGGTCGGGCGCGGCGCCGCCGTGGCGCAGATCGGACCCATCCACATCAATGGCCTGGTGGGCTGGTTCATCTGGATCTTCGTCCACCTGCTGTACCTGGTCGGTTTCCGCAACCGGGCGTTGGCGCTCTGGTCGTGGGCCTGGAACTACTTCTTCTGGGACCGGCCGGTGCGGCTCATCATCACTGCCTCGAACGACCGCTGACGCCCATCAGAGCGCCGAGCGCTCAGGCGGATCGTGCGCCCCGGAGTCGCGGTTCCTCCGCGGACCGCAGATGGAGCACGAATCGGCTCCCGGGCGCGCCCGGGCGGTCGTGAAAGGTGAGGTCACCACCCATCTGCCGTGCGAGCGTCCGGCTGATGAAGAGACCGAGCCCACTGCCGATCTCGGGCGATCCCTCGTCGCGAACGAATGGCTCAAAGAGCCGTGCGCGACGCGCTTTGGAGATGCCCGAACCCGAATCCTCGACCGCGACCTGGAGACCGTCTTCGTGCTCGACGCGGACAACGACGCGGCGACTCTTCCCCGAATACACCAAGGCGTTGTTGATCAGGTTGTCCAGAATGCGCAGCGTGCGCCGCTGATCACCCTTCGCGATGGCTGAGTCGCCCTGGCCGGTATCGACCACGACACTGCCTTGCAGCAAGCGCGCTCGCGGTTGGGCCCGAGCTGCCGCGGTACGAGCTGCCTCGGTGAGATTGACCTGATCGTTCCCAGACCGTGCATCCGGCTCGCGATCCATGCGCCGGAGCACGAGAATCTCATCGATGAGGAGTCGCGCTTCCTCGAGCTTGGTGCCGAGCACCTCGAGGGGCGCGCCCCACTGGCCCGGCGCGGGCCCGAAGGTGCCATCCATCAGCATCGAGAGGTACCCGCTTGCAACGCTGAGCGGCGCTCGGAGGTCATGCACCACCTCCACGACGTCGTCAGGCATGGACCGTACGACGTCAGCCAAGCCGCGCCTCTTCCCGAAGGGTCGAAGTGGTCTTGGAGACTACGGGTTGCACAGCCATTTACCTCAAAAGTTATATCGACACTATACCTAAGGTGTACCGTACGGAACCGCTTTCCGCAACGCCTCCAGCGGCGGGTGAGCTCAGCCCGGCGGGGTCAATCGCCCAGCCCTGGCGCCGGCGCGTCCTGCTGGCTTCGCGGTACGACCGCCAAGAAGATCGTGCACCGCATCCCGCAATAGGTCCGCGAGCTGCGCTGACGGGACATCGTTCAACATATCCCCGGACAGCACCAGTCCGCCCATGATCGCCCCCACTGCGGAGGTCAGCCGCACCCGATCTCGCAATGGCACAGCGGGATCAGCCAGGGCCTCGCGGAACACCGCTTCGATGTCGTGGTGGTCGTCGTCGTGCTCGGTGGTGTGATGCAGGCCTTCAAACGCTGCGCTATTTCGTTGGTGCATCAGGATGATCTTGCGATTGGCGAAGATCTCGTCGATGAGTTCATCGAAGAGATCGGCCCACGCTTCAAGGTTGGCCGGCGTCCTCCCGAAGCGGTCCATCGCGCGATACCCGAACTCGTGGAGCCGCATGTGCAGCGCCATCAGGATCTCGTCCTTGCTCGCGAAGTGGTAATAGATCGCCGCTTTCGAGAAGCCCAATTCGTCAGCGATCTCGCGCAATGAGGTCTTGTCGAAGCCCTTCTCGGTGAAGAGGTCGAGCGCGATATCGAGGATGCGATCCCGCGTGCTCTTCAGCTCTTCCTCGCCCGAGAACACCGCCTCGCCCTCGTTGAGATCGGCGGCGGGATCNNTACTTGACGGCCGGTAAGTAGATACCTTACCATGCGGCAAGTAAGCGCTTAGATTACTTCCGGGCGAGGTTGGCATGACCAGACTGATGATCGAGGCCGAGGCGCTCAGCAAGCGGTACGGTCAGACCCAGGCACTCGCCGGCATCGATCTGCAGGTGCCGGCCGGCTCGATACTCGGGGTACTTGGCCCCAACGGCGCCGGCA
>PKYW01000105.1 GCA_003132805.1 Candidatus Dormiibacterota bacterium | reverse complement strand
GGCTGGAACGTCATCAAGGTCATCTGGGCGCGCGAGTGGGACGAGCTGCTCGCGCGTGACGTGCACGGCGTCCTCGTGGATCAGATGAACCGTGTTCCCGACGGGGAGTTCCAAAAGTACACCACTGAAAGCGGCGCCTACATTCGCGAGCATTTCTTCGGACCGGATCCACGGCTTCGCAAGATGGTGGAGCACCTGTCCGATGACGATCTCCGCCACCTGCGCCGCGGCGGGCACGACTACCGCAAGGTGTACTCCGCATACAAGCTCGCGCTAGAGCAGCGCGGAGCGCCGACGGTTGTGCTCGCTCACACAGTCAAGGGATGGACGCTCGGTGTCGGGTTCGAAGGACGCAACTCGACGCACCAGATCAAGAAGATCGGCGAGGCCGAGTTGCACGCGTTCCGCGACCTGCTCGAGCTTCCCATCAGCGACAAGCGGCTCGCGGAATCCAAGCCACCGTACTATCACCCCGGCGCAGACTCCGATGAGGTCGAATACCTGCTGATGCGCCGGCGCGCGCTCGGCGGCATGCTGCCGCGACGGGTGGTGCGGTCGAAGCCGCTCGAGCTCCCCGGCGATGTGCCGTACGCGGAGTTCCTCACCGGCAGCGGCACTCGCGCAGCGTCCACCACGATGGTGTTCGCCGGCCTGCTCCGCAACCTGCTCCGCGACAAGGCCATCGGCAACCGGATCGTCCCGATCATCCCCGATGAAGCGCGCACCTTCGGCATGGATGCGCTCTTCAGCGAGGTGAAGATATACGCACCGTTCGGGCAGACGTACGAGCCGGTCGACGCCGGGATGGTGCTCTCCTACCGCGAGGCCGTCGACGGCCAGATCCTCGAGGAAGGGATCACCGAGGCAGGTTCGATGGGGAGCTTCACCGCCGCGGGAACCGCATACGCGACTCACGGTCAGGCGGTCATCCCGTTCTACATCTACTACTCGATGTTCGGCTACCAGCGGGTCGGCGACCTGATCTGGGCATTCGGCGATTCGCGCGGTCGCGGCTTCATGCTCGGTGGGACCGCCGGTCGCACCACGCTCAACGGCGAGGGCCTGCAACACGAGGACGGCCACTCCCCGCTGCTTTTCAGCGCGGTTCCGAACGTGCGCATCTACGACCCGGCATTCGCGTATGAGCTGGCGACGGTGATTCGCGACGGCATGCGCCGCATGTACTTCGACGGCGAGGACATCTTCTACTACATCACGCTGTACAACGAGAACTACCCGATGCCACCGATGCCCGAAGGCAGCGAGGAAGGCATCCTCCGGGGTCTCTACTTGTACAAGCGCGCCGAGGGCGACCGCACGCATCGCGCGCGGATTCTCGCCAGCGGCAGCGCCGTCAATGCAGCGCTCGAAGCGCAGGCGATGCTGCTCGAGCAGCACGACGTCGCCGCAGACGTGTGGAGCGTCACGAGCTACCAGTTGCTGCGCCAGGATGCACTCGACGTCGAACGCTGGAACCGGCTGCATCCAGACCTCGAGCAGCGCGTTGCGTACGTCGACGAGCAACTCGGTGCTGAGGGCGGACCGATTGTCGCGGTGACCGACTACATGAAGGCGGTCCCCGACCAGATCGGACGCTTCATGAAGGTACCGTTCATCCCACTCGGCACCGACGGATACGGTCGCAGCGATACCCGTGTGGCGCTGCGCCGGCACTTCGAGGTTGATGCGGCGTCCGTCTCGGTGGCCGTGCTCGACGGACTGGCACAGCAGGAGCAGCTCCCCGGTCACGTTGTGGCCGCCGCCATCGAGCACTACGGTCTCGACACCGAGTTGGTCGACCCCCGCTACCGCTGACCTCCGCCTCAGCCGGAGGTAAACGCGAGCGACGCGCGCTCGGTGTACACCGCACCTCCGGGTTCGGAGCGCGACTCGTAGAGCACCAGACGCGACGCTGAGAAACGGATGTCGGGCTGCTCCTGTGTTGCCGCGGTCCACGCCGCTCGTGCGGCGTCGTTCCAGTGCAACCGCGGCCTACCCAGCGTGCAGTGCGGGTTGTACGGGCGCCGATCCACCTCATGTTCTGCGGCGCTCAGCACTGAACGGCACTCCAGGGCGAGTGCTGTCAGCGGAGCGATCTCCAACGACGGCCCGAGCCAGAGGACGCGGGGTTTCCCGCGTGGCGGAAAGGAGTTGAGCCGATCCAGCGTCACGTCGAATGGGGCGGAGTGACGGACGACGGGCTCGACGAGATGGAGCGCCTCGAAAGCCCGCTCGTCCTCGATCTGCCCGAAAAAGTGCACCGTCAGATGGAGCGTCTCTGGACGCGCCCAGCGGACGTCCGCGATGCGCTCACGGAGCCGGCGCTGCAGCTCCTGCGCCGCCCCCAGCCCCGGCTCGGCAAGGGGGATGGCGAGGAAGCACCTCACCCAGCCGGTTTCGGGGTTGCGGTGGCCTTCGGGCTCGCGGTAGGTGCCGGCGTCGGGCTCGGCGCGGTGCACGGGTTGCCGCCCGCGTTGGTGAGCGTTACCTCGATCTGGTTCGCCTTGCAGAGGGTGTCGACCTGCGTGAACAGCGCCTCGACGAACCAGTCGGGCCGGTCCATGACGTTGTACGGGTTGCCCGCGTAGATGAGGATGTGGCGGACGCCATAGCCGGTGGCAGTCTTCGAGTACACCATCAGGATGTCGTAGCCGCCCGCGTCGTGAACCGGTGTCTTCGTGTAGGCCCCCACCGGCGTTGCCTTGACCGCGGCGACGAAGGCGGCGTCGTATGTCTTGAGCGTTGTCGCGGTCAGGACGCCGAGATCACCACCCTTGTCTGCCGTCCCGGTCGACCCGTTGTCGTCCGAGTACGTCTTTGCAGTCGCGCTGAAGTTCGCTCCCTTGGCGAGGATCGACTCGACCAATGCGGCGCGCTGTTGCGCGAACACATCCTCGACGCGCTGCTCATTGAGATTCGAGCTGATCTCATCCTCGAGCTGGGCGATCGACCCTCCGGCGCCGGCGAGCTCGGTCTCCAGCGCGCTCATGCCGCCTGCCTGCTGGGCATCGGTGGCGACCTCCGCCGCGACCTCCTTGGGCGTCGCCTCCAGGTCGAGCTTGGTCGCCTCCTCTTTGATGATCGTGTCGATGATGAGGCTACGCAGGATCGCAGCCCGCAGCTGCGTCACGGCGGCCGCCCCTCCGCCGGCGCCACCGCCTTGAGCGATGCTGGTGTACGCGCTCTGGTACCGGACATTGAATTGCGCGAGCGTGATCACATCGGAGCCGACCCGCGCGATCACGGGCGAAGGCTTCGCTGGTCCCGGCTTGTTCGACCCGCACGCTGCGAGCACCACCGCGCACAGCGCCACGACCGCCACCCCGCCCCTTCGTTGCAACATCCTCAGGCCAGTGTATCGGGGGCGGTGGCGGCCCCGGCTCGGGCGAGGCTGAGGCCGCTGACCCGGGCCCGGAAGGAGGGCGTGACCACGACCACCACAGTGGTAGCCCCGACCAGCAGGGCACCGACGCCGATCGCGTTGAACAACCCCACCGAATGGGTCAGCAAGCCGTACGCCACCGTGCCCAGGGGCTGCAGACCCGCGAAGATCGTCGCGTAGATGCCGAGCAGCCTGCCGCGCAGCGCCGGGTCCGTATCNNGCCACCGCGAACAGGCTCGCCGCGTATACCACGCCACCAACGAGCATGAGTTGGAGGCGGCCGGCCCCACGCCCCATCGATGCGATCGCGATGCCACCGACGAGGCCACCGATGCCACCGACGCTGTACATGATGCCGAGCGCCTCCGGACCGACGTGCAACTGCGTTTTAGCCAGAACAGGCAGGAACGGCATGTACGAGACGCCGAAGAACGCGAGCACCGAGGCGACGATCACGACGCCCCGGATGAGCGGATCCGCCGCTGCCACGCGGAGGCCGGCGACGAGCTCGCCGAGTGCGGTGACGCCTGCCTGGCGCGGCAGCGGGGCGACGTCTGGGATCACGGTCAAGAGCACGACAATCGGAGCGAGGTACGCAACCGCCAGGAACCCGAAGCACACCGCAGGACCGGCAAATCCGATGAGCAGTCCGGCCACCGAGGGGCCGATGATCCGGGTCGCACTCATCGCCGCAGCGCCAAGCGCGACCGCGTTGACCACGAGGTGCCGCTCCACCAGGTCTGCGACCAGCGCCTGACGGGTGGGCAGATCCGCGGCGTCGGTGGCGCCGAACACGATGGCGACAACGAGGATGGCGGCGAAACTCGCGTGGTTGGTCGCCACCAGCAGCGCGAGCGATCCGGCGCTGAGACCGAGTAGCGACTGCGTCACGAGCAGGATTCGCCGCCGGGGCAGGCGATCGGCGAGGACTCCGCCCGCGAGCGAGAGGATGACCGACGGGATGCCGTCCGCTGCCGCCACAACGGCCACCGCCGTGGTGCTGCCGGTGCGCTGATACACGAGATAGCCCAGCGCGACCACCTGCATCCAGGTGCCCAGGAGCGTGGGCCACTGCGCCGCCCAGTACCAGCGGAACGGTCGCACCCGCAGCGCCGGAGGCGGCCAGCGGCGTTCCGGGGTCGCGCCCGGGTCAGGCGTTGGCGTCACGCTCCAACGATATGTGCACGCTGTTGGACGTCTGCAGAAATCCAGCGTTGCGGTAGGCCCCGTCAGCGCCGGGCGCGGCCTCCAGGAACACCGTCGCGAGTCCCGTTTCGAAGCACTGACGGGCGAGCGCGGACACCATCGTCGCAGTNNCCCCGGCGGCGGTGGGACGGCGCAACCACGACGCCGACGACCTCGGTAGCGCCGCCCGCCGGCGGTCCGGCCTGGGCTGCGCCGATCATCCGGCCGGTTTCGGCGTCACGCGCCATCAGCGCACGCCCTCCGCGACTCAGCGTGTCACCCAGCCGGGTGACGGTACGTTCGTCCACCGGTTCGGGGTCTTCGAAGATGTCGTGCTGCAGGCTGACCATCTCGAGCAGCATGGCGTCGCCTGCGGGTGCCTCGATGACAACACCGTCGGGTGCGCGAAGGTCGTGCAACGACTCGATCGTGCAGGTCATCAGCGGCAGCCGATCCTCCACGCTCCATCCTTGGGACGTCAGACGCGCCTCGAGTACTGGTGCCACAGATGGCAGAAACTCGACGCGCGGCATGCGGTCTGCTGTCCGGAAGGCCGCGATCAGCGCGGCCACCGCCGCTGCGTCGGGAGCGGCGCCGTCGTCCGGGATCGCGTAGTTGAGATAACGGAGCGTGGTGGCGGGATTGAGCAGGAGCGTGAACGATCCCACGCGCGGAAGCGTTGCTGCCCTGCGCGACTCGCGGATGAACGCCATGATCGCGCGATCTGCCTCGGACATGGGTCCATTGTGCTTTGCTTGCCACCGGCGGCGGTACCCTGGTGGTGCCGCCGGCATTTGGACCTGGCGCATCGGCGATGAACCCAGAGGGTTCGCGCCGGGTCAGTTGGCGCCGATGACGTCGAAGCCCTGGTTGACGAAGATGTGGTGNNGTGGTGCGGCCAGTTGACGCCGATGTAGTGAACCTCAAAGTCGCCGTTGCTCAGTTGCACGACGCGATCGACGATGCCTCCCGGATAGGCGGCGAGCGCCGCTTCCGTCGCCTTGTTCGCGGTCGACCCGCTGACGATCGTTCCCGATCCCTGGGTGTAGCTCGACGGGATTTGACCAATCTGCTTGGACGTGGTCGCTACACCTTGCTGAAATGGGACCACCCCTGCCGCCGAGGAGGACGCAGCCCCGGGTGTCGGTTGCACGATGACCTGGGTCGCCGTGATCGTGGTTCCGCTGGTAATCCCAAGGACGAGAACGCCTTCTCCCGCTGTGATGGCACTGGGTGAGGTCGAATGCGTGTCCTCCGCATACGTCGTGGAGGACGCCTCGTTGACAGTCACCTTCTGACCCGCGGAGGTCGAAATCGTGAAGGTCGTGGTGGACACGCTGTTGACGGTGCCGGATGCTCCCCCGGCGGCCGGCCCGGACCGAGCGTTCGACCCTCCACCGACAGCGCTGCTGCCGGCTGGTGCTGCCGAGGGTGACGTGGCTGGGGCCGACGACGCGCCGCACGCCGCAAGCACGACCCCCGCACTGACCAGCGTGGCGACCATGACCCATCGACTTCTTGTGATCGGCCGCCGGCGCCGATCCCTCGGCGGGGTCTCGCGTGGGGTTGTCAGGTCGTACTCGTTCATGATGGCGCTCCTCTTTACTCAGGCCGATAAGTACAGAGTGGCCGCGGCGCATGTGAGGTTCCTGGGGGCGGCCCGGTGAGGCTCCTGTGCCTGCGCTCTCAGGTGCCCCAGACGCCGCGTAGCGCGCTAGTTCTCGATGACCCTGGAACCGTGACCTATGCGGCGACGACGGCAGAGCCGATCGCCGCCGGCAGAGGAAGGTCGTCGAGGAATGCGGCGATCAACTCCCGCTGGCGGCGTGAAAGCTCCGGGCTCCACGCATGTCCTGCCTGCCGGATGACGTCCATCGACACGTCGGAAACGCTGGCCATGGCGGCTTCGAGACGCGGTACATCGACGATGCGATCGTGCTCGGCGACCAGGATCAGGGTTTGATGTCCCGAACGACGGACTTGGGCGAGATCTTCGCGGCGGAGCGCGTCGTGCAGCCACTCGTGCGCAGCGCGCGGGTCGGCGAGGAGCTGGTTTTCGAAGTTTGCCTTCGCCGCCACGGGATCCACATCCTTGCCCTCGACCATGAAGCGCTTGTACAGGTCGCTGGTGGTGCGTTGGTGCGCGAGCCAGACGATGCCCGGGTAGATGAAGGGCGCCAGCATGAACGCCACCTGAGCATGGAACAGCCGACGGACCAGCGTGGGGGACACCAACGGCGTGTGCAGGATCAGGCGACCGGTCGCTTGCGGACGAGCGCGCTGGATCGCGAGCGCGATCGGAGTCCCGAGGCACAGCCCACCGACGTCGAATTGATCGGTGCCGGCGGCGTCGGCGGCGGCGAGGGCGGCGCGCGCCAGCGCGGGCACGGTGTGGCCACCGTCCAGTGGTTCCGAGCGTCCGAAGCCGGGGAGATCGGGCGCGACGATAGTGCGCCGCTGCAGCAGCACGTCGAACCAGTCATTAAAGTTCTCCGCCGACCCGATGAACCCGTGGCAGAGCAGGAGTGCCGGCCCGGTTCCTCCGATCAGGTAGCGCAGGCGCTTGCCCTCGTATGTCGTGAAACGTTCTTCGATCCCGTTCACGGCAAAGGTCACTCGGTGTCGATCTGCGCGCGCTGGAGGCGTCCGCTGTAGTCGATATAGACGGACTTCCACTCGCTGAACTCGTCGAGCACGTGACCACCGGCTTCGCGATGGCCGTTGCCGGTATTTCGAGTCCCGCCGAACGGGAGTTGGATCTCCGCCCCGATGGTCGGCGCGTTGATGTAGACGATGCCCGCGTGGAGCTCGTTGATCGCGTGGAAGGCAGTGCGCAGGTCGTTGGTGTACACGCTGAGGCTCAGCCCGTACTGCGTGGAGTTGGCAGCCGCGAGCGCATCCTCCATCGACGCGACCGGGATGATAACCGTCGTGGGTCCGAAGATCTCCTCCTGAGCGATGCGCATCGCCGGCTTGACGTCTCCGAACACGGTGGGACGGTAGAACCAGCCCTTGGCGAGCGCTCCCTCGGTCGCGACCTCGCCGCCGAGCAGCAGTGACGCGCCCTCGTTCTTGCCGATCTCGGTATATGAATGAATGCGCCGCAGCTGCGTCTCATTGATCACCGGTCCAACTTCGACGTTCTCGTCGAGTCCGTCGCCGAGCCGCAGATGCGAGGCGCGTTCCACGAGGCGAGAGGTGAAGCGGTCGAGTGCGCCGTTCTCAACGATCAGTCGCGACGATGCGGTGCAGCGCTGACCCGCGGTGCCGAACGCGCCCCACAGCGCGCCGTCGACGGCGAGCTCAACGTCGGCGTCGTCGAGCACCACGATGGCGTTCTTGCCACCGAGCTCCAGCGAGCACTTCTTGAGCATCCTGCCGCAGGTCTCGGACACGATCCGCCCGGTGTCGACGCTGCCCGTGAAGTAGACGGCGGCAACATCGGGATGGGCGACGAGCGCGGCACCCGCCTCCTCACCGAAGCCGAACACGACATTCACCACGCCTGCCGGAAGGCCCGCGTCCTCGAGCGCCTCAACGAAACGAAGCGCGCAGAGCGGCGTGTCCTCCGCCGGCTTGAGGACAACGGCATTGCCCGCCATGATCGCCGGGAAGATCTTCCAGGAAGGAATCGCGATCGGGAAGTTCCATGGGGTGATGCACCCGACGACACCGAACGGCTGGCGCATGGTCATCGCCCACTTGTCGCGCAGCTCGCTGGGGACCGTCTCACCAAAGGCCCGGCGTCCCTGGCCCGCGATGAACTTGCCCATGTCGATTGCTTCCTGCACGTCACCACGCGCCTCGGTGAGGACTTTGCCCATCTCGCGAGTCATGAGTTGCGCCAGGATCTCCTTGCGCTCCTCGAGCAGCTCCGAGGCACGCAGGATGATCGCGGCGCGAGACGGCCACGGAGTCCGGCGCCAGCCGTCGAACGCCTCGCGCGCGGCGGCCACCGCAGCATCGACATCGGCCGCATCACTGCGTGGAAAGACGCCGACCACGTCGTCGCTGTTCGCCGGGTTGCGCGACTCGAAGCTGCGCCCCGTGCGGGAAGGTTTGAACGCCCCGCTGATCAGGTTGCCGACCTCGAGCGCGGATTCGGCGACTGCCATCAGGCGGCCTCCTCGCGCATGGCGGCTTCGAGGATGTCCAGCCCGGCATCGAGCTCGGACTCCGGAATGGTGAGCGGGGGAATCAACCTGATCACGTTTCCATCGATACCACAGGAGAGGATCAGCAGTCCGCGAGCGAGCGCGTTGCGCGAGATCCGATCCACGAGCCTGGTTGCGGGAGCGTCTCCCTGCATGAACTCGAGGCCGATCATCAACCCGAGACCGCGCACGTCCGCGAGCGACTTGATATCCACCTGCCAGCCGCGGGCGCGCTCCATGACGTGGCGACCGAGGCGCTCGGCCCGCTCCGGGATGTGGTCGCGAGTCATGGTCTCGATCACCGCGACAACTGCCGCGCACGCGACCGCGTTCCCGCCATAGGTGGTGCCGTGCTCGCCCTCGCGGAACGCGCTCATCACCCGATGCCCCGAGGTGAACGCGGCGATCGGCATCCCGTTGCCCAGGGCTTTTGCGAGGCACATGATGTCGGGCTCGACGCGCGCGTGGTTGACCGCGAACATCTTGCCGGTGCGGGCGAAACCGCTCTGCACCTCGTCGGCGATCAGCATGATGCCGTGCTCGTCGCACACGCGACGCAGCATCGGGATGAAGGTCGCGGGCGGGACGACGTATCCGCCCTCGCCCTGCACGGGCTCGACGACGATCGCCGCCACCGTCTCCGGAGCCGTCGTGGTGGCGAAGAGCAGCTGCAGCTCGCGCTCGACCAGCTCGCAGATGTCGTCGTCCGCGTGGGTGCAGTAGCGGAAGCAGTAGGGGTAGCGGATGTGGTGGATGCCGGGGAGCAGCGGTCCCATGCCGCGCCGGTAGGTGGCCTTGCTCGCGGTGAGAGAGAGCGCTCCGTATGTGCGCCCGTGAAAGGCCCCCACGAAGGCGATGATGTCGCTTCGGCCGGTTGCCCGCCGGGCGAGCTTGATCGCGCCCTCAACCGCCTCGGCGCCGGAGTTGGTGAAGAACACCTGATCGAGCGACGGCGGCATGATCGAGACGAGTGCCGCGGCGGCTTCGATCATCTTGGGGTGGTACGCAGTCACCGAGGTGTGCCAGAGCAGGTCAACCTGCTCGTGCACCGCGGCGACCACCGCCGGGTGGCGATGCCCGAGGTTGGTCACTCCGATGCCACAGCCGAAATCCAGGACGTCGCGGCCGTCGACGGTATGCAGATGGGCCCCCTCCGCGCTCTCCACCACGAGATCCGAGTACATGTGGTACGCGGGGGAGATCAGCTCCGCGTCGCGCTCACGCCACGTCGCCGCATCCGCGGCCGCCAGCATGCCGCTCACGAGCCGGAGGTGGCTCGCGCAGGCCCCGACGGAGATGAGGCGGGACTCCGGACTCCCACCTTCCCGAGGGCGAGGAACCCACCGAACATGATCGCGATGCCTGCCGCCTCATACGCTCCCAGGACGTCGAGGTTGGCGATGCCGACGGTCTTTGCCGCCGAGAAGCCGACGGCGATGATCAAGGCCCCGATGGTGAGCAGGACGTTGCAGATGACCCGATCGATGCCGGCGCGGTCGCGAATGAAGCGGTACGCGGACCACGCCGATCCGCCGACGAGCACCAGGGTGCCGATGATGTTGAGGAAGACGACACCGATGAAGAGCAGCGAGCCCTGCTGAATGGCATCGCCGAGGATCCCTTTGGCGGTGGTGAGCTTGGCGGCGTCGACGGGGATCACGGCCGCGTCGACTGCCAGGACGATCGTGATCGCCACGAGCACGAAGGCGCAGCCCCAGGCGACGCGTCGCGGCGCCAGGAGAAAGATGGTGCCGAGGGCAAGGTAGATGACTCCGAGGACGCCGCCGAGGAGGTAGAAGCCCCGGAAGAGCGCCGGCGACCACCCGCCTGTCTCTCCCGCCGCCTGGAACGCCGCGGCGCCGGCAAAGATGAGTAGACCGAGGGTCCAGGCCGCGAACGCGGGACGCCTGCTGCGGAGGAACCTGAGGAAGACGACCACAGCAAACGCTGCACTCAGTCCACTCGCGACAGCGGCGAACACCATAGGGATGATCCTAGCGAGGTTGGAGTGGTCCTTGGATTTGGCCCCTATCTCCCCTCGGCTAGTTCCAATGGGCGATTGACAACCAGACCTGCCCGAGTGTACACAGACACCCTCACCAGCAATGCCTCGCAGAGAGAGGAGAATCCAGCACATGGTCAAGCCCATCAAAGGGGCGTTGTCGTTCGCTTCAATCGCCGCACTAGGGGTGCTCGCGGCCTGTGGCACCTCATCGACCGCCACGAGTTCCTCGGCCGGTGCCACCGGTATCGCCGGATGCAAAGGAACGATCACCGTGGCGACGGACCTGCCACTGACCGGCGGTGACGTCACCGACGGACCGTACGTGCAGATGGCCGCCGAGCTCGCAGTCACCCAGGCCCAGACCGCCAAGCTGCTTGGTGGTTGCACCCTCAAGTACATCAGCAAGAACGACTCAACCGTTCTCGCCAACGGGCACTCCCCGGCTCAGGGCGCCGCGAACATCACCGCGCTCGCATCTGACGCGACCGTGATGGGCGTGGTCGGGCCGTTCAACTCGTCGGTTGCGCTGGCAGAGATCCCGGTTGCGTCGATGGACCACCTCGCGCTGATCAGCCCCTCGAACACCAACCCGTGCCTCACGGTCGTGGTGGCAGTCTGCAGCGACCCGTCGATCAAGATCGACACCAGCTCGCTCTACCCGGGACCGCACACCTACTTCCGGGTCATCGCGAGCGACGTGCAGCAGGGTGAGATCGACGCCTATGTCGTGTCCAGCGTTCTCAACGCGAAAACGGTCTATGTGATCGACGACCAGCAGGCGTATGGACGCGGGCTTGCGCTGCTCTTCACCAAGTACTACACGGCTGATGGCGGCAAGGTCGTCGGAAACGCAAGCCTGCCCAGCACCACCACCACCTACACCACCCAGATCAGCCTCGCCCAGACCGAGGGCGCTAAGGCCATCTTCTTCGGTGGCACATCGGGTGACGGTTGCGGCTTGGTTCGCCGTGACATGGGCGCCGGCGGACTCAACATTCCGATCATGGGCGGCGACGGTTGCCAGGACACCAAGTTCATCACCGACGCGAACTCGGGCGCCAAGAAGACCGAGGCCGAGGGTAGCTACGCGACGAGCGCTCCAGACGTCACCAAGCTCTCGAGCTCCGCGACCTTCTACTCCGACTACGCGGCGGCCTACTCGAGCGTTGCGGCGCCATACAACAACGCGACCAACGAGCCCTACACGCCGTACGGCTACGACGCGATGAACATCCTTCTCCAGGCGATCCACTCCGTGCTCGTGAGCAATGGTGGACAGCCCCCGTCCAGCTCGCAGACGTTCCGCGATGACGTCGTCGCAGCGCTGCACACCACCAATTACAGTGGCGCGACGGGGCAGCAGAGCTTCGATGCCAACGGGGACACGACCAACACGGGCTTCACCCTCTACAAGGTCACAAACGGAGCCTGGGTAGGTGTGAATACCTACGCCGTGGATACCAGCGGCAACGTCTCGGTAAAGACCAGCTGATCGACATGTGACGACTCAGGGGAGAGCGCCTGGCGCTCTCCCCTTTTTCGCATCTGGGGAAGACAGCCACATGACCATTCAGAGCGGGACACCGGAGGCGCCGCTGGCGCCGTTGGGTGACAGCAGCGGAGTTGCGGCCCCAATGCTGGTGGATCAGCGCAGCCTGGCACCACGTCGCGATCAGTCCAACGAGCTCGTGCGCAGCGTTGGGCCCGTTATCCGGGTTGCTTACGGATGGATCTCCAAGCACTTCGCTGCGGTCCTGCTGGGCATGATCCTTGTGGCGATTCTTGCCACCTTCAAGCAAGGCGGCCTCGACCTGATGGGGCAGCAGCTTCGCAACGCGCTCGTGCTCGGCGCGATCTACGCTCTTGTGGCGATCGGATACACGATGGTGTACGGCATCATCGAGCTGATCAACTTCGCCCACGGCGACGTCTTTGCCGCCGCGGGGTTCTACGCCGTCTTCATCGCCAGCACGCTCCACCTCGACTCGCTCGCCACGGGCAGCTTCGGGGGACTCCTCCTGGCGCTCATCATCGTGTTCCCACTCTCGATGATCGCTGCCGGCATCACCGGTGTTGTCATCGAGTTCGTCGCGTACCGCCGGCTACGCGATTCGCCGCGACTCGCGCCACTCATCACAGCGATCGGTGTCTCATTCCTCATCGAGGGCATCATGCTGGTGATCGAGGGACCCGACAACGTCGCCACCAACCAGGCAGACTGGATCACGGGGACGGCCTTCACCATCGGCGGAGTGAGCGTCGCCTGGACCGACATCTTCGTTGTGGGGATGGCACTGTTCCTGATGTTCGCGCTCGGAGAGTTCGTACGCCGGACCCGGTTGGGCAAGGCGATGCGCTCGACGGCCCAGGACCGCACCGCGGCACTGCTCTGCGGCATCAACATCAACCGGACCATCTCAGCGACGTTCTTCATCGGCTCGGCGCTCGCAGCCGCAGCCGCGGTGATCTACAGCATCAACTATGGCGATCTGAAGTGGAACCTCGGATTCCACCTCGGCATCATCGCCTTTACCGCGGCGGTGCTCGGCGGCATCGGCAACATCGTCGGGGCCGGCGTCGGTGGCTTCATCATCGGTCTCATCTACGTGTTCGGTGGGTCGATCTTCGGAGGCGAGTGGAGCGAGTCGCTCATCTTTGCGGTGCTGGTGCTGATCCTCACGTTCCGGCCGGTTGGCCTCTTCGGCGTCGAGGTCACGACCCGTGCTTGAACGCCTGCTGTCCCTGTTTCGCATCGACACGGGGAAGCGCGACCGGAACCAGGGCACCACCGTCTTCTGGATCATCGCAGGAACGGCGTCCACGCTCCTGCTCATGGGCTGGTTGCTCCCGTGGTTCGTCAACGACTACTCGGCCGGTGTGGGGTACAGCGCGCAGGACGCGCTGGTCTCGTCACCCACGGGTATCGGCACCTTCTGCATCTACGTCATGGCAGTGGCGATGGTCATCCTCGTGCTCTCGCCGATCGCCGAGGCGATCGCTCGCGCTCGTGGCAGCGCCTTCGGCAAGCGCGCTGATCGGATTCGATTCATCGCTGCGCTCGTCGGCCTCGCGCTCACCGCCGTCGTGTGGTTTCTCGTCTCGGTCATCCAGGAGGAGCCACTGTTCGGGGCTTTTACAGCAGGGACGTACACGGACTCCGCCGTGTGGCTCGAGATGTACGGATTCGCAATGGCTGCGCTCGCATATGGCGCACGCGACTGGGTCGTCGCGCGACAGAGCGTGGCGTTTGGCGTGGCCGCGCTCCCCTTCGGCATCTTCCTGCCCCTGATGTTTCATCAGGCGCCGGACTTCCTGCTCTGGGCGGCCGGATCGCTGGCCATCTACATGCTGCTGGCTCTGGGGCTCAACGTCGTCGTCGGATTCGCCGGTTTGCTTGACCTCGGATACGCCGCGTTCTTCGCCATCGGAGGCTATGCGTGCGCATCGTTCGCATCACCGATCCACAACATCCATCTGCCGCTCTGGGTGCTCATCTTTCTTGGAGCGGCTGTGGCGTCGATGTTCGGAGCAGTCCTCGGTGCGCCGACTCTGCGATTGCGCGGCGACTATCTCGCGATCGTCACGCTCGGCTTCGGCGAGATCATCCCTGACCTCGCCACCAACAATGTTTTCAACCTGACCGGTGGTGCCAACGGTATCTCCGGTATCGACCAGCCGCATTACGGGGCGCTCGACTTCAGTACCAGCCCGCGCTGGTATTACTGGTCACTCCTCATCGTCTCCATCGTGGTCATCGTCTTCCTGCGCAACATCGAACGTTCAAGGGTGGGACGAGCGTGGGTGGCGTTACGCGAGGACGAGGTTGCCGCTGCCGCAACCGGCATCAACACCACCACCACGAAACTGCTCGCCTTCGCCATCGGCGCGTCGGTGAGTGGTCTCGCCGGTGCGTTCTATGGATCGATCGTCAGCATCGTTTCGCCGGACGACTTCAGCTTCTCGGTGTCGATCGCCGTGCTGAGCATCGTTGTGCTCGGCGGCATCGGCAATATCACCGGCGTCATCCTGGGCAGCTTCATCCTGACGTTCGTGATCTTCTGGGTTCTGCCCAACATGAACGAGTGGACGACGACTCTGAGTACGACTGTCCATGTGCCGGCGCTCGCGGGCATCGACTTCAGCTCGTACACGTTCATCATCTACGGTCTCGCGCTCATCGCGATGATGCTGTTACGCCCGGGCGGGCTCTTACCGAGCCGCGCCCGTCGCATCGAGCTGGAGAGTGCCGAGGAATCCGAGTCACTTGCCGCCGTGCAGGGGGTTGCCTGAGTTGCCGCTCCTCGAGCTGGATAGCGTCACCAAGCGCTTCGGCGGACTGCTGGCGGTTTCGAACGTCAGCTTCAGCCTCGACGATCGCGAGATCCTGTCGATGATCGGCCCCAACGGCGCGGGGAAGACCACCGCGTTCAACTGTGTCACGGGACTCTTCGCCATCACCAGTGGAGCAATCAGGTTCGATGGATCATCCATCGCGGGCCTCGCGCCGCATCGAATCACCAAGCTCGGGATCGCGCGAACGTTCCAGAACATCCGCCTGTTCGCGTATATGACCGCGGTCGACAACGTGATGGTTGGTGCTCACTGGTGGATGAAGGAGCGCGTCTGGGATGGCGCACTCCGGACGGGACGAGCGCGCCGCGAGGAACGAGCCGTTGAGGAGCGAGCGCTCGAGCTTCTCGAACTGCTTGGGCTGTCGCGGTATGCGGGGTCATACGCGCGCGAGATGCCATACGGGCTGCAGCGCCGCCTCGAGATCGCTCGAGCGCTTGCGACCCAGCCGCGATTGCTGCTCCTCGATGAACCCGCGGCCGGCCTCAACACGCAGGAGAAGCGGGAGCTGATGCAGCTCATCGGCGTGTTGCGCAGTGAGGGATTGACGATTCTGCTCATCGAGCACGACATGCGCCTCGTCATGGAGGTGAGCGACCGGATCGTGGTGCTCGACCACGGCGAGAAGATCGCCGAGGGCAGCCCGGCCGATGTGCGTCAGAACCCGCGGGTGATCGAGGCATACCTCGGCACCGGCGCGACNNGTCTTCTACGGGCGCGTCGCCGCATTGCGCAAGGTGTCACTGGAGGTGCACCCGGGCGAGATCGTCGCCCTCATCGGCAGCAACGGCGCCGGCAAGACCTCGACGCTGCGCACGATCAGCGGTCTGATCTCCCCCCGAAGTGGCGACGTGTTGCTCTTCGGCAAATCCATCCGCGGCGTGGGCGCGGCGCACATTGCCCGGCTGGGCGTCGGGCACGCACCCGAGGGCCGGCGCCTCTTTGCGCGGATGACGGTGCGCGAGAACCTCGACATGGGCGCGTACTCCCGCAGCGATAGAGCGGGTATTCGCCGCGACCTGGAGCGCGTCTTCACGCTCTTCCCGCGGCTCCGCGAGCGCGCCACCCAGCTCGCGGGGAGCCTCAGCGGGGGCGAGCAGCAGATGGTCGCCATCGGCCGCGCGCTGATGAGTGATCCCAAGGCGCTGCTGCTCGACGAGCCGTCGCTCGGGCTCGCGCCGATCCTGGTCGACGCCATCTTCGAGGTCATCCAGGAGATCAACTCGAAGGGCACCACGATCCTGCTCATCGAGCAGAACGCACTCCTCGCTCTGAAGACCGCATCACGCGGCTACGTTCTCGAGACCGGCAGCGTGGTCCTGTCCGGTCCTTCGGCCGACCTGATCGCCTCCCCCGACATCCAGCGAGCGTACCTGGGCATGTAATCTCGTGGGAGGGAGAACGGCGCGCGTCCTTGGCGCGTTAAGGAAGTCATGGCACCGATCAGGGAGACGACCTCAACCTCCGGGACTCCGATCCCGGAGAACCCTCTTGCTGCGCCCTCGGCCGTTCCGGATCAGCTGACACCCGACGCGCCAACCCGCGACTTTGTCGGCTGGACTGCCCAGCCGGAGCTGGGGAACAGCCGGCGTCTTTCCCCGGACGTCACGCGCAAGGTGCTCGCCACGGCGCTGGGCCTCGCGCCCGAGGTGCTCGCGAGCCTTGACCCGGCGCAGCTGCGGGCGGCGCTCGACCGCCTTCGCGAGATGGCCGCGTACACCCGCAAGCTCGCCGAGGTGGCGGCGACCGACGACCTCACCGGCGCGCTCCGGCGCAGCGCTGGGCTGGCGGCACTGCAGCGCGAGATCGACAGGTCGCGCCGGGTCGGTGGCAAGGGGATCGCGGTGATATTCCTCGACGTCGACGGCCTCAAGCACGTCAACGACACCGATGGGCACGCGGCAGGCGACCGCATCCTCATCGAGGTGGTCGCCGCCATTCGCAAGCGGGTGCGCTCGTATGACCTCGTGGTTCGCTACGGTGGCGACGAGTTCCTCTGCGCCCTGGTCGACGTGGCGCCGGACGACGCGGAGCGAACGCTCGCCGACATACGCGACCAGTACAACGCGACCACCGGCCATTCGGTGAGCGTGGGGATGACCACGGTCCGCGACGCCGACACGGCCGAGTCGGTTGTGGCTCGCGCTGACGCGGCTCTCTACACCGAACGGCGCAAACTCGAACAGCCCCAGTCCTGAGCGCCGCGCGCGAGAGGATTTGAGCCGCGAGACCGCGGGTACCATGGCGTTCAGTAAGGAGCTTGGACAATGGCCATAGACGTGGTCGGCAAGCTGGCGAGAGTGACCGCCGACATCACCCCTGGGCATCTCGGCGAGGTGCTCATCGAGGTGCGCGCAGGCACCGAGCGTTTCCTTGCGTGTGCATCGGACAAAGCAGCAACGATCACCAAACATTCCCAGGTCCTTGTGGTGGGTAGCCTGGGCGGTCGCACCGTTGAGGTCGCGCCGACTGACACCATGAGGTTGCCGAGATGACTGAGCTGGCCTACGTGATCCTGGGGATCATCATCGGCGGGCTTTTGATTCTGGTGCTGCTGTTCCGGGCGGCGTGGCGTGTCGCCGAGCCGGATGAAGCCCTGATCGTGTCGGGGTTCCGGACCACTCAGCGTCCTGACGGAGTCGGGGAGAGCATGGGGTTCCGGATCGTCACCGGACGCGGATGCCTGGTCGCACCCGGCATCACCAGGGTGCGGCGTCTTTCCCTCGAGGCGCACGAGAGTGAGATCGGCGTTCCCTGCGTGTCGCAGCAGAAGATCCGGGTGGATCTGCGCGGCGTCATCGTCTACAAGGTCGGCGACGATTACCGCTCGATCGCCAATGCGGCTCGGCGGTTCCTCGACCGGCCCGCGCAGGAGCTCGAGACCAAGGTGCAGAACGTCTTCGTCGGGCATCTGCGGGCCATCGCGGGCTCGATGACGGTCGAGGACATGATCAGCGATCAGGACAAGTTCGCACAGCAGGTGCGCGATCGCTGCTCTCAGGAGATGGAGTCGTTCGGTCTGGTGATCGACAGCTTCCAGATCCAGTCGATCACGAGCCCCTCGAATTACATCGAGAACCTCGCCGCGCCGCACCAGGCGGAGGTCGAGCAGAACGCGCGCATCGCGCGAGCCAACTCCGAGCGCACCGCGGTGAGCCAGGAGCAGATCGCACTGGCGCAGATGGCGGAGTCGGCACGCGACACCAACATCAAGAAGGCCGGCTACCAGGCCGAGGTCGACACCGCGACCCAGCTCGCCGGGCAGCAGGGACCGCTGTCGGAGGCAAAGGCACACCAGGCAGTGGTCACCGAGCAGACGCGCGTCGCCGAGCTGCAGGCGCAGCAGAAGGAGCAGCAACTCCAGGTCGACGTCCGCCGGCCCGCCGACGCCGAGGCGTACCGGCAGACGACGCTCGCCGCCGCCGGTCGGGACGTCCGCATCCGTCAGGCTGAAGCGGAGGCCCAGGAGGTTCGCCTGCGAGCGGAGGCGGTCGCCGCGCAGACCAAGGTGCAGGCTGAGGCCGCGGCCGCAGCCTTGCAGATGCAGGCAACGGCCCAGGCCGACGCGACCCGGCTCACCGGCCAGGCCGAGGCGGATGCCATCAAGGCCAAGGGGCTCGCCGAGGCGGACGCGATCCGTGCCCGCATGGAGGCAGAGGCGGCGGGGATCGAGCTGAGAGCCGCCGCGATGAGCCAGAACCAGGAGGCGGTCATCGCCCAGCAGATCGCCGAGAAGTTGCCGGAGATCGTTGCCGCTGCCGCAGCCCCGTTCGAGCACGTCGACCAGTTCACCGTGCTGAACGGCGCCCAGGGCGTCACCGGGGCGCTCGCCGAGATCATCCAGCAGGCGGGGGCGCTCACCGGCCTGGCGAGGCAGTCGCTGCTCCCGGCAATCACGCATGCGGCCTCGCCGGCCACCGAGACGCAGCACCTCAACGGCACCCGGAACGGCGCCGCGTATGAGAACGGTGACCGAAACGGACGGCGCAAGCGGCAAACTCCTGTCACGATCGGGGACCCGGGCTCTGCCGGGACCGACACCAGCGAGGAGCATGCAGCGCAGTGACCGCCGACCTTCCCGAGCTCTCCCTCTCGGCGCCTGAGGCCGCCACCACGGTGGCCCCCGCCGAGGCCGAGCGCGAGGTGACCATCGACCCGGAAGCCGCCAAGCGGATCGACGCCATGGTGGCGACATTCGTCGGAGGCCTCCGGGGCGTCGACGTCCATGGGGACGACTACCGCCGGCGCGTCGACGACATCGACGCGCTCGCCGACCGCGAGATCCGCTCGACCTCCGACATGAGCAACCGCCTGCTCGACCGTCCCACCCGTGCCATGAGCGGCCTCGGCCAGGGCGACGCCCCGATCGCCAAGAGCCTGCTCGAGCTCCGTCGCTCGGTGGAGGAGCTCAACCCGGCGAAGCACGACCTCACTCAGGGCGGCCCCCGGAAGCTCCTCGGCGTGGTGCCGTTCGGCGATCGGGTTCGCGCCTACTTCGCGAAGTATCAGAAGTCGCAGAGCCACATCGAGGGAATCGTGGGGGCTTTGCGCGAGGGTGGCGCCGAGCTCGAGAAGGACAACGCGGCGATCGCGCAGGAGCAGAAGGCCCTGTGGTCGCAGATGGAGACGCTCCGCCAGTACACGTACATGGCCGAGAAGCTCGATACCGGCCTCGAGGCCCAGATCAACCACGTCGCGATCGGCGATCCCGAGCGTGCCAAGGTGCTCCAGGAGGACATCCTCTACCCCGTCAGGCGCCGCCGGCAGGAGATCCTCACCCAGCTCGCGGTCGCGGTGCAGGGGTACGCGGCGCTGCGCGTCGTCGAGGTCAACAACCGTGAGCTCGTCAGAGCGGTCCGCACAGCCACGACCACCACGGTCGCGGCGCTCCGGACGGCGGTGATGGTGGCGCAGGCGCTCACCAACCAGAAGCTGGTCAGCGAGCAGGTCAAGGCGGTCAACGAGACCACCAGTTCCATGATCGAGAGCACCTCATCGGTGCTCCGCGAGCAGACCGCCACCGTCGAAAGTCAGGCGGCCAGTCCGGGCCTGGACATGGGGTCGCTGCAGCGTGCCTGGGACAACGTCTTCGCCGCCCTGGATCAGATCGACACTTACAAGATGCGGGCACTCGAGGCCATGAAGATCACCGTTCACGATCTTTCCAACCAGGTCGAGAAGTCCCATGCGCAGGTGGAGCGCCTCCATTCCGCCGACGCGACGCCTCAACGGGTGACAAGCGGCCAGAGCCTCCGCCTCGGTTAGCGCTTCGCCGCTCAGAAGTGAGCGACGAGGATCCAGATCACCCCGGCGACCGCCGCGACGACGAACACCGCGTATTCGACCATCAGCTCGCGGTTCCGCTCCGGGCCGACTACTGCTCCCGCGACNNCTTCCGAGCACGATGCCGGCCACGATGAGCGCTGAAAGGATCGTCGCGGGGATGGTGAGGCGCTCGGTTCGGAGACTGTCGAGGCTCACCAGGAATGCGACGGCGACCACGGCAGCGAGGCGAAGCCGGACCGGCAGGGTCGGCGACACACCGCCCAGCAGCACCGGGGCCAGCACGGCGATGCCCGAGACGTCCCGGATCAGCCGCGTGAACCATCCCTCCTTGCCGAGGGCGCGGCGGCCCGCCAGGCGCGGCACCCCGCCGATCACCATTGCGGCGATCCCCCCGCCTGCGATCCGGATCGGGAGCGGGAGAACGGCGATCGCCAGCAGCGTCCCGAACGAGAGCACGGCGGCCATCGGCAGTGCGGTCCCCACCGGCCCAGGCCGGGAATCGGACGGGTAGATCAGGACGTCGTAGGCCACCAGGATCAGGCCGGTGAGGATCGCGAGCCCGGCGTCGGCGGCAGCACTGCGATCGAGGCCGACCGCCTCGGGTCGGAGGAGCACCTCGGCGGCGGCGACGGCGAGGCCGAACGCCGTATGCACCATCGGCAGGGGGATCTCGGCGAGAACGCGGACCTCGCCGGTGATGCCCAGCGCGCTTCGCGCCTGGTCGGCAAGATAGCCATGACCGCGACGGCGAAAACCTGTTCGATTATCCACGCTGGCCTGTGGAAACGGTGGAGAACTCGGCAGGCCCGGGCTCAGGGAGCCGAGGTGCCGGCCCGACCGTAAACGTCCTCGATGCGTACGACATCGTCGACCTCGGGCGACGAGACCTCGACCAGGTCGACGTCCTCGATGGCGATGAAGCGGTGCGTGCGCCCAGGACGGATGTGCGCGCTCATCCCTGCGGTGAGCCGGTGTGTCTCCACCTCACCGCTGTTGTTCTCGAGCAGGAGGTCCATCACGCCTGCGATGAGGTGGATCGACTCGTCCTTCTGCACGTGGTACTGCAGGCTCAGGCGGTGTCCGCGATTGACGTGGATGAGCTTCCCTGCGTAGCGGTCGGTGACCGCCCAGCGCAGCTCGTATCCCCACGGCTTCTCGACTCTCCCGGACCCTGCCTCACTGACCGGACCGGATGTTGCGGCGACCTTGGTCATTCCGAGGCGCCCACGGCGACGCGGGCGTTGACGCCACTCTGATTCTCGAGCGCGGTGATCAGCTGCTGGACGCGCTCGTGTGTGGTCGCCTCGGCGTACACACGCATCAGCGGTTCGGTTCCGCTCATGCGCATGAGCACCCACGAGCCGTCATCCATGTAGAACTTGTAGCCGTCATCGGTGCGGGTTCGCACCACCTTGCTGCCGGCGAGGTTGTCCGGCTCGTTCTGCTGCATCCGCGCGTAGATCTGCTCCTTGCGCTCCTCATAGCCTTCACGCGGGAAGCGAATGTCGTGGCGGTCGTATGCATGTGGCCCGACCAGGTCCTCGAGGTGGGCGAGAATGCCGGAGAGCGGCAGACCATAGTCGACGATCATCGACGTCATCATCAGGCCGGAAAGAATCCCGTCGCGCTCGGGGATGTGGCCACGGAACGCGTATCCGCCCGATTCCTCGCCGCCGAGGATGGCGTCGGTCTCCATCATCTTGGTGCCGATGTACTTGAAGCCCACCGGCATCTCGTGCACCGTGACCCCGAAGCGCTCACCGAGCGCGTCGAGCATTCCTGATGTCGTCACCGAGCGAACGATGTCGCCGCGGAGTCCTCGTTTCTCCAGCAGGTACATCGCGAAGAGCGCCATCACCTGGAGCTGGTTGATGTAGCGGCCGGTCTCATCGATGATGCCGACGCGGTCCGCGTCTCCGTCGTTGGCGATGCCGATGTCGAATCCACCCGCCTTCATGCGCTCCATGGCCTCGGGCATGTACCGATCGATGGGCTCGGGATGCATGCCGCCGAAGCCGGGATTGCGTTCGCCGTGCAACTCCACGACGGTGGTGGATCCACCACTCAATGCGCGAGCGATGAGCCCGGCGCCCGCGCCGTACATGGCCTCGTGGAGCACGCGCAGTCCATGGCTGCGCAGTGCCTCGAGATCGACCATCCTGCCCAGCTGCACGAAGAAGTCCGGCAGCGGATCGACGCTTTGCAGCCTGCCCGTGGCGACGGCTTCCTCATACGTCAGCTCGGTGATCCCCGTCTCGAGGGCGGTCACGGTGTGGCGTTCGATCTCGGCGACGATCTCCGGCGGCGCGGAGCCGCCGAAATCGGGCTTGTACTTGATCCCGTTGAACTCCGCCGAGTTATGGCTCGCGGTCACCACGACCCCACCAGCGGCGTGGTGCTGGGTGATCGCCCACGACACCGCCGGCGTCGGGGTCACTCGATCGAGCAGGATCACGCTCAGGCCATTGGCCACGAGGACGCGAGCGACCTCACGCGCGAACATCTCCGCGCAGTAGCGCGAATCGTGCCCGACAACCACGGGACGGCTCTCGCTGCCGAGATACCCCGCGACGCCCTGCGCAACGGCGCGCACGTTCGCATAGGTGAAGTCATCCGCGACCACGGCTCGCCATCCGTCGGTCCCGAACCTGATCGGGTTCGGCGTCATCGGCACCATTCTAAGCGCACGGATACAGCATCCCGGCCGCCTACAGAAGGTCGTCGCGGTTGCCGGCCTGGAGCTGGTCGACGATCACTTTGACCAGCTGCGCCCGGTCGGATGGGACCACGAGCACCGCATCCGGCGTGTCGACCACAACCAGTCCGTCGACCCCTGCGACGGCGACCATGCGCCCCGAGCGGGACACGATCGTGCACCCATGCGCCGCAGTGGTGATGACATCTCCTTCGACAACGTTCCCCTCCCCGTCGACGTCGCCGTCCGCCACGCGGGATTGGCCGACGTCCAGCCACGACCCGAGATCCGACCACCCGAACGAGGCCTCGACGACGGTCAGGCGGTGCGTCCTCTCGAGGACGAGGGGCTCGACAGGCTGCAGTGCGAGCTCCGCATAGATTCGCGTCGCCAGGTCATCGTCGCCGTTGAGGCGGGCATCGATGACGCGATCGATCGTGGCCGCGACCTCCGGAGCCGCAGCGGTGAGCTCGGCACGGAACCGGCGGGCGGTCCAGGCGAAGAGGCCGAGGTTCCAGAGATGGCGGCCGTCGGCGACGTAGCGCTGCGCCACCTCCGCGGAGGGCTTCTCCTTGAAGCCGGCCGACTCGAATGCCGGGAGCGTGCCCGCTGCCGCGGCGATCGCTGGTGGACACCCCTCAGGTGGGCGCCACTCGCCTGGGGATCGCGGCGATGCCACCTCGATATACCCGAACGCAGTCACCGGGGCAGCGGGAACGAGCCCGACAGTCGCGAGCCCGTCGGTCGATGCCGCCCACCCCGCGGATGCGATCACCGCGGCCCGGTATGCGTCGCGATCACTGACGCGGTGATCGGCGTGGACGCTCGCGATCAGCGCATCCGGGTCCTCGCGTTCGATCAGGCCGACGGCAAGCGCCAGCGCCGGGCCGGTGCCCCGAGCGTGCGGCTCCTCGATGATCGCGTCGTCCGGCAGACCCATCCCGGCCAGTGCGGCGCGGCATCCGGGTGCCTGGTTGGCCGCGGTAACCACGCGTACCGTCTCACCGAGGCCGCTCACCCGCTCCACGGTCGAACGGAGCAGGGTCTCACCGCCCGGGGCGAGGGGGAGCAGATGCTTCGGGGTGGACCGGCGGCTCAACGGCCAGAGCCGTGTGCCGCTCCCACCCGCCAGCACGAGGATGTGCAAGCCCACGCGGAGTCCCTCCTTGCCTCCGCTACGGCCTAGACCGTGATGGCCGTGGCGAGGAGTGGCTCGGTGCCGGCGTCCTCGGCCCACTGCTCGGCGAGCGTGGTCCGCTCCCAGGGAAGGTCGAGGTCGCTGCGCCCGAAGTGGCCGTAAGCCGCGACCTGACGGTAGATGGGACGGCGGAGCTCGAGGGCGCTCATGATCCCGAACGGCGAGAGATCGATGTACTCGTCGATGAGCGAGGCGATCACATCGTTCGGCACCTTCTCGGTCCCGAAGGTCTCGACAAGGACCGAGACCGGCTTGGCAACCCCGATGGCGTAGGCCACCTGGATCTCGCATTTGGTGGCGAGGCCCGCCGCCACGACGTTCTTCGCCGCCCAGCGCGCGCCGTAGGCGGCGCTGCGATCGACCTTGGACGGATCCTTGCCGCTGAAGGCGCCGCCGCCATGACGGGCGTAGCCGCCGTAGGTGTCGACGATGATCTTGCGACCGGTGAGCCCCGCATCCGCCATCGGGCCTCCGATGACGAAGCGACCGGTGGGATTGACGTAGCGCTTGGTGCCGGCGTCGAGCCACTCCGGCGGGATGATCTTCTCGACCACGTGGTGCTGGACGTCCTCGAAGATCTGCTCCTGGGTGACCTCCTCGCCGTGCTGCACGCTCACCAGCACGGTGTCGACGCGCCGCGGGCGGCCATCGCTGTCGTACTCGATCGAGACCTGGGTCTTGCCGTCGGGCCGGGCCCAGCGCAGGGTGCCATCGCGACGCAGGACCGCGAGCCGCCTGGCCAGTTGATGGGCCATCTGAATCGGCGCCGGCATCAGCTCGGGGGTCTCGTCGCAGGCGAAGCCGAACATCATTCCCTGATCGCCGGCACCGCCGTGGTTGACGCCTTGGGAGATGTCGGGGGACTGCTCGTCGATGCCGACCAGCACCCCGCAGGTCTCCCAGTCGATCCCGTACTTGGCCCGGGTGTAGCCGATCTCCTTGATGGTCTGGCGGACCAGGCCGGCGATGTCGACGTACGCCTCGGTCGTGATCTCACCAAAGACCAGGACGGTCCCGGTGCTGAGCGCCGTCTCGCAGGCGACCCGGCCGAGCGGGTCCTTGCTCAGGACCGCGTCGAGGACGGCGTCGCTGATCTGGTCGGCGACCTTGTCAGGATGGCCCTCGGTCACCGACTCGGACGTGAAGAGGCGATGGCGCATTGGTGGCATTGGAGCTACCCTCCACCCCTACCGGCAGCCACCGAGCCGCCCTGTGCGTCTCCGGCCTGCTCCTGTCCAGGGATCGCAAGATCGTAACAGCGCAATGGAAAGGCTGGGCTGTCACGGATTTGTCCCTTTGCGAGGACCCTCTCGACCGTGTACTGTTACCCGGTAACTATCACCAACCCGGGCGCCGTATCACAACGCGCCGGACGGAGGAACAAGGCGCGTGTCGGTAGACCAGACTCTACGTTGCCGCGATTGCGGCGTCGACTTCATTTGGACTGAGGGCGAGCAGGACTTTTTTGCTTCTCGTGGCCTCACAAACCCCCCTTCTCGCTGCCCCAGCTGCAGAGCGGCTCGTCGTCAGAGTGGCGGCGGTGGTGGCGGCGGCGGCGGCTTCGGCGGTAGCGGTGGTGGTGGCGGCGGATACCGCAGCAACGGCCCCCGCCAGATGTACGAGGTTCCCTGTGCTGGGTGCGGCGGCGTGGCGCGCGTCCCCTTCCAGCCTCGCGGTGACAAGCCCGTCTACTGCAGCGACTGCTTCCGCGCAGCGCCTCGGTGAGTGACGGCGGCCCCATCGCGGTAGGGACGCGGGTCAGCTTCCCGTACGGCGGCAGCCGGCGCACCGGCACTGTTGCTGACGTGTCGATGATCCCCGACCAGTCGGGTGGCCAGTCGCTTGCGTACCTGATCGACGTCGGCTCGCGCAAAGTGTTTGTGCAGGGCGAGGGCATTACCCCGGCCACCGGGCCGGGGGCTGCCTTCGATCCGGTCGCGGAAGGCGTCGCCTATGGCCGCAAGCGGCCGAGGAATCCCCGCAACCGTTAGCCGAACGCAGGCCTGCGGCACCGGCGGCCCGTCGCCGTTGCGTGACCGCGTGACCATGGGATGCTGGCTATTCTGTGAGTGATGGCTTCTGATCTCACTGCCGACGGCGTCAAGGGCACGGGCCGGCCTGCACGCAGGCCGATCCGCCTCTGGATGATCCTGCTCGCAGTCGGGATCGCCTCGATCGTTGCGGGGGGTGCGCTCATCGCCGGTCCGATCATTGGTGTCTTCCAGCGCGGCGCCGTCGATTCGACTGCGCTCAAGCACTGGAAGGGCGGTTCCCAACCCGCCGCCGCTCCCGCACCGGTCGCATCCAAAGCGCCTGCCTGCGGAACGAGCTCGGGGACCGACTATGCACTCGTCGATTTCGGAGCGCCGGTGCAATACCACTACGCGGCGGTTGCCGGAAACGGCACCTGGGCACTGCTGAACTCGCGCTCGATGGTGCACTACTCGGGCACGCCGAATCCTGGGCAGCAGGGGAACGTGATCATTGCCTTCCACCGCGAGCCGGACTTCCAGTACATCAACGAGCTCAACGTCGGCGACACCATCACGATCCAGAACCGCACGTGCCAGACGTTCGTCTACAAGGTCACCCAGCGCTGGGACCTGGCGCCGAGCAAGGTGACTCAGCTCAGTCCGACCACCGGGCACGAGCTGACAATGATCACGTGCGATCCCTGGTGGCAGGACTACGACCGCCTGGTCTGGCGCGCCGAGCTGATCTCGGCGCCGGCGCCGAGCTCGCCTGGATCAACCGGCGGGTCCGTCGCCGATCCGTCCTTCTGACCCCTGTCCTTCTGGCTCCTGCGTCGAGTAGCCCTCGAGCGGCCCCGGGAACGCCTCTTCTGCCCTTGCTTCGAGCCGCTTCCCCTGGATCCTGATGAAGACGATCGCGGCGATGACTACCACCACGGCGAGAACGATGAACGCGATTCCCACCGGGCCGCTCAAATGTGAGATCTGATTGCCCAGCTCGAATGCGGCAATTCCATAGAAGGCGGACCAGAGGATGGCACCCGCGACGATTGCCACCAGGAATCGCATCACGGGCATGCGGTTGACCCCTGCCAGGAAGGCGAGGTAGGTCCGCAGGATCGAGACGAAGCGGCCGAAGAAGACGACCTTCACCCCGTGGCGCATGAAGATGTAGCGACCAACCTTGACCTGCGGCTCGTTGAGCCGGACGTACTTGCCGAAGCGCCGCAGCAGCGGATAGCCGCCGAACCAGCCGATCCCGAAGCCGAGGCAGTTGCCGGCCACCGCGCCGCCCGCGGCGGCGAGGATCACCCCGGCGATGGAAAGGTGACCTTCCGCGGCAAAGACCGCCGCGGCGACGAGCATGGTCTCGCCGGGAATCGGAATCCCGATGCCTTCAACACCGACAAAGAGCGCGACCGCCGCATAGCCGAGCGTGGACAGCCAGCCATCGAGTCCACTCAACGATGCGGCCCTGCGCGGTCCCGCTCAGACAGGCGGGACAGGATGGTGGCGGGCCACGTCGGCGCGGCGTCGTGACCTGTACGCGGCGAAACGGTTTACCAGTTCCGCACGCAACTCATCCGGTGGGACCACGGCGTCGACGATGAGCTCCGATGCGAGCCGGAAGATGTCGATGTCGTCGCGGTACTCATCCCGCAGCCGTTTGACGAACGCCGCACGATCGGCTTCGGGCGTGTCCTGAATCTTGTTGTAGTACACGGCGTTGATCGCCGCCTCAGGTCCCATCACCGCAATCTGCGCGGTGGGCAGCGCGAGCGTGCAGTCAGGTTCGAACGCAGGACCGCTCATCGCGTACAGGCCTGCGCCGTACGCCTTGCGCAGGATCACCGAGATGCGCGGTACCTGCGCCTGCGCGAGCGCCGCGATCATCTTGGCACCGTGCCGGATGATCCCCTGACGCTCGACAGCCGTGCCGATCATGAATCCGGGGACGTCCGCGAGGAACAGGAGCGGCACGTTGAACGCATCGCAGCACGTGATGAAACGCGTTGCCTTGTCAGCCGAGTCCACAAAGAGCACGCCACCCTTGAAGCGCGGTTGCGACGCGAGGACGCCAACGGAATAACCGTCGATTCGCGCCAAGCCGCACACGATCTCGCGGGCGAAGAGGCGCTTGATCTCGAAGAAGGAACCTTCATCGATGATCCCGCGGATGAAGGCCATGACGTCGTATCCCTTCGACGCCTCTGGTGGGATCACATCGGTGATGTCCTCGGATCCCGGCTCAACGTCGCGCGATGCAATGACCGGCGGTGAGTCGTGCCATGACTGGGGCAGGAACTCGAGATAGCGGCGCGCTGACACGATGCCGGCGTCCTCATCGGGAACGAGCACATCGCCACAGCCGCTCACCGTGCAGTGCATGCGGGCACCACCCATCTCCTCCAGCGTCACCTTCTCGCCCACGACGACCTCGGCCATACGCGGTGAGCCGAGGTACATCGATGCGTTGCCCTCGACCATGATCACGATGTCGCAGAACGCCGGGATGTAGGCTCCACCCGCGGCACTCGGTCCGAAGAGCACGCAGACCTGGGGCACCTGACCCGAAAGCCGGACCTGCATGTGGAAGATGCGTCCGGCGTGACGCCGCCCTGGGAACATCGCAACCTGCTCGGTGATGCGCGCACCGGCTGAGTCCACGAGGTAGACCAGCGGAATCTGCAGGCGTTCCGCCGTCTCCTGGATGCGCACGATCTTCTCGACGGTGCGCGGACCCCACGAACCCGCCTTGACGGTCGGATCGTTCGCCATGACCGCGCACGTCCTGCCGTGCATGATGCCGATCCCGGTGACGACTCCTTCGGCTGCAAGCTCCGGATCTTCGGTGCCCGCAAGCAGGCCGTCCTCGACGAACGTCGCATCCGGGTCGAAGAGGCGCGCGATCCGCTCGCGCGCCGTCAGCTTGTGCTGGACGGCGAGCTTGTCGCGATGCCGCTGCGGTCCACCGGCACGCGCTCGTTCCAGGCGCGCGTCGACGGCCTCAGCCAACGTTCGTCTCCACGGCCGCCTCCTGCGGCGCCCGACTCCATATCCCAGCCCGATAGAGCTTGCCCGGGAGGTCGTGGCGCAGGTCCGATGCGAGCCCCTCAGCCACCACGCACAGAGCGGCGAGATCGATGCCTGTCACAGCGCCGAGCGCGTGCAGCGCCTGGAGTGCGTCCTCCGTGCAGACATTGCCGGTGGACCGCGGCGCGAAGGGACAGCCACCAACGCCGCCCACCGAGCCGTCGAAGCGACGAATCCCCGCGTCGAATGCGGCGATGACGTTGGCGACGCCGAGTCCACGCGTGTCGTGCACGTGCAGCGACAGACGATCGATCGGCACCGCCGCTGCGGCGAGCCCGCACATCGCGGTGACATCCACCGGGGTCGCCACGCCGATTGTGTCCGCGATTCCCACCTCGGCAACACCGCGGGCGACAAGATCCGCGCAGAGCTCGACGACTCGTGCCGGCTGGACCTCTCCGTCAAAGGGACATCCGAAGCTCACCGAAACTGCTGCATCGACGGTACATGCGCGCTCGCCCGCCAGTTCGACGATGTGCGAGATCTCGTCAAGCGACTCGGCAACGGTGCGATTCACATTTCGCTGATTGAAGGAATCCGTCGCGGCGATGGTGACGAGCACGTTGCGCACACCGTGCGCAAGCGCAAGCTCCAGACCACGGAGATTCGGGATGAGCACGCGCAGCCGGGGCAGGTCGCGTTCCAGTCCGGCGAGCACCGCGGGTGCGTCGGCGAGCTGTGGGACCCAGGCCGGGGAGACAAACGAGGTTGCCTCCACGCGCGGCACGCCCGCGTCGAGCAGCCCGCGGACGAGCCGGATCTTCGCTTCCGTGCTGATGGTGTCGGCGATGTTCTGGAGCCCGTCGCGCGGGGCGACGTCAGTCCAGCGCACCTCGTTCAACGACGTATGCCTCCCAGGGATGGTCCTTGCCCGCCACCGTAGCAAACCCGAGGGCTACACTCTCGCCAGCCGATGCCGCGGTTCCGCGTTCCCGACTACATCCGAACCACCTTCGCGGTCAGCGATTGGCGCGCTTTCCGCCTGTGCGGCATGGACGAGGTCGGCCGTGGCGCCTACGCGGGTCCACTCGTCGCCGCTGCAGTGGTCCTGCCCCAGCGATTCCGTCACCCCCTGCTTCGTGACAGCAAATTGCTGACCGCCAAACAGCGCGAGCTCGTGGGAGCGGTGCTCCGGGAGCGGGCGGTCGCGTGGGCGGTCGCCGAGGTGAGCGTCGAGGACATCAACGCCCGCGGCCTGGGGTGGGCGAACGTCGAGATCTTCCGCCGGCTTGTCGACGCCGTCGACGCCGACGGCTACTGCTGCGACGGCAACCTGCGCATTCCCGTCTCGCGCCCCCTCCACTCGCTCGTCGCCGGCGATCGCAAGGTGCCGGCGGTCTCGGCCGCCTCGATCATCGCGAAGGTCCACCGCGATGCCCTGATGACGCGGATGCACGACGACGCGCCCTACTACAACTGGGCGAGCAATAAGGGATACGGCGCTCCGGAGCACCGCGCGGCGATTCGTGAATACGGCCCGCACCCCGCGCACCGGCGGGTGTTCCTCGCGTCAGTCCTGCAGACGGAGCTGGACCTGACCGGAACCGTCGCTCAGCCCGTGGTGGGCGTCCCAGCTGTGGGAGCCGGCTAACCCTCGGTCAGTTGGCGCCGCAGCCGCAACTGCCGCCGCAGCACCCACCGCCGCCTCCGCCCGTCGATGCGGACGCCTCGGCGTTGGACCCGGCATGGACGGCCACCCGGCTGATCAGCGGCATGCTGGCCCGGCTCTCGCAGCTCGGGCAGACGGCGGCGACTTCGCGATCGGCCATCGGACGGAGCAGCTCGAAGGTGGCCGAGCAGTCATTGCAGCGGTATTCGTACAGAGGCATCGGCGCAAGCGTACGCATGATCAGTCCAGTTTGACAAGTCGAACATCCGTTCGGTACAATGAGCGCATGCCAATTCGAACGATCGAGCTCCAGCTCCCGCTCGATGCGGATGAGGCCGGCTCGCTCGCCCGGCGCCGGGTGAGCCATCTCGCCGCGCTCGACGGTCTCGAGCCTGCTGCCTTCGTGAAGTTGATCCGATCGTTCCCGTCCTTGCGGGCGATCTACATCGCATCCGAGCCCGAGCTTGCCAGGTTGGTCGGGCCGGTGGCGGCAGCGCGCATCCGGTGGTTCCTCGACGCGCCTCTGGACACTGCTCTGGCTCGCGAGGCATCGCCGATCAGTCTCAGAGACATCGCACCGGCGCTTTCCTCCGCCGCCTGATCTCACCCCGCGCGACGCCGGGTGTCGTTGAATCGTGCAACCAACGTAGAATCAATGTTTTGGCGCCCCTTCATCGTTTGGCGCCATACATGGCAGGTGAGAACGGAGGTTTGTTGCAGCATGCGGAGTCGACGTTCCAGAGCTGCCGTGCTTGATCGCGGGCGCGCAGCAGATACGATCAGTGACCTTGCGGATCACGCAGTCACGCTCGCGCGCGGCGCGGGCAGCGCTGCGCTCCCAACAGTGCAGCGTGGTGCTGAAGGATTGAGCCAGGCATTGCAGACAGCCGCCACCACGCTTGCGGAGACCGCTGAGAACCTTGCCGCAGACGGCAGGGTGAGCGCAGCCGGCAACGCGGCGCGCGAGCGCATCGCCGATGCGTCGGGCAAGTTGAGCACCGCCATCCGTCCGAAGAAGAAGACCCATCGCGTTCGCAATCTCCTGATTGGCGCCGCGGTCGTTGGCGGGGTATTCGCGCTCGTCCAGTCGCCGCTGCGCACCAAGATTCAGGAGCGGCTCTTCGGACCGGCCCCGTCCGACGACGACGATCTGCCCCAGATCACCCTGCCAGACGACGACGACCGTCATGTCGAGATCACCGATCTGACGAGGGCGTCCAAGACAGACACGGAGACCGAGACAGCGGCCAGCCCTGATGCCGATGTCGTCGGCACCCCGGTGGTCGCCGAGTCGGCACCGCGCGGCGGCCGGAGCCATGGTCCCAACCACGACGAACCTGCAGACAACCAGGAGACCAATGCCTGACGACCGCCCTTATCAGGGACGTCCATCTTCGGACCGTCCCTCGTTCTCCGGCCCCAGGCAGTTCTCGGGCCCGCGACCCAGCTTCAACAACGATTCCCGGAACGATTCGCGGCCGCCCTTCCGCCCTGCGCCACGCGTGGAGGTGCCCGCCGCGCCGATGTCGCACTCGCTGCGACTTCGTGACGGTGAGCGCGAGATCGAGGTGAGTGGATCGGCGGCTTTCGTGCGCCAGGTCCTCGACGACCTTCCCGCGATGTGGACCCGCCTGCACGGTGAAGGATCGACCCGGCCGGCCCGGATCGATCTCCCCGCGCATGCCGAGGCTCCCGCACCCGCGCTGCCCGAACACGTGAACCGTGTGCCCGAAAGCGCCCCCGAACCGGCCAGAACGGTGGCGGCCGCCCCCGCCTCCTCAAACGGCAAGCACACGACCACGCGGAGCACCCCGGACGACAAGGTGCTCGCAGTCCTGAAGGACTCCACGCGACCCCTGGCGGTGGCGGCGATCCGCAAGCGTCTCGGTGGCAGCTTCACGCCGCAGCAGGTCCGGCGCATCCTGGAGCGGAACGCTCCGAAGGTGTCGGTCACCGACGAGCGCCCGGCCACCTACCGCCTGCGCTGAACATCGCGGCGGACCTTCAGCAAGACGCATAGAGGCCGCTCTGTAGTCTGGCGGGAGGCGGCGGGCGGCACCTTGCTCAGCTTGCCCGCTCCCTCGTGCGCGCAAGCAGTGTCGCGCTCGCTCGGGAGCGGTCAAATTCGCCGGGTGCCGCCCACCTCCTCCCGCCTTGCACCCGTTGTGCGATTCGCCTTGCTGAGCCTGCGTCGCCGGCGCTGCGGATAATGGGGTGGGCAGGGAACTCCTCACTATGCGACGTCCATTGCTCGTCTTCCTGACTGCATTACTCGTTGGCCTGACAGCCTGCGGATCCGCTGCTGCTGACGGGCCGTCGGGTACGCCGGGGCCGACTCCCTACCCCACGCTGGCGGGCGGACTCGCCCATCGCCCTTCAACGCCCGTGAAGATCACCCTGATCTCCCCAACTAACGGCGAGGTCGTTCACGGGACCACGCTGGTTGTGAAGGTGTCGATCACGGGGGGCGTGGTGACGTCGGTGACCACCGCCCTCGGTGACATCACCCCCACCAAGGGTCATGTGCACCTGTATCTCAACAACCAGCTCATCTATATGAGCTACACACTGACGCAGCCGATCCCGGTGACGCCCGGGCTCGAGTACTCGATGCATGCGGAGTTCGTCGCCCAGGACCATTACCCGTTCAACCCGCGCGACGTCACGCCGACGATCTTCTTCACCGTCGCTCCGGCCTGAAATTGGCGTTCGTGATCGCGCACATCGTCAGCAACCTTCCACTGCCGCTGCAATGGGGGATGGCACTGCTGATCTTCGGCGGCGGCCTCCTGGTCTTCGCAGTGCGGCGCAGCGCGCTTCGTATCGCGGGAGGGATCGCGGCAGTCTGTGGCGCCGGGGGCCTGATCGCGAGCTGGATCTTCAGCCCCGCGCTCCTCGTGGCGGCGCCGTACGCTGTGCGCATCGTGTCACCCTCACGCGGCGCAGACGTCGGCGCACCTCTGACGCTGACCGTGTGTGGCGTGAAGGCGTCCGGTGCGCTTATCCCGGCGACGTCATCGCAGTACTACCTCGCGGTGATCCTCGACGGCGCTCAGGCGCCGACGGTCGACGTCTGGCACGTACCGGTCGATCTCACGTCGGGACGGCACACCGTCGAGGTCGAGCTCGTCTCTCCAAGCCATCAGTCGTTCAACCCGCCCGCGACCTTCACGGAGACGATCACCGTCGTCCCGGGCGCGGCGCCGATTGGTCCGGGCACCTGTTGATCGACGAGCCCCAGGCGCGCATCCTGGTCGTCGAGGACGACGCGGCGCTTCGCGAGATCCTCGCGGGCGCACTCGACTCCGCCGGCTATGAAACCGCGCTGGCGTCGCACGGCATCACCGCGTCGCAACTGCTCCGCGAGCCGAAAGCCTTCGATATCGTCCTGCTCGATATCGGTCTTCCCTTCGTCGACGGCTGGCAGATTCTCGAGCAGATGGACAATCAGCATCGGCCGGCGGTGATCGTCATCAGCGCGCGGGGTGAGGAATCGGACAAGGTGCGCGCGCTCGATCTCGGTGCTGACGACTACCTGGCCAAGCCCTTCGGCGCCGACGAGTTGCTCGCCCGGGTGCGTGCGGTCCTCCGCCGGGTGAGACCGCCCGACGGTGCAGGCGGCATCGTCGCGCGCGGCAGCGTCCGCGTCGACCTCGGCGCGCGTTCGGTGACCCGCGTTGGCGTTGAGGTGCGACTGTCACCAACCGAGTGGCTGCTGCTTGCCGAACTGGCGCGCAACGCCGGCGTGACCATCGACCACCGCACCCTCCTCCAGCGCGTCTGGGGACCGCAGTATGCCGACGAGCGCAACTACCTCCGGACGTTCGCGCAGCGCCTGCGCGTCAAGCTCGAGGACGACCCGGCGCATCCGCAGATCGTCGTCACCGTGGGCCGCCAGGGGTACCGATTCGGGCCTCCCCGTTGACGCTCTGTTAACCGCGTCGCTCGCATGATTTGTGTTGCGATGGCAACGAAGACGGACAACGGAGATCGACATGTTGCGAGAGCGTGAGTACGTCGTCGTCGCACCCGGAAGCGAGCACCTTCTCGAGCGCGTCAGCGGCGAACTGATCAAGAGTCACACNNGTGCGCTCGCCGCGATCACGGCCGCCGGCTATACGGTGGCAACCATCCGCGAGGTTCTCGTCGACCGATTCCCCGACGAACCCGGTGTGCTGGCGGACATCAGCCGGCGCGCGGCCGCTGCCGGCCTGAACCTGGCGAGCGCCTATCCGGGTGCGCATGGCGATCTCGTCCTTGCCTGCGATGATCTCAACGCTCTGGAAGCGGCGGTGGTCGAACGGCCATCTGGAGGCGGGATCTAGCCCGCGTGGTGATCATGCTGCTCAGCGCGACGCCGTCCGAGCCGGACAGAACGCCTCAGGACTGGAGGGGTCGGACCCTGGCGGTCGCGTCCGCGACCCAGCCAGTTTCTGTGATCGTTGCCGCGGTCGTTGCGCCCGTGGCGCTTACCTTCGCGATCCTGCCCTTGCGCAGCCAGGCTCCCGCTGCGACAGTTGCGCTGGGTTTTGCCGTCCTCGTGTCCTTGCTTGGAGCCACTGGGACGCGCGTCTCGGCACTCATCGCGGCAGTTTCGGCGGCGCTCTGTTACGACATCGGCTTCACCCAGCCGTACGGGTCGCTCGCAATGTCACACCCCCAGGACATCGAGACGACCGCTCTGCTGCTCGTTGGCGGGTTGATCGTCGGCCAGCTCTCGGCGCGAAACCGCAGGAACCGAGCACTGGTCGTGCAACAGAGCGACGACCTCGCACACGTGCAGGCGATCGCCGAGTTGATGGCCGCCGGCGCCGAGCCGGACGAAGTGGTCGACGCCGTCACTCAGGAACTGCGAAGCCTGCTCGGACTGCGCGACTGCCGGTTCGAGACATCGCGGCCTGACCGGCCGGGTCCGACCATCGATCGAAACGGCAACGTCAGCTGGGGTCGGATCTGGTGGGGCGTTGACACGCTCGGCCTGCCCGGCAAGGAGATCACGATCGATGTCGAACACAACCAGCGTCGCCTCGGCCGCTACGTGCTGATCGCCGAGCCTGGTACCAAGGTGCGCCGCGATCAACTGCTCGCGGCCGTGACACTGGCCGAACAGGCCGGGGCGGCGCTGGGCGCTGGCGTCCCATTCGTGACGCTTGCACGCAGCTGACGCGGGCAGTCGAGAAGTCATTGACGGGTTGTTGACGGCCACTGCTCCATCGTTAGGAGTGGTTCGTCGGCCCGTCTATCGGTAAAGGCAATGTTCACAACAATTCTGGTCGCATCGGACGGTTCGGAGAAAGCTGATCTGCTCGTCACTGTTGCGCAGTCGCTCGCACGGCGAGGGACGACAAAGGTGATCGTCGCGCACGTCAATGAATTGATGGCCGGACGCGGCGGCGCGCAGACGGTACACGCCAATGAGGATCTCCTCAAGCGCAAGGTGCGCCTGCAAGTGGCCGATCTTCGAGCTGCGGGTGTCGACGCAGAAGTGCACATGCAGGCGACGACCGGCACGGCGGCAAAGTCGATCGCCGAGATGGCGCGCGAATGCCACGCTGATCTCATCGTCGCGGGCACAAGCCATCATGGGCCGATCGCCGACCTCGTGTTCGGCACCGCCGGCCAGCGGATGATCCGGCTGGCGCCGTGCCCTGTACTGGTCGTCCCGCGGCATAACTGACCTCCCACATGAGGCCGCGGGCACCCTCCAGTCCCGCGGCCTCTCTTTGTTCAGTCGGCGCGGGCTTCGACGCGATCCGAGTACTGCCGCCGATGTTGTTGGGCGTCCCAAGCCGCATTGGCGGAACCTTGACGTTCGCATCGCTGCTGGCTCGGGCTTCGACTAGAGTCGTGACGCCATAAGCGCACGCGCGACTCTGGCAATCGCGCGACGATCAGCTAGGCGGAGTTGATGTGGCCATCACCCCCACTTTCCGCGCACCATCGACCGTGCGCTCCTCGGATCCAAGGACGGCAATCTCCCGTCCGGCTTCTTCATCGACCTGCTCCACCGCCGGTTCGGCGACGCGGAGGCCCGTCAGCAGATGGACACCGCCATCAACTGGGGTCGCTACGCCGAGCTGTATGCGTTCGACGGGACCCGTGAACAGCTGAGCCTCGAGGACCATCCCGCGCACGCCTCCGCCGGCGCAGACGTGCCGGCGACGCAGACCCGTCGGGGGGTGCTTCGCGTGTACCTCGGCGCCTATCCTGGTTCCGGAAAGACGTTCGCCATGCTCCGCGACGCGCACCATCGCAGAGCCGCGGGCGAGGACGTCGTGGTGGCGGCGCTCAAAACGCGCGACCGCCTGCACACCGAAGAGGCGATCGGTGATCTCGAGCGCATCGAGCCCGCCACTGGTACCGACGGCCAGCCGCAAGACGACGTCGACGTCGATGCCGTGATCGCCCGGCATCCCCAGGTCGCCCTTGTCGACGACCTGGCTCACCTCAATGCGCCCGGTGCCGCCCATCCATGGCGATGGCAGGAGGTCGAAGCGCTGCTCGATGCCGGCATCGACGTGCTGACCACGCTGGACGCCTGGCAGATCGAGAGTCAGCGCGAGTCCGTCGAGCACATCACCGGTGAGCCCGTCGCCGTGACCGTCCCTGACCGGCTGCTCGACGGTACGACCGATGTTCAGTTCGTGGACATTGCTCCCGGGGCGCTGCAGCGGCGCGTGTCACACGGCAACGTCTGCCCGCGAGACGAGATCGAGGCCGCACTGGCAGGGCCGTACCGGATGGAGGTTCTGGGCTCCCTGCGCGAATTGGCGCTGCGCTACGTGGCGCGCCGCCTGGGTGGAGGCGCCGTGCCCGCGCGCCTTGAGCCACAGGACGTGGTGGTGGCTGTCGGGTCGAGCCCCCAGGCGGAGTCACTGGTGCGTCGCGGGTCGCGCCTTGCTCGACGCACGGGTGGGATCTGCACCGTCGTCACCGTCGGACCCCGGAGTACGCCGGCAGTGCGCGCCACGGTCGAGCAGCTCGGCGCAACGTTCACCGAGCGCCCGGGTGGCGATGTCGCCAAAGAAGTCCGCGCGACCGTCCGCGAGGTCGGCGCGCAACACCTCGTGGTGGGTGCATCCGATCCACGGCAGCGGCTGCGGATGCGGCGTACGACGCTGACCGATCGCCTCATCGAGACCCTCCCCGACGTGGACGTGCACGTGATCGCCCGCCTCCTGCCGCGTACCACAGCGAAACCGACCGCGTCCGAGGACGACGATGCTCGCTTCGTACGCAGGGGAACGTTACGGGTCTACCTCGGCTACGCCCGGGGCTGCGGGACGACGACAGCGATGCTCGACGAGGCGCGGCGGCGGGCGTCGCGGGGCACCGATTGCGTGGTCGCCGCGATCGCACACTTCCATCCCGGCGTTGACGCTGACCTGGCCGACCTCGAGATTGCCGGTGGCGGCAGCGGCGTTCCGTCCCGACCGGACGTCGACGCAATGCTTGCCCGCAACCCTCAGGTCGTCTGCATCGACGACCTGGCCTCAGCGTCGTCCGCCCCGGCCGAGCTCCGCATGGATCTCGACCGCCTCCTGGATGCGGGCATCACCGTGATCGCGACGCTCCACGCCGCCGATCCCATGGATGAACCGGTGCTTGACCTGATCGACGACATCGAGCTCGTGGATGTTCCGGCGTCACTCCTTGTCGAACGGGTGCGGGCGGGAGAGATCGTCCCTCGGGACCAGGTCGATGCGGCGCTACGAACCGAGTTCCGCGATGAGACTCTTGCCCGGCTGCGCGAGCAGGCTTTCCGGATGGTCGCCTGGCACGCGGACCACCAGCAGATCCTGCACCTCCGCCGCCAGGGCGAGACGGCGCAGTGGGAGGCACGACCACGGGTCATGGCGTGCGTCGCTGAGCGTCCAGGCATGGAGCGGCTCATCCGCCGAGCCGCGGGGCTCGCCGCCAGCCTGGACACCGATTTCCGATCGGTCACGGTACGGACCGGCGACAGTGCGAGCACCGAGGTCGCGGGGCGCTACGCAGCCCTCACCACGCAACTCGGCGGCCAGGTTGTCACGCTCGCCGACCCCGCGATCGCTCCGGCTCTCGCCCGATACGCTCGGGAGAACCTGGTGACCGAACTGCTCATCACCCGGGAATCGCGTGGCGGCAAGCGAGCCGGGGCGACCGTTCGCGAGCTCATCCGAACCCACAGTGAAGTCGACATCCACATCCTGTCGGCCGGATAAGGGGTCGCGCCAGGCGCCCGAGCCGTAGCGTGGCCCTGACGCATTGTTGACGCAGCGTTGACGCAGGCGATTCGATACTCGTGGCAATGCAACTCGACCTGCTGGTGGTGCTCTGCTTCGCCGGGATGATCGTGGCCGCGTACCTGCTGTCCGCCGGCATGGGGAAGATCTAACGTGGGGTCGGAACTCACGGGCTACATCGTCTCGGCGGTCATCGCGCTGCTGGCTGCGATCTACCTCGTGATCGCGCTCGTCGCCCCGGAGCGCTTCTGATGGTTCTCGACATCATCGCGGCGGTGATCACGTATGCCGCCGTCGGCGTCGGCGCCTGGTTCATCGGCGGCTACATGGTCAAGGTCTTCAAGGGCGAGCGCGTCTGGCTGAGCCGGGTGATCGGCCCTGTCGAACGTCTCACCTACAAGATCATCGGCGTCGACGCCGATCACGAGCAAGGCTGGATCGCGTACCTCGTCTCGCTCCTTTCGGTGACGGTGGTCAGCATCGCGTTCACGTACGTGGTGCTCCGATTCCAGAACTACCTGCCCTTCAACCCCGAGAACTTCCCGGGTGTTCCTGCGCCGCTCGCGTTCAACACGGCAATCAGCTTCGCCACGAACACGAACTGGCAGAACTACGCGGGCGAGTCAACCATGAGCTACTTCTCGCAGATCGTGGCACTGGTGCTCCATCAGTTCCTCAGCGCCGCCGTTGGAATCGCTGTTGCAATCGTTGTCATTCGCGCGATCGCGCGGCGGACCATGAGCACGCTGGGGAATTTCTGGGTGGACATTGTCCGCTGCATCCTCTATGTGCTGCTCCCGATCAGCGTGGTGCTCGCGCTCGTGCTGGTCGCCAACGGAGCGATTCAGAACTTCAGCAACTACTCGGTCGTGCACACACTGACCAATGGGCTGCAGACGATCGCGCAGGGTCCCGTCGCCTCCATGGAAGCGATCAAGGATCTTGGCACCAACGGCGGTGGATTCTTCAACGCGAACGCCGCGCACCCGTTCGAGAATCCCAACGGATTCACGAACTCGCTGGAGATCTTCATCTGCCTGCTGATCCCCTTCGGGCTGACCATCACCTTCGGGAAATGGGTTGGTCACGTCAAGCAGGGGATCGTGCTCGGCGCCGTGATGGGGATCATCCTCGTCGGCGGCTTCGGAGTCATGGCGTGGCAGGAGCAGCAGGGTAATCCCGCGCTTGTTACCACGGGGGCGAGCCAGGTCTCGACAGCTGACTCTGCCGGCGGCAACATGGAAGGCAAAGAGGCCCGCTTCGGTCCGATTCAATCGGCGCTGTACAACTCGTCCACCACTGGCACGAGTACGGGTTCCGTCGATGCTTCGCAGGACAGCATGACGCCGATTGGAGGTCTCGTGTCATTGGTCCTCATCAAGCTCGGCGAGATCACCCCAGGCGACGTCGGCTCGGGTCTGTACGGCATGGTCGTTTTCGCCATCGTGGCCGTCTTTATTGCGGGACTCATGGTCGGGAGGACACCCGAGTACCTCGGCAAGAAGATCGAAGGACGTGATGTCAAGTTTGCAGCGATCGCAATTCTCATCCTGCCCGCGTCCATCCTGGGATTCTCGGCGGTCGCCGTCCTGACGTCGGGAGGACAGGCCGGCCCGTTAGCGGGCCAGGGCACGCCGCACAGCCTGACCGAGATCCTCTATGCGTTTGCGTCAGCGACGGGCAACAACGGCAGCGCCATGGCAGGACTCTCGGGCAATACCAACTTCTACAACTTCATGCTTGCCGGGGCCATGTGGATGGGTCGCTACCTCTTCGTCATCCCGGTGATGGCAATGGCCGGCAACCTCGTGAAGAAGAAGATCGTGCCTGCCAGCGCCGGGACGTTCCCCACTGACGGACTCCTGTTTGTGGCGCTGCTGGTCGGCACGATCCTGATCGTCGCCGCACTCACGTTCTTCCCCGCCGTCTCGCTCGGGCCGATTCTCGAGCACTTCAAGCTCATCGCGGGACACTGATTTGGCCCTTACATCCGTACGCCCGAAGCGCCAGCGCAGCAGCGTCACCGACCCGGAGCTGCTGATCCCGGCGATTGGCCAGAGCTTCGTCAAGCTCGACCCGCGCACGATGGCGCGTAATCCGGTGATGTTCATCGTGGAGATTGGTGCCGCGATGACCACGTACGGATTCGTCGCCGGCCTGGTGGGCCACGGCACTGACAACAGCTTCGTTGGTCAGATCGCGCTCTGGCTGTGGTTCACGGTGCTCTTCGCGAACTTCGCGGAGGCGATCGCTGAAGGACGCGGGAAAGCGCAGGCCCAGGCGCTGCGCCGGACGCGTACCGAGACCATCGCCCGCAAGCTGGAGGGCGGCGTCGGTGGCAAGGAGACGCCTGTGCCGGCAATCGAGCTGCGCAAGGGCGATGTCGTGGTCTGCGAAGCCGGCGACGTCATCCCAAGCGACGGCACGATCGTCGAGGGAATCGCGAGCGTCGACGAGTCAGCGATCACCGGTGAATCAGCACCGGTCATTCGTGAGGCCGGTGGCGACCGAAGCGCTGTCACCGGTGGCACGCGCGTCCTCAGCGACCGCATCGTCATCGAGATCACCCAGAACCCGGGCGAGACGTTCCTCGACCGCATGATCTCGCTTGTCGAGAGTGCCTCGCGTCAGAAGACTCCCAACGAGATTGCACTCAACATCCTGCTCGCGAGCTTGACGCTGATCTTCCTGATCGCCGTCGTGACGCTGCAGCCGTATGCGATCTTCTCGGGGGCGTCCATCGAAGTCCCGGTCCTCATCGCGCTCCTCGTCTGTCTCATCCCAACCACGATCGGCGGCCTTCTGAGCGCGATCGGCATCGCCGGCATCGACAGGCTGCTTCAGAAGAACGTGCTCGCCATGTCGGGGCGTGCCGTCGAGGCCGCCGGCGACGTGGATACCCTTCTGCTCGACAAGACCGGGACCATCACGTTGGGCAACCGCCAGGCCACCGAGTTCCTCCCCGCTCCCGGGGTTGCGATGGAAAAGCTGGTGCGCGCGGCCGACCTTGCGAGCAGGGCCGACGAAACCCCTGAGGGCCGCTCCATCGTCACTCTGGCCCGCCGCTTCGGCGCCCCCGAGGAGGCCGAGGGCGGTGAGTGGACCTTCGTGCCATTCACGGCAGAAACGCGCATGAGCGGTGTCGATCGTGGCGCTGACAGCATCCGCAAAGGGGCCGGCGACTCGGTTGCCGCTTGGTGCGGAGGTGATGCGGTCTCGAAGGAAGTCAACGAGCAGGTGGAGACGATCGCACGCAGTGGCGGGACACCGTTGCTCGTCGCGGAGAACCATGTCGTCCTGGGAACCATCCACCTGAAGGACATCGTCAAGCCCGGTATCGCCGAGCGCTTTGCGGAGCTACGCAGGATGGGGCTGCGCACGGTGATGATCACCGGGGACAACCCGTTGACGGCGGCTGCCATCGCTCGCGAGGCGGGAGTCGACGACTTCCTCGCGCAGGCGACCCCCGAGAACAAGCTCGAGCTCATCCGCCAGGAGCAGGCCGGAGGCAAGCTCGTGGCGATGACCGGCGATGGGACGAACGACGCGCCGGCACTTGCCCAGGCGGACGTCGGTGTCGCCATGAACAGTGGTACTCAGGCGGCGAAGGAGGCGGCTAACCTTGTCGATCTCGACAGCGACCCCACCAAGCTCATCGAGATCGTGGAGACCGGCAAGCAGATGCTCATCACGCGTGGCGCGCTGACGACGTTCAGCATCGCCAACGACGTCGCCAANNAAGTACTTCGCGATCATCCCAGCGATGTTCACCGCGTACGTCGCACTCCGGCCGCTAGCGGTCCTCAACGTCATGCATCTACAGTCGGCCCACAGCGCCATCCTGAGCGCGGTCATCTTCAACGCGCTGATCATCATCGCATTGGTACCCCTCGCCCTTCGGGGCGTGCGCTTCAGGGCGGTCGGCGCAAGCTCGCTACTGCGCCGCAACCTGCTCATCTACGGTGTCGGGGGTGTGATCGCACCATTTATCGGCATCAAGATCATCGACCTGATCATCAACGCGCTGCACCTGGTCTAGGTGACACGAACATGAGCAACCTGCCAAAGCAACTCCTGATCGGGCTCCGGGTCACCGTATTCATCGCCGCGCTCGCGCTCGTGTACACCTTCGTGATCACAGGCATCTCGCAGGTGGCCTTCAACAGCCAGGCCAACGGCAGTCTTGTCACCGTGAACGGCAAGGTCGTCGGATCGACGCTCATCGGTCAGAGCTGCCCTCAGGAAACGATTGCCAAGGACGGCAGCCTGAAGATCACGATCAACCCGAAGTACTTCCAGGGACGCCTGTCCTACACGTACAACGCGAGTACAGCCACCCTTGAGCCCTGCAACGCGGCGAACTCGGCGGGAAGCAACCTCGGTCCCTCGAACCCGCTCCTCCAGGAGAACATCAAGAACGCCGTCGCGGCGTATGAGGCGGCCGGCGTTTCCGCTCCCGTGCCGATCGACCTCGTCACCTCGGACTTCACCGGCTTCGACCCGGACATCAGTGAAGCCGCCGCGCTCGCCCAGGTGAACATGGTGGCCAGCGCCCGGAGCCTCAGCCCCAGCAAGCTGCACGCGCTCGTCGAGTCCCAAGTGCAGGGCCGCATCCTCTGGGTGTTCGGCGAGCCGGTGGTCAACGTCCTGCAGCTCAACCTCGCACTCGACGCCCAGCAGGTCAGCCTCGCCGGCTGAAGGCGTTTATCGGGCGGGCGAGACGAGCACAATTAAATCCATGACCGACACGATCGCCGCCGGCGCGGTGCCGGTCCCGGTGACAACCAAGGTCGGGCGTGGCCAGCTCCGGGTGTTCCTCGGAGCCACACCGGGAAGCGGCAAGACGTTTGCCATGCTCCGCGAGGCACACGACCGCCGCTCGCAGGGAGAAGACGTTGTCGTGGGGTACGTCGAGACCCACGGTCGCAAGCTCACCGAGCAGGCAATCGGGAACCTCGAAGTCGTCCCGCGCCTTCAGGTCGAGTATCACGGCCGCCTCATGGACGAGATGGACCTTGATGCCGTCCTCGCCCGCCACCCGCAGGTGACGCTCGTGGACGAGCTCGCGCACACCAACGTGCCCGGTGTCCGTCACGCCAAGCGCTATGAGGACGTCGAGGAGATCCTCGCCGCCGGCATCGACGTGATCACCACAGTCAACGTCCAGCACCTCGAGTCGGTCAAGGACCTTGCCGAGCACATCACTGGCATTCCGGTGCGCGAGACCCTTCCCGATAGTGTTCTCGACAATGCTGACGAGATCCAGTTCATCGACATCTCCCCAGAGGCCCTCCGCAAGCGCATGCGCCACGGGAATATCTACGCGCCAGAGAAGATCGATACTGCGCTCGCCAACTTCTTCCGGCCCGGCAACCTCGCGGCGCTGCGCGAGATCGCGCTCCGCCTTGTGGCGCAGACGGTCGGCCGCGCCCGCGGTGCCATCCGGCCCTCGCCGCAGTCGGTCCTCGTGGCGGTCAGCGGAAGCCAGAGCAGCGGCACACTGATCCGCCGGGCCAGTCGCCTCGCCCGTCGGTTCGGTGGGTTCTGCACCGTCCTTGTGGTCCGGAGCCGGAATGACGCGGGAACCGAGCCCGGCCGGACGAAGTCGCAGCAGCTCGCCGAGCTGCTCCAGTGCGGGTTTCTCGAGCGCGAGGGCAAGGTCGTCGACAACGTCATCGCCGTGGCGCAGGAACTCGGCGTGCAGCACGTGGTGGTCGGCCAGTCGTCGCATCCGGGGGTACGCAGCCGCCTGCACCGCGGGCTCGTGGACCGGCTGATCAGCGAGCTCCCGGATGTGAGCGTGCATGTCATCGCACGCCCCGCGCTGCAACGCGGTGGCACGCTCACGAACAGCGACCAGCGCCCCGACTCCGACACGTTGCTTCGCGCGCTCCATGCAAGCGCGAGCCGCTCGGGGCTGCGTGTGTACCTCGGGTATGCACGCGGGTGCGGTACGACAGTGGCGATGCTCGACGAGGCGAACCGGCGCCACCAGCGAGGTACGGATGTGGTTGTGGCGGCGGTGAAAACCGACGGCCGGAGTCGCTGCGAGCTCGCCGTCGGTGACCTGGAGATGCTCGGAGGACCGAACTCCCCGGCTCGAGATGGCGTTGTCGACGTCGACGCGTTGCTGCGCCGCAACCCCGAGGTGGCATGCCTCGACGACCTCGCGGGCGTCGACACCAAGGGACGGCCCATCACCGAGTCAGTGCCTCTCCTCCTCCGCGCCGGCATGATGCTGATCGCCACCCTGCACCTCACTGACCTGCGCAGCACGGTCGAGGGCATGGGCGCGATGCTCGGACCACGCCCGGAGCACATCGTCGAGGACGAGTTCCTCGACGATGTCACCGAGCTCGAGATCGTTGACATCACGCCGTCACTGCTCGACGAACGCCTCCGCCGCGGCGAGATCGTCCCCGCCAGCGAGGCGGCGCAGGCTCGGGCTCGCGCGTTCCGGCCCGAGGTGCTCGCGTCATTGCGTGAGCTCGCTTTCCGGATCCTCGCAGAGCACACCGATCGCCGCCTCGTCGCGTACATGCGCGACCGCGGCATCGAGGCGCCCTGGGAGGTCAAACCGCGGGTCATGCTCTGTGTTCCGCCACGTCCCGGCATGGACGACGTCATCGCCAGTACCGCGGCCCTCGCGGCCCGGCTCGACGGCAAGATGACCGCAGTTACCGTCCGCGATCGCAAGCGATCGGAGCAGGAGATGCAGCTCCTCGGTACGTATGCGGCACTCACTCACCAGGCCGACGGCACGTTCGTGACGCTCTACGAGAACGACCCTGCGAGTGCCCTGACGCACTACGCGCGAAAGATCCTCGCCACCGAGATCGTGGTCACGCGCGGCCGGGGGCGCCGCGGCACGCTGCGCAGGCTCATCCAGCTCCTCACCGACGTCGACATCCACGTGCTGGCGACCCCACACAAGGAGGCGGCACGAGCCGAGCGGTCGTGATCGAAAGGCGAACGCCGGCTAGGGAACTTTCGCCGGGTCGGTGACGGCAGGCTCGAGAGCAGCCGCCTCGGCCGGAACTGCAGGGAGCGTGAACGCGAACACGGCTCCACCGCCCTCGTCGGGATCGTCGAGCCAGATGCGCCCCGCGTGCGCCTCGATGATCCCGCGGACGATCGCGAGACCGAGGCCCGTGCCCTCCGCACCAGACTCCTCATCGCGAACGAATCGCTCGAAGATGCGGTCGCGCAGGGCGGGGTCAACGCCCGCGCCGTGATCGATCACGCGAGTCACGATGGTCCCGCGTGCACCATGGGCGACCTCGATCTCGATCGGTGTTGTGGGTGGCGCATACCGGTCGGCGTTGACGAGCAGATTGTCGAGCACCTGACCGAGCCGATCCCAGTCGGCGACGGCTTCAGGCGGACCTGGCTCGGTGGTGACTCGGACGTCGCGGGTTGGACGGATCTGCTTCAGCCGGCCAACGGCCGCCTCGACCGCGTCGCCCACATCCGTGGGCTCGAGGCGCAACTCGAGCGCGTGACCCTCGATTCGAGCCAGGTCCAGCATGTCGCCGACCAGCCGGTCGAGCCTTCGGGATTGGGTGACGATGCCCGACAAGCCGTCGCGAACGGCTACGGAGACATCGCTCCGGCCGAGGAGCACCGTCGCACCCGTCAGGATGCTTGCCAGCGGCGTGCGCAACTCGTGGCTCACGTTCTGGAGCAGTTCGCGCCGCACACGGTCCGCCTCGCGGAGCGCGGAGATCTGTTGCTGGGTCTGTGCCAGCCGGACCGCCGTCCGCGCCGATGCCGCTTGCTCTTGGTACAGGCGCTCGAGCTCGGCGTTCGTGTCCTCGAGCGTCCGGGTCAGATGGCGCGCCTCGATGATCGCCCGGCGACGAAGGGCCGCGACAGTGCCGACCGCGCTCGCAGTGGCAAAGAAGATGACCAGGTAGAGGACGTCACTCGGGTTGGCAAGACTCAGGCTGTCGACGGGAGGTAGAAAGAAGTAGTCGCCGAGGACGGATGACATCGCGGCGGCTACGAGCGCCGGGACGAGGCCGGTGAGGAGGCCGAGGGACGCGACGATTCCCAGGTACAGGAAGACGTAAGCGCGCGCTTCCGAGGTGGGCAACTGGGCCAGGATGAGCGTCAGCACCGGTGGGCTCACCACTGCGATGACGATGCCGATGACGGTCACGCGGTCGGTCCGCACGCGAGTCATCTCACGATTGGCTCATCTGCTGGTTGAGCGCGTCGGCGAGACGGCTGCACGCCGCCTGCAGACCGTGCTCGGCCATCAGCGCGTTGAGCGCCGCCGGATCCGCGGGGTAGTGGTCCCGCCTTCCAGCCGGCAGCTCGATCGGCAGGTCCGGGACGGGAGGAACCACCTTCGTCGCCCGGGTCAGGTAGTCCTGATCGGGCTCACTGAGCCGGTGCGCCTCGAGCAGGCTGGTGACGCCGCCGTATTGGCGGATCATCGACGCGGCGGCGACCGCGCCCACGCCCTTCAAGCCCGGCAGCCCGTCGGAGGGATCGCCGCGGAGCATCGCGAAATCCGCGTAGCGACGCCCTGGGATCCCGTACCGCTTCGTCACCTCGGATTCGTCGACGATCGCCCAGCCGCCCTTTTCCGGGTAGAGCACGGTGACCCGGGGGTCCTCGATGAGCGCGAACAGGTCGCGATCACCGCTGACGATCTCGACGGTTCCCGTGGCCTCCGCCGTCCAGGTGGAGATGACGTCCTCTGCCTCGTAGTCCGCGACGCCGAGCTCGTCGATGCCGATCGCGGCCAGGAGTGCATCGATCACCGGCATCTGCGGGACGAGCGCCGGTGGAATGGGTTCGGCGACCCGCTGGGCTTTGTACCCCGGGATCAACGCAACCCGCCAGTCCGGGCGCCAGTCAGCATCGCTGGCGACTGCGATGTGACGCGGCTGCCGGGTGCCGGCCAGCCGGGTCAGCGTCTCGAGGAATCCCCGCGCGGCGTTGACCAGCTTTCCGTCGGGCGATCGGACCGTCTTGGGGACGCCATAGAAGGCGCGGAAGATGAGACTGGACCCGTCGACGAAGAGCCAATCGCAGGACACGGATGGGCTACCTGCACTCATTCATGAGCGCGGCCATCGTAGCGTCCGCCGGGTCGGGTCTCCGGGCGGCCTACGGCGTTTGGGCAGGCGGCGGCGGGAGGGCGTTTGCGCCGTCGGGCGCCGGCAACTGCGGCAGCGACGATGACTGCGGCTCGGCGATAGGAGGCATTGCCAACGGAGAGCCCGACACGGGCGCGTCCGGCAGTGCGCTCGCCATGGGAGGCATTGCCTGAGGAGCTCCGGGCACGGGCAATTCCGGGGGTGCGCTTGCCACCGATGGTGGGCTCGGAGGAGCACCCGCCATCTCGCCGCCGACGGGTGGCGGCTCGGGCGGCGCGCCCGGCTTCTGAAGGTTATCCACCCCACGCTGCATCGCGGATCCGGCATCCTGCGCAGCCTTCTTCAAGTCGTCGAGGAAACCCATGTCAATGCCCCTCGTGGACGCCGCCTGTTTGGGACAGCATATGAGGTAGGGCGGTACGAGCGACTGCCCGCCTGTCGTGACGCGGGTTTTCGAAATACGCCCGTTGCGACGTCGCGAGCAGCAGGCTGCGCAGTTGCCGGCGCGGCAGGCTCACCTGGGCGATGAGGGTCGAGAGCACGAGAACCGACAGGTTGGTGGTGGCCGTCGACCCACTGGCCCCGCTGATATGGAAGGCCAGCGCGATAACGGCCACGAATGCCGCGGTGATCGCGTGCCTCGAGAGATTCGCAAAGCGGGCTTGCCTGCCATCGACTACAGGGACATCGACACCAGAAGCGACCAGTCCCCCTTCCATAGGCGAATCGTAGCGAACGCGTCACACGTTTGCAAGTGCCAAGTTCCAGCCGCCTTCCATCCGTGGCTCGGTCTGGCCGGCTGAGCCACTAGTCAGGCCAGTACGAAGTCACTTTGGGCGCGCGTCGGCTACTCGGCGTCCACGTGGCGGGCTCCACCTCCTGGCACTTTCGTCAGGGCGGTGGCTCCACGACGGCCACGCCGTCAGCAATGTGGATGCTCCACCCCTGCTCGTGTACGCGGCGGTGGTGCGGGCGGCACAGTGAGACCAGGTTCTCGAGCTCGGTTGGACCGCCGTCCGCCCAGTGGACGATGTGGTGGCCGTCGGTCCACGCCTCAGGGCGGTCGCATCCCGGGAAGCGACACCCCTGGTCGCGGAGGTGCAGCGCGGTGCGGATGTGGGCCGGGATCGTGCGCGTTGCCCGTCCGACCGAGAGCGGCAGCGCAGGTGTGCTTCCGACCGTCGAGGGAGCATCACCCACCGGCGGTGCAAGCGTCACCATCGTCCGCACCGCGTCGCAAGCAATACGGCGTGCGGTTTCCGGATGGATCGGACCGACGCCGCCCATCTCGGCTACTTGGACATCAGCGCCAGATCGCAACGTGTCCGCGCCCACCGTGACCGTGAGATGCGGCCGCTGTCCGTGCACATCGCGATGGTCACCACTCCGCAGTTGCGTGGCGGCAAGATCGACCAGCGCGTCGGCGCGGCGCTGCGACCCCGACCGCGTCTCGCCACGACTCATCCCGTGAGCGAGCGTATCGATCGCCGTCTTCACCAGAGCACCGCCTTCGGCATCGAGTTCACCACGCAGGACGAACACACCCCCATAGGTCTGCTCGCACTCGAACCACCGACGTTCATGGGCGCGGTTGTCGTCGGCGAGCACCCCATCGGGATCGAGCCGCAGCCGGGTGGCCTGGGTGAGGGTGCGCATGGCACCGGGATTGAGCGTCTCCGCTGCGCCCACCAGGATGGACTCGAACGGCCTCACCTGCTCCACACCGACATCCTCGGCGAGGTGGGCGATCATGGTCGCGTTGCTGAAGGAGGCACGACCGGCACGGGCGCTATCGAGCGTGGCCGGCAACTCGCCGAGCGTCCGCGCCAAGTGCACGCGGTAGGCGGCCGCCTTCACGGTCATGCCGCAGCGTCGCAGCCAGGACACCGTGCTCACCCCGCCATCGGCCTGGGCTCCGTGAGCACGATCAAAGCGATGCAGGCGCCGCACGAACTCTGCTTCGAGGCGATCGATGCACCGTCGGATGTCGGTCAGATCCTTGCCGAGGGCATGCGTCGAGACGTCATCGATGGACTCATCGACCAGCGCATCCACACCCTGACGCAGACGCTCTCGGGCATCCGGTATTGCGAGCGCTTCCACACGAGAAAGTATAGCCACCCCTGTTCGCCAACGCTCGGACTCAACACGGACAAATGCCAGTCACCGGACAGGTTATAGCCACTTCCGGCAATAACCTTTCGAACGCGGCGCGGGCCGACGTCCAGCCCAAGTACCGTCAGCCCACGCGGGACATCATTGCTTCGAACGCGGCATGAACATCGGCTCGATCCGACTCATCTCGCACCGTCTCATCTGCAGCGATGAGGATTCGTCGGGCNNGTTATCACCGGCTCGATGATGCGAAGATGCCCAGACGGATCGCGGTGGATCCCATCCGGGAGTCGTGAGACCGCCGCATGGCAAAGACAGTCCCCAAGCCAATCGATGCAGTTGAGCGCTGTGAACGTGTCGTTGACCGCCGGTGACAGCGCCCGAATCGCTACCTCGACGAGTTGATCGACCGCAAAACCGAGATCCTGCGTGAGGGTGCGGTTGGGGCCAACGATGTTCGCTCGATTGAACGACTCGGAGACTGCACGGGCGGCGTGGGTCGGGACGACAAACGCAACCGGCTCACCTTCGAGAACGAAATGTCCCGGCCGGCGTATGAGCCGGATGACGCTGTCTGACGACACCGCAATATCCATTAAATGTCGATGCCCGACCGACTGGATGAAGCCACTCGAATGCGCAAACACGGGCGCACCGACGGCAAGAACGTTCTCACCGATCTCTGACGGATTGGGCTCCGCCGCGTACCTGGGTGCGGAAGTTGCCATGTCGGCCTGGAGGTTCGCAAGGGTCGATCGAAAGTCTCCAGCAATGCCAGACACAACCGATGTCAACTGAATCGAGGTGGCGACGTGATGGATGAAATAGATGAGAATGCCGAGGTCGACGAGTGTGAGAACCAGGGCGACCGTGACCGAGACGTGGGGCACGAAATCACTCGCAGGTGCGCTCTCGACTGAGCCGAGCGCGAGCACTGAGTAGACGAAGGTCGCGACGAAAGCCCCCAGGCTGAACTGCGTCCCCAGGTCACGGATGAAGTTGCGCAGCATGCGCGGGCCAAACTGCTGCGAGGCGAGTTGAAGCACCAGGATGGTGATCGAGAAGACCACGCCGGCCACGGTGATGACCGCAGCAGCAATCGCTATCAGGATCTCCCGTGCGTCGTCCGGACTCCCACTCGTGATGAATCCGGGGAGGTGAACGGTGTTGTTGGCGGCGAGGCGATCGAGACCGTACGTCGCCAGGAAGAGCAGACCGACCAGCACGACCATCACGCTCGGAACGATCCACAGCGTCGTGCGAATCGCCTCGCGCCGCGCTCGAGAGACTCTGAAGTGGTCGAACCAGCGACGGCTGGCGGGGATTCTGACGCTCATGGCGGGTCCGCATCGTGGGCGTGATCCTCACACTGCCGACCAGACTTCCCGGCGCTCCGATGCGAGCATACAGGGATGCAAGTGTTGTGGTCCGGACCGAGACATGACAGGTGGGCGGGCCAGGATTCGAACCTGGGACCGTGGGGTTATGAGCCCCCTGCTCTAACCGGCTGAGCTACCCGCCCTGGCGCAACTCTATCCCGACGACCTCGGCGTCATGAAACCGCCGATCTCAGCCACCATAGAGATATGAGCACCCCGGCGCCACACCGGCCCAGCAAGGATCAGTACTTTCTGCTCATCGCGCTCGCCGCTCGCACCCGCGCGGACTGCCTCGGGCGCAGGGTGGGAGCGGTGATCACCCGCGATGCGCGGGTCCTGAGCACGGGATACAACGGGACCCCCTTCGGCATGCCGAACTGCTCCGACGGCGGCTGCCACCGCTGCTCGCGGCGCGATGATGACGGGCTGCGCGGCGGCGCGTACGACATCTGCATCTGCGTGCATGCCGAGCAGAATGCGCTGCTTACCGCGGCGCGTTTCGGCCAGCAGACCCTCGGGGCCTCGATGACCACGACGACACAGCCGTGCTTCGGCTGCCTCAAGGAGATGCTCCAGGCGGGAATCAGCGAGGTTCGATATCTGCATCCCTGGGATCCGATGGAGGCGTACGACGACCGGGCACTGGTGCAGCAGTACGCGGCGTTGCGCGCGCGCTTCGACGCCTTCTCGCAGGTCGGCGACCCGGCCATGGACACCCCGGAACTCTTCGGAGCCTTTCTCGAACAGAGCTGATCAGGCGCCGGTCTGGTCGACAAGCTGGACGCGCTCGTGCTCGATCGCGTTGGCAAGGTCTCGAACCCGAGAGAGCATGTCGATATCGGCAGGCGACTTGTCGTGCCGCCACCGGGCGATGCGCGGAAAGCGGAGGGCAAATCCTGACTTGTGGCGCGCCGAAACCTGCACCGCGTCGAAGGCGATCTCGAGGACGATGCGTGGCTCAACGGTGCGGTAGTGACCGTGATCCGCGATGGTGATGTCCTGTAAAAGCGCAGTCATCTCCGCGATCTCGACATCGGTGAGCCCCGTATACGCCTTGCCGATCGTCGCCAGTTGATCGGTATCGTCGATGCGAACGGCGAACGTCACATCGCTGAGCACGCCACGTCGCTTGCCGTGACCCCATTCGGCGCCCACCACGACGACGTCGAGCGTGTCGAGCGGTCGCTTGAGCTTGAGCCAGTTCAATCCGCGCCGTCCCGGCGTGTACGGCGACTCGGGTTGCTTCAGCAGGAGTCCTTCGTTCAATCGAGCCCGGGCATCGTCAAATCGCCGGTCGATCTCGGCTTCGCCGCGGACCCGCTCGAGGTGAGCAAGTGCGAGCGGATGCGGCACCATCAGCGCCTCCAGCCGTGCTCGCCGCTCGCGCAAAGGGAGGTCGATCAAGACCTCGTCACTAACCTTGAGCACGTCCCAGGCAACGTAAATCACCGGCACGGACGCCATCACGTCCGCACTCGGGGAGACGCGTCCAAGCCTTGTCTGAAGCGCGTGGAACGGCATCACGCGACCATCGTGGAAGGCGAGGATCTCGCCGTCGAGCATCACGTCGGCGTGCAGGCGCATCGCCGCATCGGTGATCTCGGGGAACTGAGCTGACACGTTCTTGAGGTCGCGGCTGTAGAGAGCGGCCACAGCGCCGCGACGGTGGAGCTGACACCGGATTCCGTCATATTTGTCTTCAACCCAGACGTCCTCGCCAAGCCGCGCGACCGCCTCGGCAGCATCGACGACGGGTGTGGCGAGCATCGACCGCAATGGAACGAACCAGTGCGGTGCGGCGTCTTCCAGCCGCCCTGCTCGTGTCAGGAGTGCCGCCTCGCCGATGTCACCGGTTAGCATCACGGCGCGGCCGACCGCATCGGATGTCGCTCCGAACGCGGTCGCAACGGCTTCCTCCACCAGCCCTTCGCGCAAGCCGATGCGCAACTCGCCGGTGATCAACTTGGCGATGTAGCGGGCCTCATCCGGTGTGACGCGGCCGAGCAGCGCGGTGAGCAGTCCCGTACGCTCGCGCGCGGTGCGCGTGCCCGCGATCTCGGCAAACGCGTGGTCGAGGTCGTGGATCGAGATCGGCGACGTCACACGGCCCTCGACGCGAGCAAGCAGGTCGCCGGTCACGTCGCCGGTGTCCGAGTGGCGCCGCCACGCCGCACGGATTGTTGAGTCATCAGCGCCACTGACAGTCCGGAGCACCGACGAGAACGCCGCGCCACCAACCTGGAGGGTGCGCTGGTCACCGGCCGGAAACACGCCGCCGCCGAAGTAGCGCGTCGCCTGGGCGAGCTCGCTCTCGTCGATCGCGGCGAGAAACTGCGCAAGGATCCGCACCTTCTCCGATTTCGAGGACGTCCGTGCGATCGCGTCGCCGGCGCCAGCCAGCTCGGACAGCGTGGTCACTCGCGGATCATCGCCCCCGCGGACCAGCCCACGTCAATCGACGCCGCTGGCGAGAAGCCTTACGGGGTGGGGTCGTAGACCGGGAGCGGCTGCGCCGCGCAGCCGTCGCATGCGGCAGACCACCAGAGGCTATTGCCGGTTCCCTGCCAGAACGCAGCGACGGCGTTGGTGTACCAGTTCACGGCGGAGATCTGAGAGCTCGCTGCGACCTGGTTGAGCTGTTCCGGACCGACCCATCCACTGGTGGGCTGATACATGGCGGCTGCAAGGGTTCCGTTGGCGCGCTGCATCACAACGGCCACCGTGCTGGACGATGTCCCGGCCGCCGCTGGGCGCCCCATGCTCACTGCGGAATCGACCTCGACCTGTGCTGGACCTCCGTTGGCAGTGATACCGGCGGCCCATATCGACCCGGCCTGTGTGCGCCAGATCGCGTCGACGTTGGCGGATCCTCCGATCACAACGGTCGGGTCACTTGCAAGGCCGCCAGTCCCGATCTCGTGCGCGCCGTACCACCCGTAGTCCGCACCGAGGTCGCTCCAGAGATTGCCGGCCGCGTCGCGCCACACAACCCCGACGGTCCCGTTCGTGGTCGCGACCGCGGATGGATTGCCGGTGACAAGGCCCGAGTTGAGTGGCGTTGCAGTAGACCAGGTCCCCGTGAAGGCGCTGACCCAGAGCTGCCCGTCAGCGCCCTTCCAGATCATCTCCATATCGCCGGGGGCCTCGCTCACCACCGTGGGAGCCGAACCGGGTGCGAGCGTGCCGACCTGAAGCTCCTGAGGAGCGAGCCATGTCTCGGCGCCGAAGTACCCACTCTGCGACTGGACCTGCCAGAGGTTACCGCTGCTGTCCTCCCAGAAAGCGTCGACCTGACCCGGCGACGGCGAGACGACTGCCGGGTCCGAGGCGACATCCGCCGGGCTGATGGCGGCAAGCGACTGCGGTTGCCACCCCCCGCTGCGATACGCGATGTCGTGGAGCCTGGAGTCAGTGCCCCGCCAGATCACGTCGATATCGCCGGGCTGGTCGGAAACGCTCTGCGGGGTCCCGGCAACATTCGATGAGGTGAGCTCCACCGGTGTCTGCTCGGTCTGGCGCAGCCAGCCGATGATCGGCGTGTAGCCGTTGGCGGTGACCAGCGAACCGTTGAGCGCGAAGCGATCAGTGCCGCTGGACGTCGCGTTCTGCTCGACCACATCGACGTAGCCCGGCCCGACGTCACGGACGATCGCGACGTGGCCCGACCCGTCCCAGTAGGTACCGAGCCATCCCGGACCGAAGATCATGAGGTCGCCCTGCATGGGCGCGACACCGGCGCCGTTGGCGAACTGCTGCAGGGGAACGGGGAGCGATGGACCCGCGGTCCACATCTGGTACGCCTGGCCACCCCAGGTCGCAGGCTCGCCCCAGGCGTAGTACGCATAGCGAAGCGCGAGCTGGGTGCACTGGAACTCCGGTCCGAACTCGCATCCGAAGGGGGTCCCGCACCCGACGTCGTCGAACGACGATCCATTGCCGTACGCGGTGAGGTTCTGGCAGTTGGTGACCCAGGTCGCCCAGGCACAGCCGCTGATCAGGGCCTGCCCGTAATTGCCCGTCCCTGCGGTCTCAGCGGCGAGCATGCCGTGCGTGACCGTCGGCGCGGGCGGGAGCGGGGTTCCGGGCTGACTGGCGTGCGGCGGCGCGATCCGGTCGACCACCGCGCCCACGCTCCACGCAGCCGTCGCGAAGGCTGTCGTGGTGGCGGTGGTCGGGGCCGCGGCTCCGGCGCTCGCAAGCGGAGCAACGCTCGCGGATCCAGCGAGCAGCGCCGCAAGCGCCAGTCGGTGGAAGGACCTATGCATGCCCGACCCAGACTGCCAGAGAGCCTCTGACGTTGCCGTCACAGCGTCGCAACGATCGAGTTCGCCCACCGGTGACGGGCGGGTGGGCCCGGGTCAGCCGATTACTGGAACCAGCCCTCGATGTCGATGACCGCGTTGACGCTCCCAGCTGCGTTGTACAGGTCGATGTCGCCGAGGTCGGGGCCGGCCACTGGGTCGAGTTGCACAACGGTGAGGTTGGGCAGCACCTCCCCGGCGCTGAGGTTGATATCCGACGCGCCCGGGACGCCGATATTCGCCGGGTACTCAACCAGGTAGGTCGCCGTGCTCGGGGCTATGGCGGTGAGGTTGGCGATCACCGCCACCACGGTTGCGCCCGATGGGAGTGAACCCTGGCCGGCCACCGTGATCAGGCTCGCAGTTGGCGGGGCTATAAGGTGCTTGGCGCAACCGGCTCCGCCCGACCGTGTGTCGCAGATGCGAGTCGGCTGGATGGCCTGGTACTGGGCACCGACCGGCGCGCTGGCACCGCCATACCATCCGTTGGCGTCGATGAGGAAGTTGATCGAGCCGGCAGCGTTATAGACACAGAGCGAGTTGTCCGGTCCGCCAGTCGTGGACGGGCCGAGTGCAACCATGACCCGGTTCGCCGCCACCAACCCCGCGGTGAGGTTGATCGATGAGAAGGGCGATGCGTGTCCCGGGCCGTACGAGCACTGCCCGCTCGCGTTGGTTGGCGAGAGACTCAGGTACGTCAAGGCGCTCCCCGCGACGCCGGTGAGGTTGACCACCGCGGCCGCTGCGCTGCCGTTGACGGGAATCATGTTGCTCCCGACGCCGATCCCCGTCACGTTGACGACCATCGACCCGGTGGCGCTCAGCGCGCCATGCGCCTTGCACGCGGGCGTGGGCGACGTGCTTCTCGTATCGCACACGCGAACCGGTGAGATGGGGTGGAACTCGCCGGTGACGACGGTCGAGGCCTCGGGTGCGAAGTATCCCTCGACATCGGCGAGCACGTTGACCGACCCCAGGGCGTTGTAGATGTCGACCGCGCCACCCTGACCGAGCGTGACGGTTACGAGGTTGGCGATCACCTTACCCGCGGCGAAGTTCAGGTTCGAAGCCGTCGGCAGTTTCGTGCCGTATGGATAGACGGTCAGGAGGCTACCGGCGGTGCCGGCCACCTCGGTCACATTGAGGACCACCGCTGTGGCGTTGGTGGGTATCGGATCGGTCACCGAAAGCCCGGTCACGCCGGTGAGCTGGAGCTTGTCGGTCGCTCCTGGTCCGAGCGTCGGATCCAGCGTGCACTGAGTGCACGTCGATGATCCTGGACGCGTGTCCAGGATGCGGAACGGAGTGAGAGGCACGTAGTTCGCCAGCCCAACGTAGATGTAGCCCGATCCGACAGTGACAGGACTTGTTCCCAGCGAGTCCGTTACCTGCGCCTGCACCAATCCGGACGGGCCCGGTGGCGTGGTGAACGTGAACGAATCCGGGGTCAGCGAGCCGGTCGTCGGCACGACCGTAGCGCTGTTGAACGTGAAGGTGCTGCCCACCGCGAAGTCCGAGCCGGCGACAGTGACCAGCTGGCCGCCTGCGGATGGTCCCGCAGCGGGCGTCAACGACGAGATCGCCGGGCCTGCAAACGTATACCGGCCGATGTACGTGTCCCAGCACGCGGTGGCGGTCGCGCAGCCCGTACCGGTGGTGGCGTCGTCCTCCTCGGAGACCACCCACACATCGGTTGGGTGCGAAGCGTCCTGCACCGCTGCGGAGTAGTCGCCCCATGCACAGCTCGAGCAGCCACCGGGTTGGTAGAAGTTCGCGCTCGCGTGCAGCGTGCTGAAGCTGCTCCAGACGCCGCCCGTGATGGCCGCGACCATGATCGACTCGAACGTCGAGCTCGACGACTTGTCGAAGGTGAGGATGGCATCGCCACTGCTGTCAACAGCGAGCGCCGGATCGTAGAGGTACGCACCGCTCACGCTTTCAGGCGGGAACTGTGTTGGCGTCCCGAGTGTGCCGAGCGAGGTCGGCGGAGACGTCGCCGGAATCGACACGACGTTCAGGCAGGACACCGTGCCACCCGAACTGCATCCGGTGTTGCCCGCCATCCAGAGCACGTTCCCCTGCCAGACAGCGCTGAGGAAACGATCGCTGCCGGTTGTCAGCGTGGCCGCCGTTCCTTCTTGCGCTGCTGCGGGGGGAGTCGACGTCGCAGTCGGTTCGGATTCGCTCGTGCACACCCATGCGATAGAGCCGGCTGTAGGGAGTCCGTTGATGGCCAACACCGCGAAGCTGCCCGGCACCTTTCCTGGGCTGCAGCTGGCATCGTTGGCCACCGCGTACTCAACGTTTTGCGCACTCAGCGCTTCCGCCGGCTGTAGCCCGACGGGTCCCGGCTCCACGAACGCATAGCTGTTGGCCGTCAACGCGCCGCTGATGAAATCGGCTCTCCGGATCACCACCATCTGACTCGCAACTGGAAGACTCGTGGTGCAACTGACGTAGTCGCTGGACTCCACCAGTACGTTGGGCGTGAGTCCCAGCGAGACGTTCGAGAGCTCCACACCGTTGCCGAGCGCGGGATCGAGGTTGATCGATCCCCGCGACGTCCACGGCAGCGCCGGGTTGGTCTGCGACATCATGATCTCCACGAGGCTCGCACACGCCGTCTGGCTGGACTCCAGCACCATGAGGATGAAGCGCCCGGAGAAGGGGTCATACACGACCTGCGGGTATCGAAGCGCAAAATCCGACGTGTTGCCGAGCATCGCGCTGATGTTCACATACACCGGCGAGGCACCAGAGCGGGGGGTGATCATGAGAGCGCTGTTCGCGAACTCCACGATGTTGTTCGGCCCGACGGCGATGCTCGGGTCGGCAGGGGTGGTCATAGCGGGATTTCCCGCTCCTGCCGCAGTGATCGCGGCGTTCTCGCTGAGTCCCTGCTGACTCTGCAACAGCGACGGCGATGTTCCCGCCGTCACGGTTGCGCTCAGCGCGTGCGCGTGGCTCGTATGCAACTGCTCAGCGGACGTTGGTGATGTTGCCGTGAGTGCAGATGGGCGCGCGGACAGCGCGGCGGAGACGGGCATCGCTGACCACGCAAGCGTGAGTGCGGCGACGAATGCAGGCGACAGAATGAACGCTCGGCGCACCATTTCGATTCTAGGTGCGAATCTCCCCAGTGACACGCCGCTGTCACAGAGATCACCGATTCGTGACATCTGCTTGGCGCTCGCCAGACCACTGTCCCGGCGTCTGGTCGTGGCATGGCGTATAAAATCGTTCCTAGAACAACTGGCAGATCGCCCACTTGAGGAGGTGTTCGATGACCGACCTACGCGGCTGGAAGTCGGTTTCGCTGGCCGATGACGACGACGAAGAAGACGGCGACGACGAGGAAGAGGACGAGGACGAGTAACTCATTCGGCGCGGCGGAGCGCTTCCGCCAGGTCAACCTCATCGCCGATCCTCTCTATGGCTACATAGAGATCACCAAGGATCGGCCGGGCGAGGCGAGCGAGCGTCAGCTCCTCGACACGGTCTGGCTGCAGCGTCTCCGCCGGGTGCATCAGCTCCAGTCAGCGTGGTGGGTCTTCCCCACCGCCGAGCATTCGCGATTCACCCACCTGCTGGGCGCGATGCATCTCGCGAGCCTCTTCTCACGACGCGTCGATGCATCGCTGCGAGTCGCTTTCCCGGATGCTCCATCGCCAGCCCTGGTCGAGGAGACGCTGCGCATCGCGGGACTCCTCCACGACGTCGGTCATGGGCCCTTTGGACATTTCTTCGACCACGAGGTGCTCGAGCAGTATCACCTCGACCACGAGGTGATCGGCCGCCACCTGGTGACCCATCAGCTGGCCGACATCATCTCGTCGCTGCGTGCCAGCCCGACGGATCGTTTCTCATCCGGCGAGCAGATCGATCCGATGTGGGTCGCGTGGGTGATGGCGGATGCGGGCATCGAGGGCTACACGCCGCCGCCATGGCTGCGTGCGCTCAAGCCGATTCTCTGCGGTCCGGCAACGGTCGACAACCTCGACTATGTTCCACGCGACGCGTACATGTGCGGCATCAGCCTCGGCGCGGTGGAAGTGCAGCGGATCATCCACTACACGTTTGTCAGCGGCGACAGCATCGTGCTCCACGCGCACGCAGCGGGCGCATTCGAGATGTTCCTCGCGTCGCGTCTGTACATGTACCTGCAGGTGTATCACCACAGAACCGGCCGGCGATTCGACCTGTCGATGCGCGAGATCTTCGCCGACACCGTCGCCCAGCTCCTGCACGGGAACCCACTCGACCACCTCGATGAGTACGAGATGCTCAACGACTGGTCGATGCTGGTCGCAGTGCAGCGCTGGCCGGTGGTGCCGAATCCGCCCCAGAGGCCGCCTTCGATCGCGAGCTCAAGGTTGGCGTCGTCGAGCACGATCA
>PKYW01000031.1:135-5797 GCA_003132805.1 Candidatus Dormiibacterota bacterium | reverse complement strand
TACGACCTCACCAGCCTGTTCGTCGGCTCCGAGGGCACCCTCGCCATCGTCACCGAGGCGATCCTGCGTCTCTATCCCCGCCAGCCGCACGCCGCCACCGTGCTCGCGCCGTTCCGCACCGTGGCGGAGATTGCGAGCGCCGTGCCGCGCATCGTCCAGAGCGGCGCCGCACCGATGATCCTCGAGTACATCGACATGATGACGATGGCAGCGATCACCGCAGCGCGCGGGCTCGAGCTCGGCATCGGGACAGCGGTCAAGGAAGCAGCACTCGCCTATCTGGTGGTGGTCCTCGAATCACGCGATTCCGTACGGCTCGACGAGGACATCGAGTCGCTCGGCGACCTCATCACCACGCTCGGTGCCCTTGACGTCTACGTGCTCCCGGCTGGTGCCGCGGCTGACCTCATCGGGGCGCGGGAGCGCGCCTTCTTTGCCGCCAAAGCGGCGGGTGCCAACGAGATCGTCGACACAGTCGTCCCGCGCGCCCAGATCCCGGAGTTTCTGGCACAAGTGGCAGTAATTGCACAGGAGACCGGATCGATGGTCCTGGGATGCGGCCACGCCGGCGATGGCAACGTGCACCTGTCGGTGTTCCAGCCGGACCCGGAGCGGCTCGAGCGGGTGCTGCGAAGCGTCTTCGAGGCGGGCGCCGCCCTTGGTGGTGCGGTATCGGGTGAGCACGGCATCGGCACCGACAAACGTGCCCATTTCCTCGCCCTCGAGAATCCTGCGAAGCTCGCGCTCATGCACAGGATCAAGGCTGCATTCGATCCCGACGGCATCCTCAATCCCGGAGCCATGCTCGTGCCTTCGCCCGGAGCGCCCGGCGTGGCGCCCGGATGATCGGCGCCGAGGCGCTGCTGCGCAGTCTCGTGGCGTCGGATGTGGACGTGGTCTTCGCCAATCCCGGCACGTCGGAGATGCATTTCGTCGCAACCCTCGACGCAGTGCCGGAGATGCGTGGTGTGCTCGCGCTCTTCGAAGGGGTCGCAACCGGCGCAGCGGACGGCTATGCGCGGATGCGCGAGAGTCCCGCCGCGGTGCTGCTGCACCTCGGGCCCGGCCTCGGCAACGGGCTCGCGAATCTCCACAACGCGCGGCGCAGCCATGCACCTGTGGTGTCAATCGTCGGCGACCACGCGACGTATCACAAGCGGTACGACGCCCCACTCGAGTCCGATATCGACACGGTTGCCCGCAACGTCTCGACGTGGATCCGTCGAAGCCTCCACCCTGAGTCCGTCGGCGCCGATGCTGCTGCGACAGTCGCCGCAGCGTGCGGTCCACCGGGACAGGTCGCAACCCTCATCCTCCCCGCCGACGTGTCGTGGTCTGAAGGCGGTTCGGTGGCGCCGGCGGAGGCACGGGCACAGCGCCTCGCGGTGCGGTCCGAGGCGCTGGGGGCGGTGGCGGCGGCACTGCGCTCCAAGCAGAACGCCGCCCTCCTCCTCGGTGGCAGCGCGCTTCGAGAAAGCGGGCTGCTTGCTGCCTCCCGTATCGCTGCCGCAACTGGGGCGGAGGTGCTCGCCGAGACATTCTCGGCGCGCGCTGAGCGAGGCGCCGGCATCCCGGTGATCCAGCGCCTGGCCTACCTCGCGGAGATGGCCGCCGGTCAGCTCGACGGTCTTCGCCACCTCATCCTCGTCGACACGACGTCGCCGGTCTCGTTCTTCGCGTACCCGGGCAAGCCGAGCGACCTGGTGCCTGAGGGCTGCGAGGTCACGGTCCTCGCGGGCGGCGGCGACGACGCCATCGCTGCGCTGGAGTTGCTTGCCGGCGAGCTGGGCGCGGGTGCCGCACCCGACGGCGGATCGCCGGCAAGACCGGACAGGCCGGCTGGAGAGCTCGGCGCTGAATCGATCGCCCGCGCCATCGGCGCGCTCCTGCCTGAGGGAGCCATCGTTTCCGACGAGGCCAACACCAGCGGCACCTTCCTGCCGGCGTTCACGGCGGGGGCGCCTCGGCACGACTGGCTCAGCCTCACCGGCGGCTCGATCGGCCAGGGTCTCCCGGTCGCGCTCGGAGCAGCGGTCGCCTGCCCGGATCGCCCGGTGCTGGCGCTCGAGGCGGACGGCTCGGCGCTCTACACCCTGCAAGCGCTCTGGTCCATGGCGCGGGAACAGCTCGACGTGACCACCGTCATCTTCAGCAACCGCCGCTACGCCATCCTGCGCATGGAGCTCGCGCGGGTCGGCGCGCCGGCGTCCGGCACGCGCGCCCTCGAGATGCTCGAGATCTCCCCGCCGGACATCGACTTCGTAGCGCTGGCGCGCGGATTTGGCGTTCCGGCCACCCGGCCGGAGACTGCCGAGGCATTCACCGCCGACCTTGAGCGAGCCTTCGCAGAACCGGGCCCTCACCTCATCGAGGCGGTGATCCCCTCGCTGTTCTGATCACGAGCGGAAGCGTTCGCCACCACGAATCGGGATAGCAAGCCAGTTCTCCCGCGGCGGGAGCGGACAGCTCCATTGCGGGTCGTAGCTGCACGACGGCTGATACGCGAAATTGAAATCGAGGATGAGGCGGCCAGCCCCGGTGACCCCGAGATCCGCTCCCTTCGCGGTGTCCAGCAGGTAGCGTCCGGCGCCGTACGTCTCCCCTCCGCTGCTGGCATCGCGAAACGAGAGGAAGAGGCCACCGGCATAGTCGAGCAGCCAGAACATCGACAGGCCAACCGACTGATCGCCGAGGACGAAGCGCGCCGTACCGGCACGCTCGGCGGTGACATGACCGCTCGTCGATCCGGGGAGCTCGAACGTTGCGCCGTCGGCCGGCTCGACCTCCGCGACGGTGCGCAGCCCGGGGTCGTACTCGTAGTAGATCGGCGCGGTCGCGTCGCCGCGCTCGCCCTGCGGGACGGGACTCTGCGAGTGCGTGCGAAAGAGTCGATCGCGCACCTCGCGCCAGTGCGTCCATCCGACCGCAGGATCGGGTTCGGCGCGGATCGCGACGTACAGCTCGCTCACCTGCCGGCGCCAGTCGGCGAGCTCGAGCCGTTCAGCGATCACGCCGGGAATGTACCTCGCTCAGGGACCGTCGCCGTAGACGACGCCGCCGCGCAGCTCGTCCATGCGTCGCATCCGCGCGTGCGCCGTTTCGCCGAGACGTGCCAGCACCCCGGCGATCAATGCCTCGGTAAGCGCCACCGCGGACACCATCGAGTCGAACGGTGTGACGGTGGTCTGCACGCCGGTGACGAGCACGAATCGCGCCGAGGCCGCAGCCGGCGACAACCAGGGATCAGTCACCAGCACGACGGTGCTTCCGCGCCCCGCCGCGACCTTGGCGCTGTTGATCGTGTCGCTCTGGTACCGGCGGTAGTCGAAGACGACCAGGATGTCCCGGCGCCCGAGGTCGACGAGATGATCCGCGGGGTTGCTCCGTTCCGGGTCAATGAGCTCGACGCCGGGTCGGATGAGATGCAGCTGGCTCGCGAGGTAGCGGGCCAGGAACGCGCTCACCCGACCGCCCAGTGAGAGGACGCGCCGGCGTGGGTCGGCGAGCAGGTCGACCACGGCGTCGAAATCGTGTTCGGAGACCATGTCGACGCTGGCCCGCAGGCTGTGCTCATGCGTCGCGAATGCGTCATGCAGCGTCGACCCGCTCGAATCTGCCGTAGCGGTCAGCTCATACCGGGTAAGCGGCGAGCTCAACCGCTCCTGCAACTCCTGGCGGAGTGAGTCCTGGAATTCCGGATAGCCGCGCAGACCGAGCTTGGTGATGAATCGGGTCACGGTCGCGGGGCTGACTCCGGCGCGTTCCGCGAAGCGGGTCAGGTTCTCCAGTCCGGCGACCGGGTAGAAGGCCAGCAGCACCTGCGCGAGCCGCCGCTCCGAGGCACTGAGCGCACCCATGCGCTGGCGCACCAGCTCACCGACGAGGAACTCAGGCATTGAAACGATTCTTACAGTTTGTACGTGGTTGGGTCGATTCGATAAATCTGTTGACGCTGGTACAGGCCCGCTGCTACTGTGCGGCCCACCACATCCGGGGTCGCATTTGGGAGTTGAGCCGATGAGCATTCAGGCGGTTGACAGCGATACCGAGACTCTTCACAAGCTGGGGTACGCACAGGAACTCCTGCGGCGGATGGGGGGCTTCTCCAACTTCGCTGTGTCGTTCACGATCATCTCGATCCTGTCCGGCTGCCTGACCGCGTATGGCGGCGCCATGCTCAACGGTGGGCCGATCGACATGAACATCGGCTGGCCGCTGGTCGGCGTCATGGTCATCATCGTCGGCCTGGCAATGGCCGAGGTCTGCTCGAGCTACCCAACTGCGGGCGGTCTCTATTACTGGTCGGCGAAGCTCGGCGGCAAGAATGCGCCGGCGTGGAGCTGGTTCACCGGTTGGTTCAATCTGCTGGGTCAGATCGCGGTCACGGCAGGCATCGATGGCGGCCTGGCACTGTTCGCGTCGGCGTTTCTCAACAACTGGTTCGGCTACCCACTCGACGCGCCCCATATCCTGCTGATCTATGCGATCGCGCTGTTCGTGCACGGTCTGCTGAACACCTTCGGCGTGCGTCTCGTCGCGCTGCTCAATGACATCTCGGTGTGGTGGCACATCGTTGGCGTTGTGGTTATCGTCGCTGTCCTGCTGATCGTGCCCAAGCACCATCAGTCCGTCGGGTTCATCTTCTTCCACTTCAACAACTCGACCGGCGCAAGCTTTCCCGGCGACATCATCTACGTCTTCCTGATCGGCCTCCTCCTCGCGCAGTACACCTTCACCGGGTATGACGCCTCCGCGCACATGACCGAGGAGACGAGGAACGCCGCGATCGCGGGTCCCCGAGGGATCGTGATGTCGATCGTCGTGTCCCTGTTCGCCGGGTGGCTGCTGCTGATCGGGATCACGTTNNGGATCGTGATGTCGATCGTCGTCTCACTCGTCGCAGGCTGGATCCTGCTCATCGGTGTCACATCGGCAATCCAGAACTACGGAGCGGAGTCGACGGCAGTCGTGCCGGCTGCTCAAGTGTTCCTCGACGCAGCGGGAGGTGGCATGGGTCAGTTCCTGTTGCTGATCGCGATCGGTGCCCAGTTCTACTGCGGCATGTCATCTGTCACCGCGAACTCACGCATGATCTTCGCGTTCTCGCGCGACGGAGCGGTTCCCGGGCACCAGCTCTGGAGCAAGATCAACAAGCGGACACGCACCCCAACCAACTCCATCTGGCTCGCCGTCGTCGGTGCGTTCATCCTCTGGCTGCCGTATCTCTACAACCCCTCCGCGTATTTCGCGGTGATCTCGATTGCGGTCATCGGCCTGTACGTCGCATACGGCATCCCGGTCTTTCTGCGGCTGCGCGCCGGTTCCAGCTTCCAGGCCGGGCCGTGGAACCTCGGAAGGTGGAGCCGTCCGATTGGAATCATCGCCGTCGCGTGGATCATCCTGATCAGCATCCTGTTTGTGCTTCCGACGGTCTTTCCAGTGACCCTCGGTAACTTCAACTACACGATCGTCGCGTTCGCCGTGGTTCTCGGAGGCACCACGATCTGGTGGTTCGCGTCGGCGAAGAACTGGTTCAAGGGTCCGAAGATCCAGGGAACCGCCGAAGAACTGGCGTCGATCGAAGCGACGTTCGTCACAGGGGCAGCGCCGGCGCCCGCGGTTTCGGCAGGCTGATAGGCTCACAGAGCGGTTCACCAGGCGT